>NZ_JACBGN010000190.1 GCF_013401435.1 Streptomyces sp. BR123
CCCAGGCGGAGTTCTTCGAGGACGAGCCCGCCGGCCCGCCGCGCCGCCCCGCCCCCGCCGGCGTGCTCTTCCTGGAGAACGGCGGCGGCAAGTCCGTCCTGCTCAAGCTGATCTTCTCGGTGATGCTGCCCGGCCACCGCAACACCCTCGGCGGCGCCAGCTCCGGCGTGCTGCGCAAGTTCCTGCTCGCCGACGACTGCGGCCACGTCGCCCTGGAGTGGCAGCACACCCAGACCGGTGAATGCGTCGTCGTCGGCAAGGTCAGCGAATGGCGCGGCCGCCAGGTCTCCAACGACCCGCGCAAGTTCGCCGAGGCCTGGTACTCCTTCCGCCCCGGCCCCGGTCTCAGCCTCGACAACCTGCCCGTCGCCGAGTCCACCGCGGTCCGCCCGCCCGTCGAAGGCGCCTCCGGCGCCCAGGGCCGCCGCCGCACCATGAAGGGCTTCCGCGACGCCCTCACCGAGGCCGGCAAGGCGTACCCCCACCTCGAGGTGTACTTCGAGGAGATCCACGACCGCTGGAACGAGCACCTCACCGAACTCGGCCTCGACCCCGAACTCTTCCGCTACCAGCGTGAGATGAACGCCGACGAGGGCGAGGCCGCAGGCCTCTTCGCGGTCAAGAAGGACTCCGACTTCACCGACCTCCTGCTGCGCGCCGTCACCGACACCCGCGACACCGACGGCCTCGCCGACCTCGTCCACGGCTTCGGCAACAAGCTCGGCCGCCGCGCCGAGCTGATGGCCGAACGGGACTTCACCGCCGGCTCCGTGGACCTCCTCACCAAGATCGTCGAGGCTGCGGAGACCCGCTCCCGGCTCCGCGACATCCACGCCGGAGCCGAGCGCCGCACCCGCACCCTCGCCCGGCGGCTGTCCGCGCGCGCCGCCGGGGAACGCGACCGCGCCGCCGACCTCGCCCAGCGCGTCACCGGCGCCGCCCACGCCGTCACCGCCGCCGAGGCCTCCCGCGACCGCAGCGCCGCCATTGCCGCCGAACTCGCCTACCGGCACGCCTCGCTGGCCCTGACCGTCGCCGACAAAGCCGCCACCGCCCAGCGCCGCGAACTCCTGGAAGCCCGCACCCTGCACGCCGCCTGGCAGGCCGCCGAGACCGTACTGCGCCACCGGGCCGCCGCCGACCGCTCCGCCCGCGTCGCCGCCGCCATCCTGGAGGCCGAGCGGGACGCCGCCCCGGCCCTCGCCGCCCGCGCCTCGGCAGCCGCCGCCCTCGTACGGGCCCTGCACACCGCCGCCGAGCAGGGCGAGAACGTGGCCAACGAGGAGGAGGAACGCTCCGCCGCGCTCCAGGCCGCCGGCGAGGCCGCCCACCGCGACGCCACCGCCGCCGCGACCGCCGCCCAGCGCGCCCGCAGTGAGGCCGAGCACCTGCGGGCCCGGCTCGCCGAGGTCCAGCAGGAGACCGCCGAGGCCGTCCGCGCCGGCTGGCTGGACGACTCCGCGCCCGACGCCGACCCGGCCCGCGCCGCCCTCGCCGCCAGCGACGCCGAAACCGTCGCCGTCGCCGCCTGGGACGAGGCCCGCGACGCCGCCCGGACCGCCGCCGACGCCGCCCGGGAGGCCGCCGCCGCGGAATCCCGTGCCGAACTCACCGCCGCCCGCGCCGCGGACGCCGCGGACGCCGCCGAGGCCGCCCACGCCGCCGAGCAGCTCGCCGCCGCCTCCCTGGCCGAGTCCCCCCGCCTCGCCGAACTCCTCGGCCTCCCGTCCTCCGCGGCCCGGACCGTCACCGTCCCCCGCCCGCGCGGCGCGGACGGCGCCCCGGGCGCCACCGACACGGACCCGGCCCACGATGCCGCCGGCGGGCTCTGCGCCGCCGACCTCGACCGGAACGCCGAGGACCTGCGTACCCTCCTCGGCGAGGCCGTCGCCTCCGCCGAACGCCAGCTCTTCGACCTGCGTACCGCCGCCGCCGACGACGCCCGCATCCTCGGCGCCCTCGGCGACGGCGGCCTCCTCCCGCCCGGCCCCGATGTCCTCGCCACCGTCGAATTCCTCGGCGAGCACGGCATCCCCGCCCTGCCCGGCTGGCGCTACCTCGCCCAGTCCGTCGACCCCGCCGACCACGCGGCCGTCCTCGCGGCCCGCCCCGAGCTCGTCGACGGCGTCATCATCACCGACCCCGACACCCACTCCCGGGCCCGCGAGGTCCTCGGCGGCGCCGCCCTGCTCCCCCGCTCCACCGTCGCCGTCGGCACGGCCGCGGCCCTCCTCGCCCCCGTCCCCCCGGCCGGCGCCGGCCCGGACGGCGGCACCCCCGGCATCTTCATCGTCCCGCCGAACCCGGCCATGCACGACGAGCACGCCGCCGACGAGGAACGCCAGGCCCTGCGCGCCCGCGCCACCGCCCGCGACACCGAGATCCGCGACCTCGCCGCCCGCCTCGCCGGAGACCGGGAACTCGCCGCCCGGCTCGCCTCCTGGCGCACCGGCTGCCCGCCCGGCCGCCTCACCGAGCTCGCCGAGCAGGCCAAGGCCGCCCGCACCTTCGCCGAGGAGACCGACGCCGAACTCGCCGAGGCCCGCACCGCCCGCGCCGAGGCCGAGGAGGCCGCCGCAGACGCCGCCCGCGTCCGCGACGAGCGCCAGGACGCCGCCCAGCGCGCCCGCCGCGCAGCCGACGCCCTCGCCGGCCTTGCCTTCCGCCTGCGCGAGCGCGCCGGATGGCAGGTCAAGGCCCGCGAGCTCGCCGACGAGGCAGCCGAATGCGAGGCCCGTGCCGAGATCTGCCTCGACCGGGCCCGCGCCGCCGACGAGGACCGCCGCGCCGCCCAGCGCGCCGCCGACGATGCCCGGCGCACGGCCCGCGCCCTGCGCGCCGAACGCGCCGAGATCGCCGGCGCCCCCGAAACCCTCCCGGACGACGACAACACCGCCCAGGCCGGCCACCGCCCCCTGCCCGACCTCCGCGAGGCCTACCGGGCCGCCTCGCAGCTCTACGAGAAGGTCGGCGTCGGCGCCGACCTGCGGGCCGAACAGGCTCGGGCCGAGAGCGACGAGAGCGCCGCCCTCGCCGAACTCGACCGGCTCACCAACAAGGTCCGCACCCGCGCCGCCCAGCTCCTCGAAGGCACCGACGGCGCCGACGGCCCCTCCCGCCAGGCGGCCGCCGCCCGCGCCGAGGCCCTCGTCCAGATGCTGGAGAGCCGCGCCTCGGCGGCCAGCGAGCAGCTCGGCCGGCTCCGCGGCGAGGCCGAACGCCACGCCCCGGCCGACGGCGAGGCCCACACCGACCTGCCCGAGGAGATGATCCCCGGGGACGTCGAACAGGCGCAGATCCTGCTGCGCACCGCCACCGCCCAGCTCGCCGCCCACAGCGCCGCCGTGGAAACGGCCCGGGCCGCCCACACCGACCTGCTGCGCGCCCACCGCGCCGCCGAGGACGGCGCCGGCGGCTTCGACGAGACCGCCGCCCTCCTGCGGGACCTGCTGCGCGACCACACACCGCACGACGACGAGCAGGAGCCCACCGCCCACCCCGGCAGCCTGGAGGAGGCCCGGCAGTCCGCCGCCGAGACCCGCCGCTCCCTGCGCGCCGCGGCCGCCGACCTCTCCGCCGCCGAGGCCGCCGTACGCGAGGCGAGCGACATCCTCGTCCGGCACGCCAACGCCACCCGCTACGAGCAGGTACGCACCCCCGCGCGCCAGCAGATCCGAGAACTGCCCGCCTCCGCCCTGCCCGAGCACGCCGCGGCCTGGGCGGCCGCCTTCGCACCCCGCCTGCGCGTCCTCACGGACGAACTCGCGCAGCTGGAACGCAACCGCGACAGCATCGTCGACCGGCTCCGCGGACTGGTGGAGTCCGCGCTGGCCACCCTGCGCTCCGCCCAGCGGCTCTCCCGCCTCCCCGACGGCCTCGGCGAATGGTCGGGCCAGGAGTTCCTGCGCATCCGCTTCGAGGAACCCGACCAGGCCACCCTCACGGAACGCCTGGGCGAGGTCATCGACGACGCCACCCGGTCCGCGGTCAAGAAGAACGCCGCCTTCGGCGAGGGCCGCCGCGACGGCATGTCCCTACTGCTCCGCGGAGTCCAGGCAGCCCTGGAGCCCAAGGGCATCGCGGTGGAGATCCTCAAGCCGGACGCCGTGCTGCGCGCCGAGCGGGTCCCCGTCGGCCAGATGGGCGACGTCTTCTCCGGCGGCCAGCTGCTGACCGCCGCGATCGCGCTCTACTGCACCATGGCGGCGCTGCGCAGCAACGACCGCGGCCGCGACAAGCACCGCCACGCCGGCACGCTGTTCCTCGACAACCCCATCGGCCGCGCCAACGCCACGTATCTGCTGGAACTCCAAAGGGCCGTCTCCGACGCGCTCGGCGTCCAGCTGCTGTACACCACGGGCCTGTTCGACACGACGGCCCTGGCCGAGTTCCCGCTGGTCATCCGACTGCGCAACGACGCGGACCTGCGGGCCGGGCTGAAGTACATCAGTGTCGAGGAGCACCTGCGCCCCGGCCTGCCCCAGCCGTCCGCCGAGGGCGAGACGATCCACGGCGAGATCACCGCGACCCGCATGTTCCGCCGCACCGGCGCGGCCGGCTGACCAACCGCACCCCCGCCCGCCGGCCGGCCCGTCCGGCCCGCGGGCGGTACCGCACCCGTCAGCCGGCCGGCCGTCCCAGGGCGGCCGGTACGGGCGGGCACTGCCGCGGCCGGGCACAGGCTCAGCCCCGGCCGGTCGCCCCGTAGCGGGAGTCGGCGGCCGCGGACGGCCACGCCGCCGGCGGCCTGCCGTTCCGCGGTATTCGACCGGCCGACCGGGCCTCCCGCCGGGCCCGGCGCGCCTGGCGCCGCGAGCTCCGCGCCGTGCTGCTCGGCTCCGACACGACGCCGTACCGCTGGTTCCACATCTGCCGGGTGATCAGCACGTCCAGCACGGACCACGTCGCCACCACGGTCCCGGCTATCGACACGAGCGCCATCGGGAAGGCCAGCCAGGAGCCGGTCAGCGTGAGGAAGAAGGTGATCGTCGCCCCGGTCAGCGTGACGGCCACGATCAGCACCGCCCGCACCGCCGACTCCCGCACCGGATCCGGCAGCCGCCGCCGCCCGACCGGCTCCTCCTGCCACAGCGACGGCCTCGGCCCACCCGGGCCCGCGCCCCCTGCAGTCTCCGCGCCGGCCCCCGATCCCGCTGCCGCGCCCATGCCCTCGTAGATTCCCATGGCCCGCGCCCTCCCCTCCGCACTGCCGGTGATGTCTACCCGGCAGCCCCCGGCCGAACGACCTGCGCCCGACGAATCCCCTCGAACAGGTAGACGTACGGCGGCGCCGAGAGATTCCCGCATCGCGGTACTTTCCCCCACTCCGCCGGCCCCCACCCGCACCTTCCGCGTCCGCCGGAACGAAGAGTTCCAGCCATCCGTCCCGTCCATGGGACCGACGCCTCACGAAGTGTCATCTGCCACATAACGGGCCGCACTTGACCGGAAGTATCGGACAACTCCCGATCTTCACCGGGGCGTCCGGCCGAAAACGTCCGGACACGCCTTCGAAGCCGTCGCACTGCAGTAGTAGGCTCACGCCGTTTGAACGACGGAACACCAATCCCCAGACCGGGGGTTGAGCTGGGGGAGGCTGGAGAGGCCATGCGGCTTCGCGGGAAGTCCATCCGCCGGAAGATCGTGGCGCTGCTGCTCGTGCCGCTCGTCTCCCTCACCGCGCTCTGGAGCTTCTCCACCGTCGTCACCGGCCGGGAGGCCCTGCAGCTCCTCGACGTCGCCTACGTCATCGACAAGGTCGGCTACCCGATCGAGGACGTCGTCCGCGTCCTGCAGAAGGAACGCCGCCAGACCCTCGTCGTCATCGGCGACCCCCGCGCCTCCGCGGCCACCGCCGAACTCGCCAAGCGGCGCGCCGCCACCGACGAACTCGTCGACCGCATCAGCAAGAACGCCAAGGACCCCGAGGTCGCCGAGGAACTCGCACCGGCGGCCGCCCAGCGGCTGGGCTCCATCCTCGACGCCTTCCACGACATCGGCGTCCTGCGCCGCTCCGTCGACCAGAACACCCTCGACCCCAACCAGGCGCTCGAGCTCTACAGCCGCCTCATCGACCCCTGCTACGACTTCCTGATGAACCTCCACGCCCTGGAGAACGTGGAGATGGACAAGCAGGGCCGGGCCCTCGTCGGCATCACCCGCGCCCGCGAGACGCTCTCCCGCGAGGACGCCGTCATCGCCTCCGCCCTCGCCGCCCGCAACGTCGTCGCCACCGACCTGCGGCACGTCTCGGACTTCGCCGCCAACCGCAACCTGCTCTACGGCTTCAACCTCGCCATCCTCCCCGCCGCCGACCGGGAGATATTCGAGCAGTACTGGAAGGGCCCCCAGACCAAGCCGCTGCGCGACGCGGAGGATCGGTTCCTCGCCGGCGGCGCCGGAAAGAACCCGCGCAGCATCACCCCCGCCCAGTGGGACGAGGCCGCGAACAAGGTCCTCGACGACCTCGCCACCATGGGCACGGCCGCCGGCGACCGCTACCAGAAGCGCGTCGAACCCGTCGCCATGTCCGTCCTCCTCCAGGCGGCCGTCGCCGGCATCCTCGGCTTCCTCGCCCTCCTCGTCTCCGTGATCCTCTCCGTGCGCATCGGCCGCGACCTCGTCCGCGACCTGTCCCGCCTGCGCAAGGAGGCCCACGAGGTCTCCGGCGTCCGCCTGCCCGCCGTCATGCGCCGCCTCGCCGCCGGCGAACACGTCGACGTCGAGACCGAAGCCCCCCGCCTCGAGTACGAGAAGGACGAGGTCGGCCAGGTCGGGGCGGCCCTCAACACCCTCCAGCGCGCCGCCGTCGAGGCCGCCGTCAAGCAGGCCGAGCTCCGCAAGGGCGTCTCAGAGGTCTTCGTCAACCTCGCCCGCCGCAACCAGGTGCTCCTGCACCGCCAGCTCACCCTGCTCGACACCATGGAACGGCGCACCGAGGACGCCGAGGAGCTCGCCGACCTCTTCCGCCTCGACCACATGACCACCCGCATGCGCCGCCACGCCGAGGGCCTCGTGATCCTCTCCGGCGCCGCCCCCTCCCGCCAGTGGCGCAAGCCCGTCCAGCTCATGGACGTCGTACGCGCCGCCGTCGCCGAGGTCGAGGACTACGAACGCATCGAGGTGCGCCGCCTGCCGCGCCTCGGCATCGCCGGCCCCGCCGTCGCCGACGTCACCCACCTCGTCGCCGAACTCCTCGAGAACGCCACCGTCTTCTCGCCCCCGCACACCGCCGTCCAGGTCCACGGCGAGCACGTCGCCAACGGCTTCACCCTGGAGATCCACGACCGCGGCCTCGGCATGAACCCCGAGGCCATGCTCGACGCGAACCTCCGGCTCGCCGAGACGCCCGAGTTCGAGCTCTCCGACACCGACCGGCTCGGCCTGTTCGTCGTCAGCCGCCTCGCGCAGCGCCACGGCATCAAGGTCGTCCTCCAGCCCAGCCCTTACGGGGGCACCACCGCCGTGGTCCTCCTCCCCGCCGCCCTGCTCACCGACGCTCCCGACACCAACGGCACCGGTCTGCGCATCGGTGACGGCAAGCACGGCAGGCCCGGCTCCGCGCCCGGCACCGGCGGCAAGCGGCCCGCCCGCACCGCCCCGACGGCCCTGCGGCGCAGCCCCGCCGCCGGCCGCCCCCTGCGCTCCGGCGACAGCCGCCGCCCGGTCGAACTGGAGGCCCCCGTCGGCGCACTCGGCCTCGACGGCCTCGAAGACCCCGCCGCCCTGGACGAGATGGCCCACGGCATCGGCGGACCGGTCGGCACCGGCCGCCGCCCCGCCATGGCCACCCTGGACGACGAGACCCCGCCCAACGGCACCCCGCGCAGCGCCCTGCTGGGGCTGCGCCCCGCCGACCGGTCGCACCCCGACCGGAGGCCGACCCGCGACCGCGACCGCGAGCGGGAACCGCTGGCCCCCACCGGCCCGGTCCGGCTGGACAGCCACCGCTCCGACGCGCTGCGCGGCTCCCGTCCGGACGGCGCCCGGAGCGCCGGCCCCGTACCGCTGCCGCGCCGTCGCCCCACCCCCACGCTCGTCGCCGAACACGGGCGCCGCGTCGAGCCCCGTCCGGTCTCCGCGGTCCCGCAGGCCCCGCAGCCCGCGGGCGGGCCCGAGCCGGCCCCCGGGCAGGCTGCATCCGGGCAGGCAACGGGCCCCGGCGGGCTGCCCAAGCGCGTTCGCCAGGCCAGCCTGGCGCCCCAGCTGAAGAAGAGGAGCGCGGGCGCGGCACCCGCCGAACCCGTCGCGGACCCGGTGGCCGACCGGGACGCCGAGGAAGTCCGCTCGCGCATGTCCGCACTCCAGCGAGGCTGGACGGCGGGCCGCAAACAGCAGGAACAGCAGGCACAGCAGGCCCAGCAGCAGTCCGAGGCCGGGACGGGCACCAGCGCCACCACCGGTCCCGCGCACCAGAGCGAGAACGAGAACGAGGGGGACGGTCGATGACCGCACCGCAGACCGGCAACGACACCCGGAGCCGCGGCTCCGGTCAGCTCAACTGGCTGCTCGACGAGCTCGTCGACCGGGTCGGCAGCATCCGCAAGGCAGTGATCCTCTCCGGGGACGGCCTGCCCACCGGCAGCTCCAAGGACCTGACCCGCGAGGACAGCGAGCACCTCGCCGCCGTGGCCTCCGGCTTCCACAGCCTGGCCAAGGGCGTCGGCCGCCACTTCGAATCCGGCGGCGTCCGCCAGACCGTGGTCGAACTGGACGAGGCCTTCCTCTTCGTCATGGCCGCCGGCGAGGGCAGCTGCCTGGCCGTGCTCTCGGACGCCGACTCCGACGTGGGGCAGGTCGCGTACGAGATGACCTTGATGGTCAAGCGGGTGGGCGACCACCTGGCGACCGCGCCGCGCTCCGGGCTGCCAGCCGGGGGGTGAAACGGACGGTATGAGTGATCCAGGCCAGGACCACCGGGAGAACCGGGACCAGCGGCACCACGGGGACAAAGGCGACTACGGGGACCACGGGGACCAGGAAAACCACGGGGACCACCGGGGTTACGGGGGCTGCGTGGACCCCGCGGATCCCGGTGCCGGCACCGCGCCGGACCCCGCCCACCCCCACTGGTTCGACGACGACGCCGGTCCCGTCGTACGCCCGTACGCGATGACCCGCGGCCGGACCAGTCACGCCTCCCGGTACCGGCTCGACCTGATCGCGCTCGTCGTCGCCGAACCGGCGGCCGACGACCCGGTCTGGGAGATGAGCCTGTCCCCGGAGCACGCCCACATCCTCGACCTGTGCCGCGAACGGCCGCAGTCGGTCGCCGAGCTGGCGGCCGAACTCGACCTCGCAGTCGGGGTCGTGCGGGTCCTGATCGGGGACCTGGCCGACGAGGAAGCGGTCCATGTGACCCGGCCGGTACCGCCGGCCGAACTGCCCGATGAATCCATTCTGCGTGAGGTGATCGATGGCCTTCGGGCGCTCTAGCCGCACCGGTGCCATGCACGCCGTGTCTCCGGTCGAGCCGCTGACCCTGAAGATCCTCGTCGCGGGCGGCTTCGGGGTCGGCAAGACCACCATGGTCGGAGCCGTCAGCGAGATCAGACCGCTCCGCACCGAGGAGGACCTCTCCGAGCCCGGCATCGGCATCGACGACACCGGGGGAGTGGAGGGCAAGAGCACGACCACCGTGGCCATGGACTTCGGACGCATCACCCTGCGCGAGGACCTGGTCCTGTACCTCTTCGGCACCCCCGGACAGGACCGTTTCTGGTTCCTCTGGGACGAACTGGCCCAGGGCGCCCTCGGCGCGGTGGTCCTCGCCGACACCCGCCGGCTCGCCGACTGCTTCGCGGCCGTCGACTACTTCGAACGCCGTGGGATCCCGTTCACGGTCGCCGTGAACTGCTTCGACGGCGCCGAACGCCACCCGGTGGTGTCCGTACGCGAGGCACTCGACCTCGACCCGGGGGTGCCGGTGCTGCTCTGCGACGCGCGCGACCGGGAATCCGTCAAGGACGTCCTCGTCGGGGTCGTGGAACACGCGATGTCCCTGGCCCGCGCCCGCCGCCGGAACCTGCCCGCGAGCCCCTGAGCACCGGGTCCGGGCCGGGCCGCCCTCCGTGCACGGAGGCGGCCCGTACCCCCGCCGACTGGGGTACGGGCCGCAGCTCTCATGGGGGGCGGGGTCGGTTGCGGGTTCCGCGCGCGAGTCCGTGGAGCGAGTGTGAACCCGCCGCCCGGGGGCGTCAAGCACGAGCGCCGCGCTCGTTTCCGCTGTCCGTCCGCCGAGGTCCCGCCGCCCGTCCGCCGACGTTCCGCCCACCCGGCGGTCGTCACCGTACGGCCACGACCGCCGACCCGTGGCCGAACAGGCCCTGGTTCGCGGTGATCCCGACGCGGGCCCCCGGCACCTGCCGTTCCCCGGCCGTACCGCGCAACTGCCACGCCAACTCGCACACCTGCGCGATCGCCTGCGCCGGCACCGCCTCCCCGAAGGAGGCCAGACCGCCACTGGTGTTGACGGGAACCCGCCCGCCGGGCGAGGTCACCCCCTTGCGCAGCAGCGCCGCCCCCTCTCCCTCCCCGCACAGGCCGATGTCCTCGTACCACTGCAGCTCCAGCGCGGTGGACAGGTCGTACACCTCGGCCAGCGAGAGGTCCTCCGGCCCGGTCCCGGCCTCCTCGTACGCGGCCCGGGCAATGGACGCCCGGAACGAGCCCGGCACCGGCGCCGCGCCCGTCACCGAGTCCGTGGCGATGTCCGGCAGGTCCAGCACCGTACGGGGATACACCGGCGTCACCGTCGACACCGCCCGGATCCGCACCGGGTCCGCCACCCCGCGCGCCCGCGCGAAGTCCATGCTGCTCAGCACCACCGCCGCGCCCCCGTCCGAGGTCGCGCAGATGTCGAGCAGCCGCAGCGGATCGGCGACCACGGCCGACGCCGCCACCTCCCCGGCCGTCACCGCCTTGCGGTAGCGGGCGAGGGGGTTGAGCGCCCCGGCCGCCGCGTTCTTCACCTTGACCCGGGCGAAGTCCTCCGGCGTGTCCCCGTACAGGGCCATCCGGCGGCGGGCGTACAACGCGAAATAGGCCGGGTTCGTGGCGCCCAGCAGCCGGAACCGCAACCAGTCCGGATCGTCCGGCCGGTCCCCGCCCGCAGGGGCGAAGAACCCCTTGGGCGCCGCGTCGGCCCCCACCACCAGCACGACGTCGGCCAGTCCCGCCAGGATCTGCGCCCGGGCCGCACCGATGGCCTGGGCTCCCGACGCGCACGCCGCGTACACGCTGGTCACCCGCGCCCCCTGCCAGCCGAGCGCCTGGGCGAAGGTCGCGCCCGCCACATGGCCCGGGTACCCGGAGCGCACCGTGTTCGCCCCGACGACGGACTGCACGTCGGTCCAGTCCAGCCCGGCGTCGGCGAGCGCGGCCCGCGCGGCCACCCGCCCGTAGGAGACGAAACTGCGGCCCCACTTGCCCCACGGATGCATCCCGGCCCCGAGCACGGCGACATCGCGGCACCCGCTCACGACGCACCCCCCGCCTCGGGCGCGGGCACGGGCCGGAACCACCAGGTGGTCCATCCGCCGCCCGCGCCGCCCGCGTCGCCACCGGTCCCGGCGAGCACCCCGCCCACGACCTCGACCTCCATCCCGACCGCCAGATCGGCGACCGTGACCCCGGGCGCCGCCTGCCCGAGCACCACCATCCCCTCGGCCTCCAGCTCCACCGCGACCAGGGTGTACGGCTCCCAGGGCGCGTCCGGATCCGACACGTACGGTGCGGGCGGCCGGTAGCGCCCGTCGGTGTACGACCACACCCGCCCGCGCGGCGACAGCGGCACCTCGGCCGGCGCGCCGTCGCCGGGGCAGCGGGGGTTGCGGCAGTACGCGTCCTCGCGCGGGAAGAACACCGCGGCGCAGGCGGAGCACCGGGTGCCGAGCAGCCGGAAGCCGCCCTCCGCACCGGTGTCGGTGAACCACCCGTCCACGACGGGTGCAGGTGTGCGTTCCAAGACCCCTCCCGAGCAGTGCCACTTATCTGACGATCCGTCAGAAGTTTGCCATGTCGCGCACGGAACGGACAGCGACCGGGAAGTCGAAGTGAGTGCCCGCAAAGGCCTCGGGCTTGAAGGTGTAGTGCCACCACTCCTCGGGCAGGTTCACGAACCCCTCCGCCGTCAGCACCCGCTTGAGCAGCTGCCGATTGGCCCGCGCGGCGGCCGGGACCCGCGGGTCATCGGTGTGCGAGAGCGGATCGAACAGGTCGAAAGGAGTCCCCATGTCCACGGGGCGCCGCAGCGGAAGCCGCACCAGCGACACGTCCACCGTGCTCCCGCGGCTGTGCCCGGACTTCTCGGCGATGTACCCGTCCGGAATCAGCCGCGCCTTGTCGACCCGTGGACAGAACTACGCCTTCGTCCGCCGGTCGTCCGGATCCCCGGCCCACCGCACGAACCGGTCCACGGCCCGCTGCGGCCGGTAGCAGTCGTACACCAGCAGCGAATGGCCCCGCGCCAGCAGCAGCCGCTGAGCCCTCCGCAGCGCCTCGGCCGCAGGCCGGGCCAGCAGGCACACGGCCTCCTCGTAGCCGTCGACCACGCGACCCGTGAAATCGTGCGGGGTGGCGTACCGGATGTCCTGGCCGATCGTCGGATCCACATCCGCCAGCACCACGAAACCCGGCGCGCCCGACCCGCCGGCCGGCATCGCCGCACACCCCGCAACCACCGCCGTCCGCATGCCCCTTGGCATACCATCGCAGGATGCCGCCCCAGTCGAAGGACTCACACTGCTCCACCTGCGGATCCCTGTTCGACACCGCCGACTGGCCGCGTGCGTGCGGTGCCTGCGGAGCCGTCACCTACCGCAATCCGCTCCCGGTGGCGGTCGCGCTGCTCCCCGTCGAGGACACGTCGGGCACCGGCCTGCTGGTGATCACCCGCAGCATCGAGCCGGCCCTGGGCGGGATCGCCCTCCCGGGCGGTTTCATGGACTTCGGCGAGGACTGGCGCGAGGCGGTCGTCCGCGAACTGCGCGAGGAGACCGGCATCCACGCCCGGCCCGAGGAAGTCGCCCTCGCCGACGCCATGAGTTCCCCGGGCGGCCACCTCCTCGTCTTCGGCCTCCTCCCGCCCCGCCCGGCGAAGTCCCTCCCACCGTCGACACCCACAGCCGAAACCACGGGCTGGCACGTCCTCCACACCCCCACGGACCTGGCCTTCCCCCTCCACACCCGCGCGGCAAAGGCATGGTTCGCGGACGAGTACGCCTGAGGGGGCACGGCGCCCGCCCTTCCTACACCGGCAGTTCCAGCACGAATCCCGCCATCGTCGCCACCCCGACGGTCGCGGCCGTCACCGTCAGACCGCGGCGCCACAGCGTCGTCGCCGGGAGCGGATGCCCGCGCAGCCACGCTCCCGCGACCGTGGGCAGCACCGCGCTCGCCGCCGTGCAGGCCCACACCACCCCGAAGGCGGGGGCCGACGGGACGTGACCGTGCAGCCACCACCGGACCGGCAGCGCCGGCAGTGCCGACACCGGCACCATCAGCACCGCCACCGCGACCGGCTCCGGCCACGCAGTCATACGGGCGGTGAGCCGGCCCAGTACCGCCAACGGTTTGACGAGCAGCACCCCGTGCAGGAAGCCCACCGCCACGGCCGCCACCGACCCGACCCCGAGCATCACCGCAGATCTGACCGCCGCCGCCTGCTGCGTCGCGACGACGAGCAGCGCCCACGCCGCGAGCAGCTGGCACGCGCCCACAACCTCCGCGCCCGGCGCCATGTCCCATCGCCGCGGGCCCTGTAACACCCGCAGCCGAGGGGCGTACGGTCGCGCAGGCCTCGCCGGGCTCGCCAAGACCATGACCAACCAACCCCCTGATCGAACCGCTCCGCCCGCTGCACGGCCGGTCCGCCGCGCTCGGACAGGCTCCCCCGAGGACCTATGGCGGACCTACACCGTCCACGGAGCCGGTTCCGTACTCGAGAGCACCGGCAGCATCCGTACGCGCAACGACATCCGTATGCCCACCTCCCCCGTG
>NZ_JACBGN010000191.1 GCF_013401435.1 Streptomyces sp. BR123
GTGCGGATCCTCCACACCCACCGCGGCCGGACCACCGCCTGGACGGTGGAGGACCTGGCCCTCGCCGAGGGCGTCGCCGTCGCGCTCGCCCGCCCGGCCGGTCCCGCCGCGCACGGCCCGGTGCACCGGCACCCGCCCTGCTGAGCCGCCCGGCCGTGTCCCGGCCGATTCCCGCCCCGCCCCTGCTTGCCCTTGCCCTTGCCTGTGCCCTTGCCCCCAGCCCCAGCGAAAGGCCGTCCAGCCATGAGCATCGAGTCCTACTTCCCCGTGGAGCAGCTGATCGCCGACCGGGCCGCCGGCGCCGTTCCTGCGGCGCAGGCCCCCGAGCCCGCTGCCGGTGCGTCCGGTTCGCCCGCCCGGCTGCTCGGCCTGGCCCCCGAGGACCTCACCGCGTACTTCGCGCGGATCGCCGAAGCCGTCGAGCGCGACGACCCCGGTCCGGCAGCCCGCGGCGGCTGGGAGGAGCGGGAGCGGCTGCGCTTTTCCACCTGGGTCCGGCAGGTCTACGCCCACCCGCTCTCGCCGGCCGTGTTCGCGCTGCCCGCGGACCGCGTCATCCGCGAGGTCCAGCTGCGCGAGGCCGCCGAACTGGCCTTCCGGATCGACGTGGGCCGGGCCCGGGCCAAGGCCCCCAAGCCGTCCGCCGAGGTGCGGGCGACGGCTGCCGTCGCGTCGGCCTGGGCGATCGCCGCCGACGCCCTGTCCCGGTCCCCGCGGCCGCCGCGCGAACGTGTCGTCGGCGACGTGTGGACGATCGTGCGGGAGACCATCGAACCCGCCCTGCGGCCGACGGGCACGGTGTCCGCCCGGTCGCACGGCTCCTGGTGAGCGCCGCCGGTCCGGTCACCGCACCGCGGAGGGCAGGGCCCGGCCGGCGTCCAGCTCACGGGTCGTCAGCGAGGCTGCCAGCAGCCTGACGAGGTCGTGGCAGCGGTACAGCGGCCGCCCCTGGGCGTCCAGCCCGGACAGTTCCAGCAGGGCGCGGTCGACCAGGCCGTCCAGAGCCGCCTCCGCCTCCTCCTCCGCGGTGCCCAGCACCAGCGCCGCGTACTGGGCGGAGAACGGCTCGCCGTCCCCGTCGGCGAGTCCCGTCAGCGCGGCCAGCTCCGGCCCGTCGAGCCGACGTACGGAGTCCACGAGCGCCTCCCGCACGCTCACGTCGCCGAACTCCAGCTCGCCCAGCCGGGTGTCCGGGTCGGCGAGCCGGGCCGCCAGCCGCGATACCGGCCAGTGCGCCCGGGCTGCGAGCCGGGCCCCGGCCACGGTGAGGGCCAGCGGCAGCCCGGCGCAGTAGGCCACCACGTCGTCGGAGGCGTCCGGCTCGGCCTCGAGCCGGTCCCGGCCGGCGAGCGAGGCCAGCAGCTCCAGCGCCTCGTCGTCGTCGACGGGGGCCAGCGCGGTGGTGTCCGCTCCGGCCACCCGGGCCAGCCGGGCCCGGCTGGTGATCAGCACGGCCGCCGCGGGCCCGGCGGGCAGCAGCGGGGCCACCTGCCGGTCGCCCACGGCGTCGTCCAGCACGAGCAGCAGCCGGGTGTCGGCGGTCCGCGTCCGGTACAGCCGGACCAGCTCCTCCGGGTCGCCGGAGGCGGCGGCCGCCTCCGGCCGGCCCAGCGCGCGCAGCAGCCGTACCAGCACCTCGGCGGGTTCCTTCGGCGTGCCGTCGGGGTGGCGGAGCTCCGCGTACAGCTGCCCGTCGGGGAAGCGTGCGGCGCAGGCCTGCGCCGCACGCACGGCCAGCGCCGTCTTGCCGACACCGGCCATGCCGGTGATCAGCAGGCGGCGCGGGCGGCCGTCCTCGCGGCTCAGCCGGGCCCGCAGGGCGGCCAGTTCGGCCCGCCGCCCGGTGAACTCCCCGTAGAGCGCCGGCAGCATGGCCGGCACGGCCGTTCCGCCCGGTGCGGGGCCTCCGCCCCGCACGGCGGCTGCGGCTGCGGACGTGGGCGTGGGCGTGGGCGCGGCGGGCGTGAGCCCGAGGTCCCCGCCGAGCACCGCCTGGTAGGTGGAGCCGAGCGCCTCGCCCGGGTCCACGCCGAGCTGGTCGGCGAGGACGGCCCGCCCCTCGTAATAGGTGTGCAGGGCGTCGGCCTGCCGGCCGCACCGGTACAGGGCGGTCATCAGCTGGGCCCGCAGCCGCTCGCGTACCGGGTGCTCGGCGACGAGGGCGGTCAGCTCGGCGATGACCTGCTCGTGCCGGCCGAGGGCGAGGTCGGCCTCGATCCGGCTCTCCAGCGTGATCATCCGGGTCTCCTCCAGCCGGGGGAGCTCCGCCTCGATCATCTGCTCGGTGGTGTTGGCCAGCGCGGTCCCCCGCCACAGGTCGAGCGCCTCCCGCAGCAGCGCGGCGGCGTCCTCGTGGCGGTGCCCGGCGAGGGCCTCCCGGCCCTGCCGGTCGAGGCGGACGTACTCGGTGAGGTCGGTCCAGGCGCCCGGCGCGTGCAGCACGTAGCCGGGCTGGCGCCGGACGATCGAGGCCTCCTCGCCGAGGTGCTTGCGCAGCCTCGACATGTAGGTGTAGATCTGCGCGCTCGCCGTGGCCGGCGGGCTCCACCCCCACAGGAGGGCGCTCAGCCGGGCATCGGAGACGACGCGGCCCTCGGACAGCAGCAGCGCGGCAAGCACCGTATGCACCTTGGAACCGGAGAGCGGGACCGTGCTGCCGCCTCCCCGTTTGGCCTCGACCGGCCCGAGAAGCCGGAAGTCCATGCGGCACCCCCTTCTGGTGTGAGCATCCGTTCTGGATCCAGAAGGTAGGAGGGGGCCTTATTGCCGGGTTATCGCCCGCGGGGGCACCGCTATCGGGTGTCGGGCGCCCGGGCGTGGAGGCCGGACGGGGAGGAACGGGGTGGAGCGGGTCAGACGGGAAGCCCGGTGGGCCCCTTGATCCGCTTCATGATGATCTGGGAGTTGACCTCGGTGACTCCCGACAGCGCGGTCAGCTTCTCGATCCACAGGCGCTCGTACGCGCGCAGGTCGGCGACCGCGATGCGCAGCAGGCAGCCCGGGCTGCCGAACAGCCGGTACGCCTCGATCACGTCGGGGATGTCCTGCAGGGCCGCCTCGAACGCCTCCACGGCCTCGCGGTCGCGGCGCACCTCCACCGAGACCAGCACCTCGAAACCGCGGCCCACCGCGTCGGGATCGATGACGGCCCGGTAGCCGCGGATCACCCCGTCCTGCTCCAGCTGGCGCACACGGCGCATGCAGGGGGAGGGGGTGAGGCCCACGCGCTGGGCCAGCTCCTGGTTGCTGAGCCGGCCATCGGCCTGGAGCTCGCGCAAGATTTCGCGGTCGATCGCATCCATTGCGCAATTATCACCCGAGCTGTCTGGTGGAACGGGTGAAACAGGCAATCGTATTGCGTGTCGAAGTCCCTATCATTGCTCTGTACTGCACATCTGTACGAGAGAGAAAGGGCGACCATGGGCCGGATCGTCGTCATCAGCACCGGCGGCACGATAGCCAGCCGCTGGCAGGGCTCCGGCTTCGCCGCCGACGCCGACGGCCGCGAGGTCATGGCCACCGCGCCGCTCCCCGAGGGCGTCACGGTCGAGGTCGTCGACCTCTTCAGCGTGAACAGCCCCCGGCTGACCACCGCCCACCAGCTCACCCTGCTGCGCACCGTGCACGAGGTGCTCGCCGACCCCGGCGTGGACGGCATCGTCGTCACCCACGGCACCGACACGCTGGAGGAATCGGCCTTCCTCGTCGACCTCCACCACCACGACCCGCGCAGCGTCGTCTTCACCGGCGCCCAGCTGCCCATGGGCACCGCCGAGGGCGACGGACCGGGCAACCTGTACGACGCCCTGCTCACCGCGGCGACCACCCGCGGCCTGGGCGTCCTCGTCTGCTTCGCCGGCCGGGTCCACGCCGCGCGCGGCACCGTCAAGACCCAGTCCGTCGCGTTGGACGCGTTCGCCGACCCCTCGCGGGAACTCCTCGGGAAGATCGGCTTCGGCAAGGTCGCCATGCTGCGGTCCCCGCAGCGGCCGGAGCCGCTGCCGCTGCCGGCCATGCCGGAGCTGCTGCCGCGCGTGGACATGGTGATGCACCACTGTGACGGGGACCCGGTGCTGTTCAACGCGGCGGTCGCGGCGGGGGCGCGGGGGATCGTCCTCGTCGGCACGGGCGCCGGCAACGCCACCCCGGAGATCGTCGCCGCGGTCGAGGCAGCGGTCGCCGACGGTGTCCTGGTCGCCCTGACCACGCGGGTCGCCGCCGGCCCGGTCACGGAGATCTACACGCACGGCGGTGCGGTCGACCTCGTCGCCGTCGGCGCCGTCCCCACGGGCACGCTCCGCGCTGGCCAGGCCCGCATCGCAGTCCTGTCGGCCCTCCTGGCCTCCGACACCCCGGAGGGCCGGTCCCGCACCCTCCGCGCCGCAGTCGCCGCCCCCGCCCCGTCCCTGACCCCGGCCTGACCACTGCCGCTGCCCTGCCGCTGCGCTGCGCCGGCGGGGTTGGGAAATCCCGCCCGCGCGGCGTTTGAACGCGCCGGGCGCGAAGCGCCCGGAACGGGGTCCGGGCGGAGCCCGGTTTCGGGAAGGGGCGGGGCTGGGGAATCGCTCCGCGCAGCGGCACAACGGCGGCGCGGCCGCGGCAATGGGCAGACGGCGGTGCCGGACGGGGCGAAACGGCAGGCGGCGGCGTCGGCCCGGCGGCCCCGCGCAGAGGTTGCGCGGGGCCGCCGGGCCGGGTTGCGCTACGGGCGGGTGAAGGCGGCCAGGATGCGGTCCGCGGCCAGGGTCGGGGTGAGGGAGCCCTCCCTGACCCGGGCCTCCAGGGCGGGGGCCAGGTCCCGCACCGCCGGATCGGCCCGCAGGCGCTGCAGCAGCTCGTCCCGGACCATCGACCAGGTCCACTCCACCTGCTGCGCCGCCCGCTTCGCGGCCAGCCGGCCACCGGCATCCAACAGCCGCCGGTGCTGCTCCAGCCGTGACCACACCTCGTCCAGCCCGCTGGACTCCCGCGCGCTGCAGGTCAGTACGGGCGGCGTCCACGCCGCGTCGGCGGGGTGCATCAGCCGCAGTGCGCCCGACAGTTCACGGGCTGCGGCCCGGGCGTCCCGCTCGTGCGGCCCGTCGGCCTTGTTCACCGCCAGGACGTCGGCGAGCTCCAGCACACCCTTCTTGATGCCCTGGAGCTGGTCCCCGGTACGGGCCAGGGACAGCAGCAGGAAGGAGTCGACCATCCCCGCGACCGTCGTCTCGGACTGTCCGACACCGACGGTCTCGACGAGGACGACGTCGTAGCCG
Source organism: Streptomyces sp. BR123 (assembly GCF_013401435.1). Lineage (GTDB taxonomy): Bacteria > Actinomycetota > Actinomycetes > Streptomycetales > Streptomycetaceae > Streptomyces. The sequence continues at coordinate 5,256 of NZ_JACBGN010000191.1, forward strand.
GCCGCCTCCATCACGATCATCGACTCGCGGGTGGCCTTGGCGACCCCGCCGAGCGTCCCCGCGGACGGCGACGGCCGCACGAACGCGGCCGGGTCCACCGCCAGCCGTTCCATCCGGGTCTTGTCGCCGAGGATGGAGCCGCCCGTACGGGTCGAGGACGGGTCCACGGCCAGGACCGCGACCCGGTGCCCCAACCCGGTCAGCATCGTGCCGAACGCGTCGATGAACGTGGACTTGCCGACGCCCGGCACCCCGCTGATCCCGATGCGCCGGGCCCGCCCCGAGTGCGGCAGCAGCTGGGTCAGCAGCGTCTGCGCCAGCACCCGGTGCGCGGGGTGGGTGGACTCGACGAGCGTGATCGCGCGGGCGATGAACGCGCGCTTCCCGTCGAGCACCCCCTTCGCGTAGGCCTCGATGTCGATCTTCGGCACCGGCGCCCGCCTACAGCTCGTGGCCCAGATCCGCGGCGAGCCGCGTCACCAGGTCGTGGGCCGCGTCCGGGATGACCGTGCCCGGCGGGAACACCGCCGCCGCGCCCATGTCGAGCAACGTCGGCACGTCGGCCGGCGGGATCACCCCGCCCACCACGATCATGATGTCCTCGCGCCCCTCCTCCGCCAGCTGCTCGCGCAGCGCCGGCACGAGGGTCAGGTGGCCGGCCGCCAGCGACGACACGCCCACGACGTGGACGTCCGCCTCGACGGCCTGGCGGGCCACCTCCGCCGGGGTCTGGAACAGGGGGCCGACGTCGACGTCGAAGCCCAGGTCGGCGAAGGCCGTCGCGATGACCTTCTGGCCGCGGTCGTGGCCGTCCTGGCCCATCTTGGCGACGAGCACGCGCGGACGTCGGCCCTCCGCCTCCTCGAACCGGTCGACGAGGGAACGGGTGCGCTCCACGTTCGGGGATTCGCCTGCTTCGCTGCGGTACACACCGGAGATCGTACGGATCTGGCTCGCGTGCCGTCCGTACACCTTCTCCAGGGCGTCCGAGATCTCGCCGACGGTGGCCTTGGCCCTGGCCGCGTCGACGGCCAGCGCGAGCAGGTTGCCCTCCAGGCCCTGCCCGGCGCCCCGTTCGGCGGCGTTGGTCAGGGCGCGCAGCGCGTCCTGGGTGCGGGTCTCGTCGCGTTCCTCGCGCAGCCGCCGCAGCTTGTCGATCTGCTGGGCGCGTACGGAGGAGTTGTCCACCTTGAGGACGTCGATCTGCTCGTCGTTCTCGACGCGGTACTTGTTGACGCCGATCACCGGCTGCCGACCGGAGTCGATCCGCGCCTGGGTGCGGGCGGCGGCCTCCTCCACGCGCAGCTTCGGGATGCCGGCGTCGATGGCCTGCGCCATGCCGCCGGCCGCCTCGACCTCCTGGATGTGCTGCCAGGCCCGGCGCGCGAGGTCGTACGTGAGCTTCTCGACGTACGCGCTGCCGCCCCACGGGTCGATGGACCGGCAGGTGCCCGACTCCTGCTGGAGCAGCAGCTGCGTGTTGCGGGCGATACGGGCGGAGAAGTCCGTCGGCAGGGCGAGTGCCTCGTCGAGGGCGTTGGTGTGCAGCGACTGGGTGTGGCCCTGGGTCGCGGCCATCGCCTCGATGCAGGTGCGCGTGACGTTGTTGAAGACGTCCTGCGCGGTCAGCGACCAGCCCGAGGTCTGCGAATGGGTGCGCAGGGAAAGGGACTTGGTGTTCTTCGGCTCGAACTGCCTCACCAGCTTCGCCCACAGCAGGCGGGCGGCGCGCAGCTTGGCGACCTCCATGAAGAAGTTCATGCCGATCGCCCAGAAGAAGGACAGGCGCGGCGCGAACGCGTCCACGTCCAGGCCCGCCTCCCGGCCGGCCCGCAGGTACTCCACACCGTCCGCGAGCGTGTACGCCAGCTCCAGGTCCGCCGTCGCCCCGGCCTCCTGGATGTGGTACCCGGAGATCGAGATCGAGTTGTACCGCGGCATCTTCTGCGAGGTGAACGAGAAGATGTCCGAGATGATCCGCATCGACGGCTTCGGCGGATAGATGTAGGTGTTGCGGACCATGAACTCCTTGAGGATGTCGTTCTGGATGGTCCCGGCGAGCTTGTCGGGGGAGACGCCCTGCTCCTCCGCCGCCACGATGTAGAGGGCGAGGACCGGCAGCACCGCGCCGTTCATCGTCATCGACACCGACATCCTGTCCAGCGGGATCCCGTCGAACAACTGCCGCATGTCGTAGATGGAGTCGATCGCCACGCCCGCCATGCCGACGTCGCCCGTCACCCGCGGGTGGTCGCTGTCGTAGCCGCGGTGCGTCGGCAGGTCGAAGGCCACCGACAGGCCCTTCTGGCCGGCCGCGAGGTTGCGCCGGTAGAAGGCGTTCGACTCCTCGGCCGTGGAGAAGCCCGCGTACTGGCGGATCGTCCAGGGCTGGTTGACGTACATCGTCGGGTAGGGGCCGCGCAGGTACGGGGCCACGCCCGGGTACGTCGCCAGGAAGTCCAGGCCCTCCAGGTCCCGCCCGGTGTACAGCGGCTGGACGCCGATGCCCTCGGGCGTCTCCCACACCAGGTCGCCCGGGGCGGTGCCGGTGGACTCCTTGACGGCGCTGCGCCACTGGTCCGCGGAGCCGGCCGCGGGGGCGGCCGCACCGCCGCGGAGCGGGAGTTCGGAGAAATCGGGGATGCCGCTGCCGGTCGTGGTGCCGCTCACGGGGCCACTCCCATCCGGTCGAGAACGGAGGACAGGACCGCGACCGCGTCGCAGCCGGCGTGGACGTACTCGTCGACGGCGCCGGCCGCCGTGCCGGGCCTGCCCGCGAGGAAGACGGTCGTCGCGCCCGCCGAGCGCAGGGCGGCGGCGACGGCCTCGGCCTGCTCCTCGTACAGCGCGTCACTGGAGCACAGCACGGCCATGCCGTCGGCGCCGCTCGCCGCATACGCCCCCGCGGCCGTCGCCGCGTCTACCGACACCGGGTCGTGGACCGGCTGGACACCGCCCGCCTGGAACAGGTTCGAGGCGAACGTGGCGCGGGCGGTGTGCGCCGCCGCCGTGCCGAGCGCGGCGAGGAAGATCCGCGGCCGGTTGCCGGTCGCCGCCAGGTGGGCGTCGCTGCGGGCGCGCAGCGCCTCGTACGCCTCGTCGCGCCGGACCCGGGGCAGCCCGCCGGACGGGGCTTCGGGGGCGCTCTCGCGCTCGGGCAGCTGCTCGGTGAGCAGCGGGAACTCGCTGACACCGGTGATGGGTTCGCGGCGCTTGGCCAGGCGGGCGGAGCGCTCCGCCCAGGTCGCGGCCAGGCGGTCCGCGACCAGGCCCGAGCGCAGGGCGGCGGGCAGGCCGCCGGCCTTCTCGACGGTCTGGAAGAACTCCCAGGCGGCGTCGGCGAGTTCGTCGGTGAGCCGCTCCACGTAGAAGGAGCCGCCGGCCGGGTCGATGACGCGGGCCAGGTGCGACTCCTCCAGCAGGATGGAGGAGGTGTTGCGGGCGATGCGGCGCGCGAACGCGTCCGGCAGGCCGAGAGCGTGGTCGAAGGGCAGGACGGTGACGGCGTCCGCGCCGCCCACGCCCGCCGCCATGCAGGCGACGGTGGTGCGCAGCATGTTCACCCACGGGTCGCGGCGGGTCATCATCACCGGCGAGGTCACGGCGTGCTGGCGCTGGGCGCCGGCCTGTGCGGCCCCGCAGGCCTCGGCGACACGGGCCCACAGCCGGCGCGCGGCACGCAGCTTCGCGATCGTCAGGAACTGGTCGGCGGTGGCCGCGTAGCGGAACTCCAGCTGGCCGAGGGCGGCCTCGATGCCGAGCCCGGCGGCGTCGAGGGCGCGCAGGTAGGCGACACCGGTGGCCAGAGACAGGCCCAGCTCCTCGGCGGCCGAGCCGCCGGCCTCGTGGTACGGCTGGGCGTCCACGGACAGGGCGCGCACGCCCGGCCAGTGCGCGGCCGCCTCCTGGGCGAGGGCGACGGCCGGGGCGAGGTCCGCCTCCTCACCGGTGCGGGCCTCGTGGCCCAGCGGGTCGGCGCCCAGGGCGGCGCGTGCGGCCTCGGGGGCCACGCCGCGCTCGGCGTACAGGGCGAACAAGGCGCGGGCGGCCGCGGCGAATTCGGCCCCGGCGTCGAGGGACACGGGCGCGAGGTCCAGGTACACGCCGTCCAGGGCGCGGCCCAGCGACTCCACGGGCAGCCCGCCCCGGCCCAGGCTCAGCCAGAGGGAGGTGACGCCGTTCTCCAGGTCGGCGAGGACGGCCTCGTTGACCCGGGCGGGGTCGGTGCCGAGGTGCCGCTGCCGCACGTCCCAGCCGGAAGCGGAGTTGCCCGCGGCGCTCCCGCCCCGTACGAAGGGGGCGAATCCGGGGAATCCGGTGTCGTGGGGCGTTTCGGGCGTGGTGTACAGCGGGCGGGTGGTGAGCCCGTCCTCGAGCTTCGTGGACAACGCGTCTTCCGCGGCCTCGCCGGTTAGGTCCTTGCCGGACTTGCGCAGTACGCCTTCTACCAGGCGCTGCCACTGCTCATGCGTCGCGTCAGGGAACTCGGCGGCCAGGGAGAGCCCGTCGTCAGGCAGGACCGTCATGGCCCGAATGCTAGGGGGGTCACCCAGACGACGACCATAACCACCGGATGTGATCTCCCCCTCTCAGGTGAGAGGGGAGGGGGCACGGACGAGCGGGGCGTGCGGCGGACCCCGGGCCGGTCAGGCGGGCAGCGTGTTGCGGTGGGAACGGCGGCGGGCCGCGCTGAAGAGGGCCTGGAGCTGCACGCCGGACTGCTCGACGTCGTCCAGGGGGGAGGGGAAGGGCAGGGTGACGTCGCGGTGGCCGCGGGCCTCCTCCAGGCGCAGGGTGATTCCGTGGCGGTCCATGGCGAGCGGCAGTGCGCGCACGAGGGCGGCGGTGGGCGCGGGCCGGACCAGGCGGAGCAGGAGGGTGACGAGTTCGGCGTGGTCGTCGAGGAGGTGGGTGAGCATGCCGGCCTCGTGCGGCGCGAGCGGGTCGGGGGAGGCCGCCTCCAACGCGTGCAGTCCGACGTACGAGCGGTGGCCGTCGCCGGTCTCCAGGACGGCCCGGTCGTACTCCATGCAGGTGGTGGCCTCGGGATCGGTGCCGGGGCCGGTGTCCGCGTACGGGGTGAGGAGGCGGCCGAGCAGCGTGACGCGGGCGCGCACCCGGTCCCGCACGGGGGTGGGGGCGATGTCGGTGAACTCCAGCCGGATCGCGGGCCGGTGTTCGGCGCGGCCGCCGGGCTCGGCGGGGTGGAGGTGGAGCCGGCCGAGGGGGTCCGTGCCGTCGAGGTGGCGGACCTCGGTGGCCAGGCCGTCGACGGTCACGGTCATGGAGTGGGCGGCGGCCAGGATCGACCGGACCCGCTCGGCGTCGGTGGGCATGCGCATCTCTCCCTCGCGATCAACTTAGGTATGCCTAACCTAACCCACCTCGGGGGGTGGGTGAACCCCGGATCCCGCCACTCCGTGTCGTTGTTGGGCTGAACGGGTGAAGCACGAGAGGATGGGGGGATGCACATGAAGCGCACGGTCGAGGCGGTCCGGTGAGCAGGTACGACGTCACGGACGAACAGTGGGAGGGTCTTGCGCAGGTGGTCCCCCTGCGCAGCCGCAACGAGTGGCCCTCCCGGGTGGACCACCGCACGATCCCCACGACCCCCAAGGCGTCCGCGGCGGAACAGCGCCGCTTCGTCGTGATCCGCGTCCAGGTCTTCGCCGACGCCCGGGAGGTGGCCGAGTACCTGATCGCCCAGATTCCGGTGCTGCTCGACCTCACCGGTGCGGACACCGAGGTGGCCAAGCGGATCCTGGACTTCAGCAGCGGCGTCGTCTTCGGGCTGGGCAGCGGCATGCACCGGGTCGACCGGAACGTCTTCCTGCTGGCCCCCGTCGGGACCGAGGTCGAGGGGATCGCGGCCGCGGCCGTCCCCCGATCGTAGGAAGGTCGCCGCGGCGGAACGGTTCACCGGCCGCGAGGGAGGCCCGGCGGCCCGTACCGTCCGGCGCATGGACGCCATTTCGGACGCGCCGGACGCGGCGGATGCCCGGGCCGCCGATCTCCCGGGCCTCCTCCGGCCCGCCCTGACGATCCCGCCGCAGGCGAGAGCCGCAGCCGCCGCCCTGGCTCCCGGCGGCCCGCCCGCCCTCGGCGGGCCGGCTTCCGGAGGCCCGCCCGCTGATGGCCCGGCTGCCGATGGCCCGCCCGTCGTTGGCCCGGCTGCCGATGGCCCGGCCGTCGATGGCCCGGCTGCCGATGGCCCGGCCGTCCCCGGTGCCCTCGCGCACCACCGGCCCGCCGTCACCGAGCTGCGGCTCTCCGCCTTCGGCCCGCACCGGGCGGCCGTCTTCCCGCTCGGCCCCGTCACGCTGTTCGCCGGGCCCAGCGGCAGCGGGAAATCCCAGGCCCTGGCCGCCCTGGAGGCCCTGGCCCGGCTCGGGTCCGGCGCCACCCTGGACCGGGCGTTCCCCGACCCGTGCTCCCGGATCCCCGACGGGGCCCGCCCCGACGGGCAGGGGCGGCGCGGATTCCGCATCGGCTGCACCGTCGACGGCCCCCTCGGGCCGGTCCGCCTCGACCTCGCCGTACAGGCCGAGCCCGAGCTGCGGATCGCGGGCGAGCGCCTCTCCACCGACGGCCGGATCCTGCTCGGCACCGCACTGCGCGACCCGGGCCGGCGCAGCGTCCAGGCCGCCTGGCTCACCGGCGGCAGCACCGCGGTCACCCGGGCCCCGCTCCCCGACGACCGGCTCGGCACCGCCTTGCTCCCGCTCCGCGTGGCCGGAGCCACGCCCGGCCAGCGCCAAGTCCTCGCCGCCGCCGAGCAGGTCGTGGTGGCCCTGCGCTCGGTGTTCCCCTGCGATCCGCGGCCCGAGCGCATGCGCGCCCCCGTCCCGCAGGGCGAGGGCCGGCTGCTGGGCGACTGCGCCAACCTGGCCGACGTACTGCGCCGGACGCGCCACGAGTGCGGCACCCGCCACGCCCTGCTGACCGGCGCGGTGCGGACGGCGTGCACGGGCCCGGTGCACGGCCTCGACGTCCGCGCCGCCGGCGGGGGGCTCGTCGCTGCGCTGCTGGAGCGCGGCCCCCGACGGCCCGCCACCGAACTCGGCCGGCTCGGCTCCGGCGAACTCCGCTTCCTCGGGCTGGCCCTGGTCCTGCTGACCGGGCCCGGGGTGCTGGCCATGGACCCGGCCGCCGAACTCCTGTCCGCCCGGCAGGCGCTGACCGTCCTCGCCGACGGCTTCGACCGCTGCCTGGACCCGCGGCAGGCCGCCGAACTGCTGCGGCTGGCCCTGCTGTCCTGCGCGCGCGGGCAGGTCCGCCTCGTCGCGGCGGTGGGCCCGCAGACCGCGGCGGCCGCCCGCCCGGTGTCCGGGGTCGCGGTGGTAGACCTGGGTGCATGAGCGAGACGAACGAGCGGCGGCCGGACGACGGCCGTCCCGAGGAGCGGCTGCACCGACTCCAGCGGCGGCTGGCCGACTTCGCCGCCGCGCGCGGCTGGGAGCCGTACCACACGCCGAAGAACCTGGCGGTCGCGCTGAGCGTCGAGGCGGCGGAACTGGTCGAAATCTTCCAGTGGCTGACGCCGGAACAGTCGGCGAAGGTCATGGAGGAGCCGGAATCCGCACACCGCGTGGCCGACGAAGTGGCCGACGTGCTCGCGTATCTGCTGCAATTCTGCGAGGTTCTCGGGGTGGATGTGCTGGATGCGCTCGCCGCGAAGATCGAGAGGAACGAACTCCGTTTCCCGGTTGAGGGAACCTCGACACCAAATAGTCACTCTTCGGAGTGATGTGGTTGTTCACAACCATGTTTGTGTCCATAGATTTCCGAATGCCCCTGGCTTTACCGGCTCATTGCCCTCACTCTGGGTAGTGGCTAGAACGGCGGATGTCGTGCGGACGGGGGACGGCATATGGATGCGGTACGGCTCATCACGGCCGGCCGGCGCGCGTTGGCGCAGAGCGGGGCGGCACTGGACATCGTGGGCGAGGCCTGGCAGGCCCAGGCACTGGCCCAGGGCGTGGGGAACTGGCTCGCGGTCAGCGGACCGCGGGAGCTGAGATCGGAGGCGAGCGGACTGGGCGAAGCGGGAGGCAGAGGCTGCGGGGTGTTCGACAGAGCCGCCCTGCGCGGGGAGGGCCGCGGGCCCGACCACCCGCCGAGAGCGGCACAGCTCAGCGGCGTCGCCGATGTCCGGCAGGCACTGCTCGGACTCCAGGAGCTGCTGGGCGAGGTGGGGATAGCCCTGGTCGGCGTGGCCTGCGCGACGGACGACGAGGGCCTGTACTGGCAGTGCATAGAGTCCATCGACGCGGCCGACGAGTCGAGCGACCGGGTACGGGCGATCCTGCGCCTGCTCGTGGTCCCCGACCGCGGCCCCACCACGGGCGCGGCCTGACGGGCGGAACGCCCGGCCGGCGGGCGGCGGGACGGTCCCGCCGGCCGGCGGCGCGGTGGGCCGGGCGGTCCGGCCGTCAGGCGGGTTCCCGGAGGGTCGCGGTCAGGACGGGCGGGAAGAGGAGCGGTCGCCCTCCGAGGTGCGGGAGGACGCGGGGGACGGTGTGCCGGGGGCGCGGTCCGCGGAGGACTGGAGCTCGGCGTCGAGCTGCGACAGGTCGGCGTTCAGGGCCGCCATCAGCTCCTCCATCTGCTGGACCGGGCCCGTCGGCGCGCCGTCCGCGGCGGCCCCGCCGGGCTCCCGGCGCGCCTCGTCGTGCGCGGAATCGTGGGACATGCGGCCTCCGTGAGTACTCGGCTCCGGCCCTCCCGGGTGGGAGGGGG
>NZ_JACBGN010000192.1 GCF_013401435.1 Streptomyces sp. BR123
GGGCCCGGATGTGCCGGAGCGGCGGGCCCGGGGAGGATTCCCGGTGCCCGCCGCTCCGATGCGCGGTTGCGCGGCCGCCGTTGCGCCGAACGGTCGTCAGACGACGATCAGGGCGTCCAGTGGTGCGCCCGCCAGGGCTTCGGCCAGCCGCTCCCGTCCCGGCAGGAACGACAGCTCCATGAGCACCGCCACACCGGCGACCTCGGCGCCGGCCCGGCGGATCAGCGACAGCGAGGCGTGGGCCGTACCGCCCGTGGCCAGGACGTCATCGATGATCATGACCCGGTCGCCGGCCCGGAGGTCCTCGGCGTGGACCTCGATCTCGGCGGTGCCGTACTCCAGCTCGTACGCCTGGGCGAGGGTCGCCCCGGGCAGCTTGCCGGCCTTGCGGACCGGCACGAAGCCGATGCCCGCCTGGACGGCCGCGGGGGCGGCGAGGATGAACCCGCGCGCCTCCAGGCCGACGATCTTCGTCGCGCCGTAGCGGGCGGCCAGCCCGGCGAGGGTGTCCGTCAGCGCGGCGAAGGCCGCCGGATCGGCCAGCAGCGGGGTGATGTCCTTGAACATCACGCCCGGCTTCGGGTAGTCCGGCACGTCCTTGATGCGGCTGAGGAGCAGCTCGCGGACCTCGGGGGGCAGTGCGGTCATCGCCGCCGCCCCGCGGCCCGGCCCTGTGCCACGATCTGCGGCGTCTCGTCGGCGGCGTACGCCTCGTCCTCCGCGGACTCGCCCTTGGCGGCCGCGGCGGCCCGCTTGGCGAGGACCCGCTTGCGCAGGGCCTTCATCGCCGGCTCGCGCTCCTTGAGGTCCACGACCAGCGGGGTCGCGATGAAGATCGAGGAGTACGCACCGGCCGCGAGGCCGACGAACAGCGACAGCGAGATGTCGTTCAGCATGCCGGCGCCCAGGAAGCCGCCGCCGATGAACAGCAGGCCGGCGACCGGGAGCAGCGCCACGACCGTGGTGTTGATCGAGCGGACCAGGGTGCCGTTGATGCTGCGGTTGGCGATCTCGCCGAAGGTGTAGCGGGTCTGCTTGGTGATGTCCTTCGAGCCCTCCTTCAGACCGTCGAAGACGACGACGGTGTCGTAGAGGGAGTAGCCGAGGATGGTCAGCAGACCGATCACGGTGCCCGGGGTGACCTCGAAGCCGACGAGCGCGTACACGCCGACCGTGATGGTGAGGTCGTGGATCAGGGCGATCAGCGCGGCGACCGCCATGCGCCATTCGAAGGCGATGGCGAGGTAGATCACCACGAGGACCATGAAGACGGCGAGGCCGGTCCAGGCCTTGTTCGCGATCTGCTCGCCCCAGCTGGGGCCGACCAGGTCGGCGTTGATCTCCTCCGCCGGCATCTTGAGGCCGACCGCCAGTTCCTTCTTGACGTCGTTGGCGGAGTCGGTGTCCAGGCTGGCGATCTGGATGCGCAGGGTGCCGTTGCCGAGCTTCTGGACGATCGCCGCGTGGCCGGAGGCCTCCTTGGCGAGCTCCCGGGCCTTGACGTCCGAGACGGTCGTCTTGCCGGTGGTGAAGACGGCACCGCCCTTGAACTCGATGCCCATGTTGAGGCCCTGGACGGCCAGGCCCACGATCGCCGTGATGGTGATCAGGATCGAGACGCCGTACCAGATGAAGCGCTTGCCGACGAAGTCGTAGCCGACCTCGCCGCGGTACAGCTTGGCGCCGAGATCTCCGAGCTTCGACATCTCACGCCTCCTTTGCTTCGACGGGGGCGGGGTTGCGGCGGCGGGAGCTCCGCAGCGGCGGGCGGGCGCCCAGGCGCTTCGGGTCCAGGCCGGACCACGGGTGTCCGCTGGAGAAGAACTTCGTACGGGCCATCAGCGTCATGAGCGGCTTGGTGAAGAGGAACACCACGACCACGTCGAGCAGGGTGGTCAGGCCGAGCGTGAACGCGAAGCCCTGCACCTTGCCGACGGTGACGATGAACAGCACCGCGGCGGCGAGGAACGACACGAAGTCGGAGACCAGGATGGTGCGCCGGGCGCGCGGCCAGGCCCGCTCGACGGCGGGACGCAGGGTGCGGCCCTCGCGGATCTCGTCGCGGATGCGCTCGAAGTACACGATGAACGAGTCCGCGGTGATGCCGATGGCGACGATCGCACCGCACACGGCCGGCAGGTTCAGGGCGAAGCCGATGCCCTTTCCGAGCAGCGCCATGAGCGTGTACGTGAGGACCGCGGAGACCATCAGGCTGAGGATCGCGATGAACGACAGGCCGCGGTAGTACACGAGCAGGTAGATCACGACCAGGGCGAGGCCGATGGCGCCCGCGATCAGGCCGGCCTTGAGCTGCTCGCCGCCGAGGGCGGCGGTGACGGTGGTGACGCTGTCCTCGCTGAAGGAGAGCGGCAGGGCGCCGTACGAGAGCATGTTGCCCAGGTCCTGGGCGGACTGCTGGGTGAAGCCGCCGGAGATCTCGGCGTTGCCGCCGGTCAGCGCCTGGCTGACGGAGGGGTCGGAGATGACCTTGCCGTCGAGGACGATCGCGAACTGGTTCTGCGGGGCCTGCTTGGTGGCCAGCTCACCGGTGATCTTGGCGAACTTGTCGGCGCCCTTGTCGGTGAACTGCATGGTGACGATCCACTGACCGCGCTGCGGGTCGATGACGCCCTTGGCTTCCTTCACGTCCGTACCGGCGACGCCGGCCGGACCGAGGATCCACTTGCCCATGGCGGTGCCGCGCTGGCCGCAGGCGAGCGTCGGCTCCTCGGGCTTGACACCCTTGCCGGCTGCGGCGCGCTGCTGCTCGTCGGTGCAGTCCAGGGCGGCGAACCTGGCCTGGAGGTCGGCGGCGGCCGCGTCCACGCCCGACGGGGTCGGGACGGGGGACGGGGCGGCCTTGTTGTCGTCTGCCTTCTTCGACTCGCTCGCCGAGGGCGAGGGAGAGGCCGTGGCGGCGGGGGCCTTGAGGGCCTCACTGACCGCGCGGCCCTGGGAAGTGGCGCTGGACGACGGGCTGGCCGGCGCGCCGGGCTTGGCGCTGCCCTCTGCCTTGGGGGCACCGGAGGTGCTCGCGGACGGGCTCGCGGACGGGCTCTGCGTGGCTGCGGGGGCGGCCGGGGCACCGTCGGCGAACGCCAGGACCGGGCGGAAGTAGAGCTGGGCGGTGGTGCCGACCTGCTCGCGGGCCTGCTGCTCGTTCACCCCCTTGGGGATGTTCACGATGATGTGGTCGCGGCCCTGGGTCTGGACCTCGGCCTCCGAGACGCCGAGACCGTTGACGCGGCGGTCGATGATGCCGACGGCCGTGTTCATGTTGGTCTCGTTGACGGCGTCCGGCTTGCCCGGCTCGCTCTTCGCCTTGAGCGTGATGGTCGTACCGCCCGCGAGGTCGATGCCCAGGCGGGGGGTCGTCTGCTTCGAGAGGAACATCCCCGCGGTGAGCGCCACCATCGCGATCAGGATGAAGGCCAGGGCGCGGCCCGGCCTCCCCTGAGCCCCCGTGGGCCGTCGGCCCTTCTTCGGTGCTGCCACCTTGTCGTATCTCCCTGTCCAACCGCCCGGGCGGCGCTTCGCTCAGCGCGCGGACGGCCACGAAAATGTGTGGTGGGGACCCCTGCCCCCCGCAGAAGTATCACTGGCGGGGACCGCGCGGCCGCCGGTCGGGCGCCGCCGCGGTCCCCGGGCGCCTGCTACTTCGCGCCGGCCTCGCCGTCGGCCTTGCCGTCCTTGGGCTCTTCGCCCTCGGGGGCGTCCTTCTTGCCCAGGTCGAGCTTCGGCTCGGTCTCGTCCTTGGTCAGGGAGGAGATGTCGTCCGGGACGACGGGCGAGTCGTCGTGGTCGGCCGGGTTCTCGGAGCCGTGCACGATGCGGTTGTACTCCGCGTCGTCCAGCACCGCGGCGACCGCCATCTTCGCGTAGATCGCGTGGACGCCGGGGGCCACCTCAAGGGTGACGGTGTCCACGCCGACCTCCTTGACCGTGGCGTACATGCCGCCGATGGTGCGGATGCCGGTGCCGGGCGTCATCTGGTCGCGCATCTGCGCGGCCTGCTGCTGCTTCTTCTTCGCGGAGCGGGTCATCAGGAACATCGCCCCGATGAGCACGATGAACGGGAGGAGTGTCACGAGATTCACGGGACGGAGATCCTTCGCACGACCGCCGGGGAGACGGCCTTGTTCTACGGGGGGTGGGCACGCCGACCCGAAGGGTCGGCATCGGCGGAGTCTAGGCGAGTCCGCACCGATGGAACAACGCCCAGCATGGCACCGCAGTTCCCGGCCGGTCGAACCTGCGCGCCGTCACACCCCGAACAGGCCCTGCTGGCCGCCGGATCCGCCGCCGCCCTGCTGCGGCGGGACAAGTCCCAGGTGAGCCCATGCGGCGGGGGTCGCGACCCGGCCCCGCGGGGTGCGGGCGAGGAGGCCCTCGCGGACGAGGAACGGCTCGGCGACCTCCTCCACGGTCTCGCGCTCCTCGCCGACGGCGACGGCGAGGGTGGACAGGCCGACGGGGCCGCCGCCGAAGAGTTTGAGGAGGGCCTCCAGCACGGCCCGGTCGAGGCGGTCGAGGCCGCGGGCGTCCACCTCGTACACCTGCAGGGCGGTGGCGGCGACCTCGCGGGTGATCACCCCGTCGGCGCGGACCTGGGCGTAGTCCCGTACGCGGCGCAGCAGGCGGTTGGCGATGCGCGGGGTGCCGCGGGAGCGGCCGGCGATCTCGGCGGCGCCGGCGGTGTCGATCTCGACGTCGAGGAGGCGGGCGGAGCGCTGGATGACGCGTTCCAGCTCCTCGGGGGCGTAGAACTCCATGTGGCCGGTGAAGCCGAAGCGGTCGCGCAGCGGGGGCGGCAGCAGGCCGGCCCGGGTCGTGGCCCCGACGAGGGTGAACGGGGGCAGCTCCAGCGGGATCGCGGTGGCGCCGGGGCCCTTGCCGACGATCACGTCGACGCGGAAGTCCTCCATGGCCATGTAGAGCATCTCCTCGGCGGGCCGGGACATGCGGTGGATCTCGTCGAGGAAGAGGACCTCGCCCTCCTGGAGGGAGGAGAGGATCGCGGCGAGGTCGCCGGCGTGCTGGATGGCGGGGCCGGAGGTGATCCGGATGGGCGCCCCCATCTCCGCGGCGATGATCATCGAGAGGGTGGTCTTGCCGAGACCGGGGGCGCCGGAGAGCAGGACGTGGTCGGCGGTGGCGCCGCGCTGCCTGGCGGCCTTGAGGACCAGGTCCAGCTGCTGGCGGACCTTCTCCTGGCCGACGAACTCGTCGAGGTCCTTGGGGCGCAGGGCCGCCTCGACGGCGGTGTCCTCGCCGTCCGCGGCCGGCGCGACAATGCGCTCGCTGTCGTCGTCCCAGTTCACGGTGTCAGTCTGCCTTCTCGGTGCGTACGGTGGTCGGCTGCCGGCCGGCGGTGCGTCGGCGTCAGCGGGCGGCGGGAGCAGGAGCGCGGGGACGCGGGGGGCGCGGCCGGTCAGCGGGCGCGGTTGAGGGTCTGCAGGGCGGCGCGCAGCAGCTGCGGCACCGGCGCGGATCCGCCGTCGGCGATGGCGGCCTCGGCCTGCGGGGTGACGGCCGCGACGGCCTCCTCCGCCTCGCGGGAGGCGTAGCCGAGGCCGATGAGGGCGGCGGAGAGCTGCTCGGTCCAGGGGGCGGGACCGGCGGCGGCCGCGCGCTGGGCCCCGACCAGGGCTCCAGGGCCCTGGGGGGCGCCGAGCTTGCCCTTCAGTTCGAGGAGGAGCTTCTGGGCGCCCTTCTTGCCGATGCCGGGAACCGCGGTCAGGGCCTTCTCGTCACCCGCTTCCACGGCCCGGCGCAGCGCGTCCGGGCTGTGCACGCCGAGCATGGCCTGGGCCAGGCGCGGCCCGACGCCGCTGGCGGTCTGGAGCAGTTCGAAGACCTGCCGCTCGTCGTCGTCGGCGAAGCCGTACAGGGTGAGCGAGTCCTCCCGGACGACCAGCGAGGTGGCCAGCCGCGCCTCCTCGCCCACGCGGAGGCCGGCGATGGTGTTCGGGGTGCACTGCACGGCCATGCCCACTCCCCCGACCTCGACGACGGCCAGGGTGGGGCTGAGCGCGGCGACCGGGCCGCTGACGAAGGCGATCATCGGGTACGGCCTTTCGGGGTGTGCAGGGCGACCGCCTGCTGGAGGCGGTTCTGGGCGGGGGCGCGCCAGATGTGGCAGATGGCGAGGGCGAGGGCGTCCGCGGCGTCGGCGGGCTTGGGCGGGGCGGAGAGCCGCAGCAACCGGGTGACCATGGCGCCCACCTGGGCCTTGTCGGCCCGGCCGGTGCCGGTGACGGCGGCCTTGACCTCGCTGGGGGTGTGCAGGGCGACGGGTATGCCGCGCCGGGCGGCGCACAGCATGGCGACGGCGCTGGCCTGGGCGGTGCCCATGACCGTGCTGACGTTGTGCTGGCTGAAGACGCGCTCGACGGCGAGGACGTCCGGGCTGTGCTCGTCGAGCCACTGCTCGACGCCCTGCTCGACGGCGACGAGCCGGTCGCCGAGCGCCGCGTCGACCGGGGTCCGGACGACGCCCACGCCGAGCATGGTCAGGGCACGGCCGGCCACGCCCTCCACCACGCCGACGCCGCAGCGCGTCAGCCCCGGGTCCACGCCAAGTACGCGCACCGCACCCGCCCCTTCTCGGATCGTCCGATCGCCCGCTCGCCTGTGCGTGCAGGCTATCGGGTGGCACCGACAACGCAGCGGGCCGACGGGGTGTTTTCCCCGTCGGCCCGTCTGACCTGCTGTGGACGGTGGACGCCGGTCAGGCGTCGACCTTCTCCATGACCTCGTCCGAGACGTCGAAGTTGGCGAAGACGTTCTGGACGTCGTCGCTGTCCTCGAGCGCGTCGATCAGCTTGAAGATCTTCCGCGCCCCCTCCTCGTCCAGTTCGACCTGCATGGTCGGGACGAAGCTGGAGTCGGCCGAGTCGTAGTCGATGCCGGCTTCCTGCAGCGCGGTGCGGACCGCGACCAGGTCGGTGGCCTCGCTGATGATCTCGAACGTGTCGCCGTTGTCGTTGACCTCTTCGGCACCCGCCTCCAGCACGGCGCCGAGGACGTCGTCCTCGGACAGCTCGCCCTTGGGCAGGATGATGACGCCCTTGCGGTTGAACAGGTACGAGACCGAGCCCGGGTCGGCCATGGAGCCGCCGTTGCGGGTCATGGCGACGCGCACGTCGGACGCGGCACGGTTGCGGTTGTCGGTGAGGCACTCGATGAGCACCGCGACACCGTTGGGACCGTAGCCCTCGTACATGATCGTCTCGTAGTCGGCGCCGCCGGCCTCCAGGCCGCCGCCGCGCTTGACCGCGGAGTCGATGTTCTTGTTCGGGACCGACTGCTTCTTCGCCTTCTGCACGGCGTCGAAGAGCGTCGGGTTGCCGTCGATGTCGGGACCGCCCATGCGGGCCGCGACCTCGATGTTCTTGATCAGCTTCGCGAAGAGCTTGCCGCGCTTGGCATCGATCACGGCCTTCTTGTGCTTCGTCGTAGCCCATTTAGAGTGGCCGGACATCCGCCTGTCTCCTTCGCGTAACCAACATGGTGTTCGCCTCTGATCCTACCGGGAGCCGATTACGGCCCCGTGCGCACCATGTCGACGAAGTAGGCGTGGACCCGGTGGTCCCCGGTCAGTTCGGGGTGGAAGGACGTGGCGAGGACGTTGCCCTGGCGGACGGCGACCGTGTGGCCGTCGTACGTGGCCAGGACCTCGGCCTGCGCGCCGACCGACTCCACCCACGGGGCGCGGATGAAGACGCCCTCGACCGGGCCGCCCTCGATGCCGGCGAAGTCGATCGCCGCTTCGAAGGACTCGTTCTGGCGACCGAAGGCGTTGCGGCGGACGATCATGTCGACGCCGCCGAGCGTCTCCTGGTCGTCGCGGCCGCCGAGCAGCTTGTCGGCGAGCATGATCATGCCGGCGCAGGTGCCGTACACGGGCATGCCGGACCGGACGCGCTCGCGCAGCGGCTCCAGCATGCCGAACAGGACGGCGAGCTTCGACATGGTCGTGGACTCGCCGCCGGGGATGACGAGGGCGTCGACCTCGGCGAGCTCCTCGGGGCGCCGGACCGGCCTGGCCACGGCGTCCGCCGCGGCCAGGGCGATCAGGTGCTCCCGGACGTCGCCCTGGAGGGCCAGGACGCCGATGACGGGGGGGTTGTTCATCTTCGGGGGTGCCTTACCAGCCGCGGTTGGCGTAGCGCTCGGCCTCGGGCAGGGTGTCGCAGTTGATGCCGACCATGGCCTCGCCCAGGTTGCGGGACGCGTCCGCGATGATCTTCGGGTCGTCGTAGAAGGTGGTGGCCTTCACGATGGCCGCGGCGCGCTTCGCCGGGTCGCCCGACTTGAAGATGCCGGAGCCGACGAAGACGCCCTCGGCGCCGAGCTGGCGCATCAGCGCGGCGTCGGCCGGGGTGGCGACACCGCCGGCGGAGAACAGCACGACCGGGAGCTTGCCGAGCTCGGCGACCTCCTTGACGAGCTCGTACGGGGCGCGCAGCTCCTTGGCGGCGGCGTACAGCTCGTTGTTGTCGAAGCCGCGCAGCTTGGCGATCTCGTTCTTGATCTGGCGCAGGTGGCGGACCGCCTCGACGACGTTGCCGGTGCCGGCCTCGCCCTTCGAGCGGATCATGGCCGCGCCCTCGGCGATGCGGCGCAGGGCCTCGCCCAGGTTGGTGGCGCCGCAGACGAAGGGGGTGGTGAACGCCCACTTGTCGGAGTGGTTGACCTCGTCGGCCGGGGTCAGGACCTCGGACTCGTCGATGTAGTCGACGCCGAGGGACTGCAGCACCTGGGCCTCGACGAAGTGGCCGATGCGGGACTTGGCCATGACCGGGATCGAGACGGCCTCGATGATCTCCTCGATCATGTTCGGGTCCGACATGCGGGCCACGCCGCCGTCCTTGCGGATGTCCGCGGGGACCCGCTCCAGGGCCATGACGGCCACGGCGCCGGCGTCCTCGGCGATCTTCGCCTGCTCGGCGTTGACGACGTCCATGATCACGCCGCCCTTGAGCTGCTCGGCCATGCCGCGCTTGACGCGCGCAGTGCCGGTCTCGGGGGTCTGCGGGGTGGAGGAAAGCGTGCTCACGGGTGAACCTCACTCGAAGGAAGACGGTGCTGCGATGGTGCTGCGGCAATGCTCCGCCGAGCAAACCTTCCCCGACCAGTCCACCGCAAGGGCCAATGAGGAGCCGGTGGCTCCTTTCGATTTGGCCAATGGGTACAACTACGGCCGGTCCGCGAGATCGGCCGGGGGCTCGTCGTCCATCTCGAAGGCGAGGGGGAACGGGGCGTGCCCGGCCAGCCTGAACCAGCGGACCTTGCGGTGCCGGCGCAGCGCGCGCGCCGCCCGTACGGCGTCGTTGTGGAAGCGGCGGGCCATCGGCACCCGGCGCACCGCCGCGGCGAGGTCCTCGGCGGCGGCCTCGCCGCCCGGGGCCGCCTTGAGCTCCTCCACCTGGGCGGCGTCGGCGAACACCGCGCGCAGTGCCTGGCTGAGCTCGCTCTCGGCGACCTCTCGGTGCTCCTCGTCGGCCTGGCGGGCGGCGTGCGCGGCCTCGTACAGCACGATCGAGGAGGCAGGGTCGAGCGCGCCGGAGGTGGCCACCTCCAGCACCACCGAGGCGCGGCGGACGAGCTGCGCGTCCAAGGCGGCACGGGCGGCGTCCATGCGCGTGTGGAGCCGGTCCAGGCGTCCGGCGGTCCAGCTGAGGTAGACCCCGGCAACAGCAAGAACCAGCGCGGTCCAGACAAGGGTTTCGATCACGGCCCGCGACTCTACCGCCACCCCCCGCCGACCCCCGGCCCCGGGTCCGGGCGCGGCCGGGGCCGGACACGGACCGGGCTCGGGGCCGGGCGCAGACCCGGACCGGCTCGGACACGAGCTGGGACCGGGCTCGGGGCCGGACACGGACCGGGCCGGGACCGGACGCGCGCAGGGCTCGGGCCGGGACCGGACGCGGGCCGGGCTCGGGGCCGGGCGCAGACCCGGGCTCTGGGGCCGGTGGGCGGGGCCGGCGGCCGGGTCAGGTCGACGGGTCCCGGGTGAGGCCCAGGCGGGTGCGCAGGGGGACGCGTTCGTCGGCGGCGACGGCCGACGCGCCGTCGGTCACGGTCTCGTACACGGCCAGGATGTCGGCCGCGACCGTCGACCAGTCGAAGCGGCGCACGTGCGCGGAGCCGCGCGCGCTGAGCTCCGCCCGCCGCTGCGGGTCCCGCAGCAGTTTCACCGCGGTCGCGGCGAGGGCGTCGGCGTCCTCGTTCGCGAACAGCTCGCCCGCCGCGCCCTGGTCCAGGACCTGGGCGAACGCGTCCAGGTCGGAGGCGAGTACGGCGGCCCCGGCCGACAGGGCCTCGACGAGGATGATGCCGAAGCTCTCCCCGCCGGTGTTCGGGGCGACGTACACGTCCACGCTGCGCAGCAGCCGCGCCTTGTCCTCGTCCGAGACCATGCCGAGGAATTCCACGCGCCCCCGCAGCTCGGCCGGCAGGGAAGCCACGGCCTCCTCCTCGTCGCCGCGGCCGGCGACGAGGAGCCGTACGTCGGGGCACTCCTCGACGATCCGCGGGAACGCCGCCATCAGCACGGGCAGGCCCTTGCGCGGCTCGTCGATGCGGCCGATGAACCCGAGGGTCTGCCCGGCCCATTCGGCCTTCGGCTCGGCGGAGGCGAAGAAGTCCACGTCGACGCCGTTCGGGATGACGACGGCGTCCCCGCCCAGGTGCTCGACCAGGGTGCGCCGGGCGTACTCGCTCACCGCGATCCGCGCGCTGATCTTCTCCAGGGCCGGCTGGAGGATCGGGTACGCCGCGATCATCGCCCGGGACCGCGGATTGGAGGTGTGGAAGGTGGCCACGATCGGCCCCCGTGCGGCCCAGCAGGACAGCAGGCCGAGCGACGGCGAGGCGGGCTCGTGGATGTGGATCACGTCGAAGACGCCCTCGTGCAGCCACCGCCGCACCCGCGCCGCGGACAGGAACCCGAAGTTCAGCCGGGCCACCGAGCCGTTGTAGGGGACCGGCACGGCCCGTCCGGCCGAGACCACGTACGGGGGGAGGGGGGTCTCGTCGTCGGCCGGGGCGAGCACCGACACCTCGTGGCCGAGGCGGATCAGGTGCTCGGCGAGGTCCCGGATGTGGAACTGGACGCCGCCCGGCACGTCCCACGAGTACGGGCAGACAATGCCGATCTTCACGCGGAGCGCTCCTCCAGGTCGTCCAGCCACAGCCGCTGGAGCATGTGCCAGTCCTGCGGGTGGTCGGCGATGCCCTGGGCGAAGGCGTCGGCCATCGCCTGGGTCATGGCGGCGGTCTTCTCGGTCCGGGTCCCGGCGGCGGGGACCTCCACCTCGGGGTGGATCCGTCCGTGCAGCCTGGGCGTGTCCCCGTAGTACAGGGTGACGGGCAGCAGGGCGGCGCCCGTCTGCTGCGCCAGCAGGGCCGGTCCGGCCGGCATCCGGGCGGTGGCGCCGAAGAATTCCACCTCGACCCCGGATGCGGACAGGTCCCGGTCGGCGACGAGGCAGATCAGGCCGCCGGCGCGGAGGCGGCGTGCCAGGGTGCCGAAGGCGGCTCCGCCGCTGTGCGGGAGGACCTCCATGCCGAGGCTCTCGCGGTAGGCGACGAAGCGGTCGTAGAGCGACTCGGGCTTCAGGCGTTCGGCGACGGTGGTGAACGGGATGCCGAGGTGCCCGGTGACCCAGGCGCCGGCGAGGTCCCAGTTGGCCAGGTGGGGCAGGGCGGCGATGACCCCGCGGCCGGAGGCGACGGCCTCCTTGAGGATGTGGTCGTCCTCGATGGACACGTCGGTGCCGAACCGGGCGGGGTCCATCGCCGGCAGCCGGAAGGACTCCATCCAGTACCGCATGTACGAGCGCATGCCCGCCTGCGAAAGCTCCCGGAGCCGCTCGGGTCCGGCGTCCGGCACGACCCGGGCGAGGTTCGATTCCAGCCGCAGCACGCCCTTGCCGCGGCGCCGCCACGCGAAGTCGGCGATCCGGTGGCCGAGGGCCACCGCAGCGGGCTCGGGGAGCTTCTTCACTCCGGCCCAGCCGAGCCCGTACAACCCGTCGACCAGGCGGTCCTGTGCGGCGCCCATCAGGCGGCACCCGGCCCGGAGGCGGCCGCGGCGTCGGCCTCGGCCGCCTCCCGGCGTACGGTGACCACGCGCTGGATCAGGGTGACGAGGGAGCCGACCGCCACCACCCAGAGCGCGACCGGCAGCAGCACGCCGAGCCACGAGGGCGCGCCGAAGGTCTGCAGCCCGGACAGACCCGCCGCGACCAGCGAGATCACCAGGCGTTCGGCGCGCTCGACGAGGCCGTTGACGGCCACCGGCAGGCCGATGGACTCGCCGCGGGCCTTGGTGTACGAGACGACCTGGCCGCTGGCCAGGCAGAAGATCGTCACCCCGCACAGCACGTTGTCGTTGCCGAGGCCCGCGTACCAGAGCGCGAGGCCGCCGAAGATCGCTGCGTCGGCGACCCGGTCGAGCGTGGAGTCGAGGAAGGCGCCCCAGCGGCTGGAGACCCCGGCCTGGCGGGCCATGTTCCCGTCGACGAGGTCGGAGAACACGAAGAGGGTGATGGTGATCGTGCCCCAGAAGAACTCGCCCCGGGGGAAGAAGACCAGCGCTCCGGCCACCACACCGGCCGTGCCGATGAGCGTGACCGCGTCCGGGCTCACCCCCCGCCGGAGGAGAAAAGCGGCGAATGGCGTGAGAACACGCGTGAAGAACGCACGCGCGTACTTGTTCAGCATGGCCTTCCCGGAGGGTCGCTGGGCCGTACGGCCCCATCGGCCACCGGCTGGCCCATCGTAGCCAGCGGCCCGGAGCGGCATACCCGCGCACCCACCGGTTCATGCCGGGCAATCGGCCGGGGCGCCGACGGGGTCCGCCGGCACCCCGGCCCGGCCCCTCCCGGAAACCCGCGGGAACAGGTCCGGCCGCTCTCCCGCCATGCGCCGGACGGCGGCGCGTATTACAT
Organism: Streptomyces sp. BR123; assembly: GCF_013401435.1. GTDB lineage: Bacteria > Actinomycetota > Actinomycetes > Streptomycetales > Streptomycetaceae > Streptomyces. Next base: position 12,960 of record NZ_JACBGN010000192.1, read on the forward strand.
ATGGACGCAGAGTGACGCCGGTGCAAAGCTCGAAGGACGCCGATCACCTCCTCACCGTCACCCCGGGAGGCACGAGCACCATGGGAGCCACATCACACCAAGCCGGAGCCGCCGGCAGGGCACCGACGGCCGACCGGCCCTCGTCCGTACGGAACGTCGTGCTGGTCGGCCACAGCGGGGCCGGCAAGACCACGCTCGTCGAGGCCCTCGCCCTCACCGCCGGAGCCGTGACCAGGGCCGGCCGGGTCGAGGACGGCGCCACCGTCTCCGACCACGACGAGATCGAGCACCGCCAGCAGCGTTCCGTACAGCTCTCCCTCGTCCCCGTCGAATGGGGCGGGGTCAAGGTCAACATCCTGGACACCCCCGGATACGCCGACTTCGTCGGCGAGCTCAGGGCCGGTCTGCGCGCCGCGGACGCGGCCCTTTTCGTCGTCTCCTCCTCGGACGGCATCGACGGCGCCACCCGCATGCTGTGGGAGGAGTGCCAGGCCGTCGGCATGCCCCGCGCCATCGTCATCACCCATCTGGACGCGGCCCGTGCCGACTACGCCCAGATGGCCGCGGTCTGCGGGGAGGCCTTCGGAGCCGAGGACCCCGACGCCGTCATCCCCCTCTACCTCCCGCTGTACGGCCCTGCCGGACCCGACGGGCACGCACCCGTCACCGGCCTCCTCGGCCTGCTGACGCAGCGCGTGTACGAGTACGCCGGCGGCGACCGCGTCGAGCGCGACCCCACGCCCGAGGAGCTCGAACAGATCACGGAGGCCCGCTCCCGCCTGATCGAGGGCATCATCGCGGAGAGCGAGGACGAGACCCTCATGGACCGCTACCTCGGCGGCGAGGACATCGACCTCAAGACGCTCGTCGACGACCTGGAGCGCGCCGTCGCCCGCGGGACCTTCCACCCGGTCCTGATGGCCGCGCCCGCGGCGGACGGCGCCCGCCAGGGCCTCGGCACCGTCGAACTCCTCGAACTGGTCACCGGCGGCTTCCCCACCCCCCTCGAAAC
>NZ_JACBGN010000193.1 GCF_013401435.1 Streptomyces sp. BR123
GTCCCCGACCGCCGTCAGAGGCCGGTCGCGCCGTCGATGCGTTCGCGCAGCAGGTCGGCGTGGCCGTTGTGGCGGGCGTACTCCTCGATCATGTGGACCAGCACCCAGCGCAGGGACACCCGTCCGCGCCAGGCGTCCTCCCCCTCCGCGTCGAGGTCGGGCGCGGCCTCGGTGAACTCCCGGGCGAACGCCGCCTCGGCGCGCCAGGCCTCCCACGCCCCCTTCGCGGTCCCGGCGGTGGCGGGCCCGGGCCGTCCGGCCCCGTCGAAGTCGAAGTCTCCGTCCGGGTCCGCCGCCGAGGAGAACAGGGCCGGCGCGTCCTGCCCGGCCAGGACCCGCCGGAACCAGCGCCTTTCCACGTCGGCGAGGTGCCGGACGAGGCCGAGCAGCGAGAGTGTGGACGGCTCGACCGCGCGCAGGGCCAGTTCCCCGTCCAGCCCGGCGCACTTCAGCTCCAGCGTCGTACGCTGCGCCTCCAGTACGCCGGTGAGGATGCTCCGCTCGTCACCGGTCGCCGGTCCGCCGAAGCGCCGCTCCGAGGCCTCGCCCGGGACCAGCTCCGCCCGCCGGCCCGGCACGGCGGGCAGCTCCGGGCGCATGGCCCAGTCCGTCCACGAGCCGTCGTACACCGCGAGGGTGTCGGACGGGTACCCGGCGAGGACGGCCCCGAGGGCCAGGACGCAGGCCGTCACCCCGGAGCCGCAGCTGAAGTACAGCCGCTCCCGGCTCCCCGCCAACGCGCGGAAGCCCTCGCGGAGTTCCCCGGCGGGCCGCATCAGGCCCCCCTCCCCCAGCAGCTCCCCGAACGGCAGGTTGAGCGCCCCCGGCATGTGGCCCCCGCGCAGCCCCGGCCGCGGCTCGGGGGCCGTGCCGGCGAAGCGCTCCCGGGTCCGGGCGTCGAGCACGGCCGCGGCCGGGTCGGCCAGGGCCGCCGCGACGGCGCCGCTGTCCACGAGGAGCCCGGCGCGGGGGCGGGCCGTGAAGGAGCCGCGCGGGCCCTCGTACGCGGGTCCGGTCTCCTCGACGGGCAGCCCGGCGGCGGTCCAGGCCGGCAGTCCGCCGTCGAGGACGGCCGCCCGGTCGAAGCCCATGGCGCGCAGCATCCACCAGGCGCGGGCGCTGGAGTAGATGCCGGCGCCGTCGTAGACGACGACGGTGCCGGTGTCGTCGATGCCGAGGCTGCGCATGGCCTCGGTGAACGCGGCAGGGCCGGGCATGGTGTGCGGGGCGGGGGCGTCGTGGTCGGACAGGGCGCCGTCGAGGTCGAAGGGGCGGGCGCCCGGGATCCGCCGGGCGGCGCCGCGGTGGGCGCCGACGGAGGCGTCGAGGACGACCAGGCCCGGCGTGCCGAGGCGGGCCGCCAGCCAGTCCGCCCCGACGAGGGGCCCGACCTCCCCCGGCCCCGGTCGCGGCCCCGGCTCCGTACCCGCGCCCGCGGTGGTGTGCGTCTGCGTGTTCTCGGTCATGCGGTGGGTCCCCCCGGCGCCTCGTGCAGCGTTGACGGCACCCATCCTGCCCCGGCCTGCCGCCTCGGGGGCATCCTCCGGGCGGACCGCGATCCGGGCCCCCGCACCTCGTCCATGGCGCAGAGGTCGAAGTGGGCGACCGGTGTCCGCCGATCGACGGCCTCCCGCGGGTACCGGTCGAGCGGCTGCCCCGCCGGGTCCATCAGCCCGATCACCCGCGGGGCGCCTCCCCCGGCCGCCCCCGGATCTCCGCCGAGGGCAGCCCGGTGCCCCACGGGCTCGCCGGGGCCCCCGGGGAGCGGTCCGGGGCCGGGTCCCACGACCCCGGTCCACGGCGGGCGAGGACAGCAGCCACTCGCGCCGCCGGCGCACGGCCGCGGGCCCGGCCCCGGCGGCCGGGGCGCAGAGCACGTACCGGTCGGTGTACGGCGGTGCACCGGCGAGACGGCGATCAGCAGCCCGGGCGGCAGCAGCGCGAGCGGCACGGCGACCCCCACCGGCTCCCGACGCACCGCGTTCCCCCGCGTCGGCAACCACATCGCGGCCGCGACCGCGGCGTACGCGAGGAGCGGCGGCAGCCGTCCCCCGGACGGCGGCGTGGATGTCGTCCTCCGGGTGCTTTCCGTACGGTCGGGCGGACTCCATACTCGGGGTCGGCCCGAAATCCTGCGGAGGTGGGGTGTGCGCGCGGTACGAGCGGTGGCGGCGGTGCTGCTGGGTGCGGTGGCCCTGGCCGGCTGCGATGCGGGCGGGGCGGGGTCGCCCGCGCCCAGCAGCCCCCCGACCGGCTCGGCGCAGGCGGGCACGGCGGGTGCGCCGGCCGCGTCGAACGCCCCGGCCCCGGACGGCCCGGCACCCAGCGGTCCGGGCGTTCCCGCGCCGTCGGCCCCGACGGCTCCCTCCCCCGCACCGTCCTCGGCGGACGGGCGCCTGGTCGCGGTCACCCGCAGCGGTGGTTTCGCCGGGCTGACGACGAGCGTGGTGGTCAAGGGCGACGGCTCCTGGACCCGGCTGGACGGGAAGGCCCGGCAGATCGGCTCGGGCAAGCTGTCGCCGGACGGGCTCGCGAGGCTGCGGGCCGCGCTCGCGGCGGCGGACTTCCCCCACCTGCCCCGGGTCGCGACGGGCGGGCCGACGGTCTACGACGGGTTCCGGTACGCCTTCGTGCACGGCGGTCACGAGGTCGCCGCCGAGGACGGGTCGATCCCGCCGCGCCTGGCGGACGTCCTGTCGGCACTGCCCTCCTTCGAAGCCGGCTGACCCCGCCGCGACCGCCCCGCGGCATCTCCGGGGCGGGGCCGGACCCGAAGTCCTCCGGGGGCGGGTTCCGAGCGGACCCCGGCAGCCCTCCCGGGCTCCTTCGGGCGTCCGGGCATGAAACCGCGGGCCGGTGGGGCCGGCCGCGCAGTTCCCCGCGCCCCTGCGGGCGCGGTGCCGCACGGGGCTCGCCGAGCCCGCTCGCGGGCCCGTTCCGGCGGGGCTCCGGCGGATCCGCGCGCCCCTCCGGGACGGACTCCGGCCGGCTCCGGGGGCGGGCTCCCGAGGGGGCTTCGCGGCACCCGGCATGGGTGTGCATATCCCCATTCCGACCGCAATCGGAATCAAAACCTCCGCCTGATGCACTGTCCGAACCCGGCATAGCCGCAGGCCGGTGGCTCCTCTACGCTGCACCCCATCACGCGGATCTCCAGGGGCGGGACATGGAACAGACACACACCACCCACACCGGCGGCGCCGCGGCCACCCCCGGCGCTCAGCGGCGCGTGCTCGTGGTCGAGGACGACCGCACCATCGCCGACGCCATCACGGCCCGGCTGCGCGCCGAGGGCTTCCAGGTGCAGGCCGCCCACGACGGGCCGGCCGCCGTGGCGGCGGCCGAGAGCTGGCAGCCCGAGCTGCTGGTGCTCGACGTGATGCTGCCGGGCTTCGACGGCCTGGAGGTGTGCCGCCGGGTCCAGGCCCAGCGGCCGGTGCCGGTGCTGATGCTCACCGCGCGCGACGACGAGACCGACATGCTGGTCGGGCTCGGGGTCGGGGCCGACGACTACATGACCAAGCCGTTCTCCATGCGCGAGCTGGCGGCCCGGGTCCACGTCCTGCTGCGCCGGGTGGAGCGCGCCACGCTGGCCGCGACCGCCCCGCGCGGGGCCACCCTGCGCCTGGGGGACCTGGAGATCGACCACGCGCAGCGCCGGGTCCGGGTGCAGGCGGAGGACGTCCACCTGACGCCGACCGAGTTCGACCTGCTGGTCTGCCTGGCCGGTACCCCGCGGGCGGTCCTCTCGCGCGAGCAGCTGCTGGCCGAGGTGTGGGACTGGGCCGACGCCTCCGGCACCCGTACCGTCGACAGCCACATCAAGGCCCTGCGCCGGAAGATCGGGGCCGAGCGGATCCGTACGGTCCACGGGGTCGGGTACGCCCTGGAGACCCCGGCGCAGGCGTGAGCGGAGGACGCCCCGGCAGGGGGCGCGGCGCCAGCCGCTGCAGTGGAGCCGATGCTTCCGGCGAGGGGCTCCGCCCGTTCTCACCGTTCTCGATCAAGACCAAGCTGGGCACGCTGGTCGTGGTCTCGGTGTTCATCACCACGGGACTGCTGCTGGTGGCCCTGCGCACGGACACCGAGCTCCGCTTCATCACCGTGTTCTCGGTGATCGCGTCGATGCTGATCACCCAGTTCGTGGCGCACAGCCTGACGGCCCCGCTGGACGACATGACCCGGGTGGCCCGGGCGATCTCGCACGGGGACTTCACCCGCCGGGTCCGCGGGGCCGGCCGCCGCGACGAGCTCGGTGACCTGGCCTCCACGATCAACCTGATGGCGGACGACCTGGAGGCCGTGGACCGGCACCGCCGGGAGCTGGTCGCCAACGTCTCGCACGAGCTGCGCACGCCCATCGCGGCCCTGCGCGCGGTGCTGGAGAACGTGGTCGACGGGGTCTCCGAAGCCGATCCGGAGACCATGCGGACGATGCTGAAGCAGACCGAGCGGCTGGGCCGGCTGGTGGAGACGCTGCTGGACCTGTCCCGGGTGGACAACGGGGTGGTCCCGCTGAAGGCCCGCCGCTTCGAGGTGTGGCCGTACCTGTCCGGGGTGCTGAAGGAGTCCGGCCTGGCCGCCGCGGGCCGGCCGGGGCTGGCCTCGGGCTCCGGCGGGCACACCCGCAACGACGTGCACCTGCACCTGGACGTGTTCCCGTCGGGGCTGACGGCGTACGCGGACGCCGAGCGGCTGCACCAGGTGGTGGCGAACCTGATCGACAACGCGGTCAAGCACAGCCCCGCCCTCGGCCGGGTCACGGTCCGCGCCCGGGCCGGGGAGACCCCCGGCAGCCTGGCGCTGGAGGTGGTGGACGAGGGTCCCGGCATCCCCGAGGCCGAGCGGCACCGCGTCTTCGAGCGGTTCAACCGGGGCAGCGCGAACGGCGGCGACGGCGGCACCGGGCTGGGCCTGGCGATCGCCCGCTGGGCCGTGGAGCTGCACGGCGGCCGGATCCGCGTGGCCGAATCGTCACGCGGCTGCCGCATCCTCGTCACGCTTCCGGGCAGCCCCGCGGCGCCGCATTGACGTAGGGTTCGACTGGGAAGGACATGATCTCGGCCACACGTGCACGGGATCCGTCAGGGGTGCGAAGCCAGGGGGGCGCAACCCGGCTCGCGCATACCCGAACCCCGTTCGTTTCCCGCCATTCAGGGCGGCGAAACCCGCCGTTCGGTGTGACCTACGTGACGTAAGTCCCGCCCGGTCTGCATCTCCCCGCCAGGGAGGCGTAGCCTTTATTCCCGCTGTCCATACCTTGTGAAGCGGAAGAGGGCGGTTGCCGCCGTGTCGCCACAGTCCCCGAGTAACCCGAGCACCACGACCGAAGCAGCAGAGGGCGGGAAAACCCCTGCCTCAGGCTTCGGCGCCAATGAGTGGCTCGTCGACGAGATCTACCAGCAGTACCTCCAGGACCCGAATTCGGTCGACCGGGCCTGGTGGGACTTCTTCGCCGACTACAAGCCGGGGGGCACGACCGCTCCCGCCAAGGCCGAGGAGCCGGTGAAGACCCCGACGGACGGCGCCTCCGCACAGGCCGCCGCCGTAGCCGAAGCCCCGAAGGTCTCCGACGCCGCCGCCACGGGGGCGGCGGGCGCCGCGCCGACCTCTTCGCCTGTGTCAGCTCCTGCCCCTGCTCCTGCCACTCCCTCTGGTGCCCCTGCTGTGACTGTCACCTCCCAGGCCCCGGCCGCCGCTCCGGCCGCGCCCGCCCCCGTCGCCGCCCAGAAGCCCGCGCCCTCCGCAGCCGCCACCGAGGCCCCGGCGGGCCCCGAGCTGGTGACGCTCCGCGGCCCGGCCGCCGCGGTCGCGAAGAACATGAACGCCTCCCTCGACGTGCCGACGGCCACCTCGGTCCGCGCCGTCCCGGTGAAGCTGCTGTTCGACAACCGCATCGTCATCAACAACCACCTGAAGCGCGCCCGGGGCGGGAAGATCTCCTTCACGCACCTGATCGGCTACGCGATGGTGCAGGCCATCAAGGCCATGCCGTCGATGAACTACTCCTTCGCGGAGAAGGACGGCAAGCCGACCCTGGTCAAGCCGGAGCACGTCAACTTCGGCCTCGCGATCGACCTGGTCAAGCCGAACGGCGACCGCCAGCTCGTCGTCGCCGGCATCAAGAAGGCCGAGACCCTCAACTTCTTCGAGTTCTGGCAGGCCTACGAGGACATCGTCCGCCGCGCCCGTGTCGGCAAGCTGACGATGGACGACTTCACCGGCGTCACGGTCTCCCTGACCAACCCGGGCGGCCTGGGCACCGTCCACTCCGTGCCGCGCCTGATGCCCGGCCAGTCGGTCATCATGGGCGTCGGCTCCATGGACTACCCGGCCGAGTTCCAGGGCACCTCCCAGGACACCCTGAACAAGCTGGGCGTCTCCAAGGTCATGACCCTGACCTCGACCTACGACCACCGGGTCATCCAGGGCGCCGCCTCCGGCGAGTTCCTGCGCATCGTCGCGAACCTCCTCCTCGGCGAGGACGGCTTCTACGACCGCGTCTTCGAGTCGCTGCGGATCCCGTACGAGCCGGTCCGCTGGAACCGCGACATCGACGCCAGCCACGACGACGACGTCACGAAGGCCGCCCGCGTCTTCGAGCTGATCCACTCCTACCGGGTCCGCGGCCACGTCATGGCCGACACCGACCCGCTGGAGTACAAGCAGCGCAAGCACCCCGACCTCGACATCACCGAGCACGGCCTCACCCTGTGGGACCTGGAGCGCGAGTTCGCGGTCGGCGGCTTCGCCGGCAAGTCGATGATGAAGCTGCGCGACATCCTCGGCGTGCTGCGCGACTCGTACTGCCGCACCACCGGCGTCGAGTTCATGCACATCCAGGACCCGAAGCAGCGCCGCTGGATCCAGGACCGCATCGAGCGCCCGCACTCCAAGCCGGAGCGCGAGGAGCAGCTGCGCATCCTGCGCCGCCTGAACGCGGCCGAGGCCTTCGAGACCTTCCTGCAGACCAAGTACGTCGGCCAGAAGCGCTTCTCCCTGGAGGGCGGCGAGTCCGTCATCCCGCTGCTCGACGCGGTCATCGACTCCGCGGCCGAGGCCCGCCTCGAAGAGGTCGTCATCGGCATGGCCCACCGCGGCCGCCTGAACGTCCTCGCGAACATCGTCGGCAAGTCGTACGCGCAGATCTTCCGCGAGTTCGAGGGCAACCTCGACCCGAAGTCGATGCACGGCTCCGGCGACGTGAAGTACCACCTGGGCGCCGAGGGCACCTTCACGGGCCTCGACGGCGAGCAGATCAAGGTCTCGCTCGTCGCGAACCCCTCCCACCTGGAGGCCGTCGACCCGGTCCTGGAGGGTGTCGCCCGCGCCAAGCAGGACATCATCAACAAGGGCGGCACGGACTTCACCGTCCTGCCGGTCGCCCTGCACGGTGACGCGGCCTTCGCCGGCCAGGGTGTCGTCGCCGAGACCCTGAACATGTCGCAGCTGCGCGGCTACCGCACCGGCGGCACCGTCCACGTCGTGATCAACAACCAGGTCGGCTTCACCGCCGCCCCGGAGTCCTCGCGTTCCTCCATGTACGCGACCGACGTGGCCCGCATGATCGAAGCGCCGATCTTCCACGTGAACGGCGACGACCCGGAGGCCGTGGTCCGTGTCGCGCGGCTCGCCTTCGAGTTCCGCCAGGCGTTCAACAAGGACGTGGTCATCGACCTCATCTGCTACCGCCGCCGCGGCCACAACGAGTCGGACAACCCGGCCTTCACCCAGCCGCTGATGTACGACCTGATCGACAAGAAGCGCTCGGTGCGCAAGCTGTACACCGAGTCCCTCATCGGTCGCGGCGACATCACCCTGGAAGAGGCCGAGCAGGCCCTGCAGGACTTCCAGGGCCAGCTGGAGAAGGTCTTCGCGGAGGTCCGCGAGGCCGCCACGCAGCCGGCGGCCGGCGCCCCCGCCCCGATGGAGCAGGCCGAGTTCCCGGTCGCCGTGAACACCTCCATCTCCTTCGAGGTGGTCAAGCGGATCGCCGAGTCGCAGGTCAGCATCCCCGAGAACCACACCGTCCACCCGCGTCTGCTGCCGCAGCTGCAGCGCCGCGCGGCGATGATCGACGACGGCACCATCGACTGGGGCATGGGCGAGACCCTCGCCTTCGGCTCGCTGCTGATGGAGGGCACCCCGGTCCGGCTGTCCGGCCAGGACTCCCGCCGCGGCACCTTCGGCCAGCGCCACGCGGTGCTGATCGACCGTGAGACCGGCGAGGACTACACCCCGCTGCAGCACCTGACGGACGACCAGGCCCGCTACAACGTCTACGACTCGCTGCTCTCCGAGTACGCGGCGATGGGCTTCGAGTACGGCTACTCGCTGGCCCGTCCGGACGCGCTGGTCCTGTGGGAGGCCCAGTTCGGCGACTTCGTCAACGGCGCCCAGACCGTCGTCGACGAGTTCATCTCCTCGGCCGAGCAGAAGTGGGGCCAGACGTCCGGCGTCACCCTGCTGCTGCCGCACGGCTACGAGGGCCAGGGCCCGGACCACAGCTCGGCCCGCCCGGAGCGGTTCCTGCAGCTGTGCGCCCAGAACAACATGACGGTCGCCATGCCGACGCTGCCGTCGAACTACTTCCACCTGCTGCGCTGGCAGGTCCACAACCCGCACCACAAGCCGCTGGTCGTCTTCACCCCGAAGTCGATGCTGCGTCTGAAGGCCGCGGCGTCGAAGGCGGAGGAGTTCACGAGCGGCACGTTCCGCCCGGTCATCGGCGACTCGACCGTCGAGGCGAACGCGGTCCGCAAGGTCGTGTTCTGCGCGGGCAAGGTCTACTACGACCTGGAGGCCGAGCGGGAGAAGCGCGGCATCACCGACACCGCCATCATCCGCATCGAGCGCCTGTACCCGCTGCCGGGTGCGGAGCTCCAGGCCGAGATCGCCAAGTACCCGAACGCGGCGAAGTACATCTGGGCCCAGGAGGAGCCGGCGAACCAGGGTGCCTGGCCGTTCATCGCGCTCAACCTGATCGACCACCTCGACCTGGCCGTCGGCGCGGACATCCCGGCCGGCGAGCGCCTGCGCCGCATCTCGCGTGCGCACGGCTCGTCCCCGGCCGTGGGTTCCGCCAAGCGGCACCAGGCCGAGCAGCAGCAGCTGCTCAACGAGGTCTTCGAGGCCTAGTCCCCGCTGCGGTCTGACGCAGGAAGGCCCGGCCCCCGTGACGGGGGCCGGGCCTTCGGCGTGTCCTGCCGGGACGTCGGACGACAGCCGCCCTGCAGGTGCAGCCGTCAGGGCGAGGGGGCCGGCCGGCGCCGGCCGAAGTCCTCGTCCTGGGCGGCAGTCACGGCTACTGCCAGCCGAAGTCGTTCTTCGGGGCCGCGGTCACGCTCTGCCAACCGAAGTCGTTCTTCGGGGCCGCGGTCACGCTCTGCCAACCGAAGTCCTTGGTGCCGAGGTCGGCGGCCTGGGCGGTCGAGGAACCGAGGAGAACCGATCCGGCGACGAGGACGGTGACCGCGGCGGCCTTGGCGATACGGACGGCGTTCATGGCAGTTGGCCTTTCGGCAGACGGGGTGGCTGTGGGACGGAACCGGCCCGCATCCCGCGGTGACGTGGCGCCGGTGGTGCCTGCCGGGCGGTGTTCCCTGCCGGCGATGACTACTTTCGCCGCAGGCCAGAGGTGCTGGAAGGGCTTTCCGGTGGACCCAACGGGCCATGTCCCAATGGGGCCAGCAGGGGCACTTCCGCCCTCACCAGCGCCCAGCGGGACATGTCGGTGTGCTCCCGCAGCAGGCGCCGGCACACGCCGGCCGCGCTCCTCTCGGCCTCGTGCAGGGAGGAAGCCACCAGGAACAGCCCCAGCACCGGGTGGGGTTCGGCGTACGGATGCGCGGTCACGTGTTCGACGCCTTCACCGGCCTGCGCGAGGGCGAGTGCGCGGCGGGCCGCGTCAGCCGGCCGGCAGGCGCGGACCGTGCCGACCCTGCCGATCCGGATGATCATCACGGACCGGAGCACCGCCGTCATCCCGGTCGACAGCGAGGACACCTCGGCGGGCGCGGTCGTGCTCACGGGGCACGGCACCCTGACCGCCCTCTGCGCGCTGTTCGAGAGCGTGTGGGAGTCGGCGAAGCCGTTCGGCGAGAAGGCGCACCGGGACGAGAGCGGCCTGACCGACACCGAGTCGACCGCGCTGAAGCTGCTGGCGGACGGGTTCACCGACGAGGCCATCGCCAAGCGGTTGGGGGTCTCGCACCGGACGGCCCGCCGGGTAGCGACGGGCCTGATGGAACGCCTGGGGGCGCGCAGCCGCTTCGAAGCGGGCGTACGCGCCGTCCGGCAGGGCTGGCTGGCTTAGGCTGGCCGCCCCGGCTTCCGGCCGGGGCGGCGTCCGGCCGGGGCGGCGTCCGTCGCGGCCGGAACTGCCGTCCGCTACGGCTGGGGCTCGAAGTCCCAGTACGGGCGCATCTGCTGGCGGGCCGAGACGGTGTGGACGTGCTGCGGGCCCAGGGTGCGGGTCAGCGCCTTCAGGCCCGCCTCCTCGTGCTTGGCCGCCTCCGCGTCCTCCCGTACCGAGCGCAGGTCCGCCGCCAGGGCGATCTGCGCGCTCAGCGTCATCGGGTGGTCCGGACCCAGCACCTGCCGGCAGTTGCGCAGCGTCTCGCGGCTGAGGTCCAGCGCGTCCTGGAGGTGCCCGGTGATGTTGCGGTGCCCGGTGGCGTTCAGGGCACAGCCCAGCGCCCACGGGTGCCGCTCGCCGACCGCGCCGCGCATGCCGACGAGGGCCTGCTCGGCGAGGTTCAGGGCCTCGCGGCGCTCGCCCTGCGCGCGCAGCACGAGGGCGAGGTTGCCGACGGTGCCGATGCTGTACGGGTGGGCGAGGCCCAGCTGTGTCTGGTAGCCGCGCACGACCTCCTCGGAGATCCGCCGGGCCTCGCCGATGTCCCCGTACTCGCGCAGGTAGGTCGCGTAGTCCGAGGCGACCATCAGCGTCCAGGGGAACTCCGCGCCGAAGACCCGCGTGGAGCGCTCCAGCACGCTGCGCAGCCGGGCCCCGGCGCCGGGGATGTCCCCGGAGCGGCGCAGGCACATGCCGAGGTTGTGCTCGGCGCGCAGGGTCTGCGGGTGGTTGGCGCCGAGCACCTGGGAGTTGAGCTTGAGGCCCTGCTCCTGCCGGGCGAGGGCCTCGCGGTAGCGGCCCATCAGGCGCAGCCCCATGGCGCAGCCGATCCCGGAGGAGAGGGTGGCGATGTGGCGGACGCGCAGCACGCGCTCGCGGCGGCGCAGGGTGTCGAGGTCGGTCTCGTACGCCTCCTGGTAGCGGCCCAGCAGCCGGAGCACGACGGCGACGTTGTTCTCCGCGTTGAGGGTGGTGGAGTCGTCCTCGCCGAGGAGCTCGCGGTAGCGGGCGAAGGCGTGTTCCAGCAGTTCCCGGGCCTGGTCGAACTTGGCCATGCCGAGCAGGACGCCCGCGTAGGTGCTGGTGGCGCGCAGGGTCTCCAGGTCGCGGTCGCCGCGTTCGGCGAGGAGCCGGTCGGCGACCGCCTTGGCGAGGGCCTCGGCCTGCTTGAAGTGCCCGAGCATGCGCAGGGCGCCGCCGTAGTGGTAGCTGAGTTCGCGCACCTGGTCGTGGTCGTCGCCGAGCATCGCCCGCCAGACGGTGTCGGTCTGCTCGGCCAGGCGCAGGCAGGTGCGGTACTCGCCGGCGAGGATCAGGTAGCGCAGGCAGTTCAGCAGGAAGTGCTGGGTCCGCGGGTTGCCGCTGGTCAGTACGCCGGCGGTCTCCAGGTGCGGGATCAGCTCGGCGAAGCGGGGCCACAGCCGGGAGTCGGAGGGCCGGCCCGGGTCGGCGGCGGCGAGGACCCGGCGGACGGCGCGGGCGAGGGGCCGGGCCTCCTCCTCGGAGAGGTTCTCGCGGACGATGCCGTGGACCATGCGGTGGAGCTGTACGGTCTCCAGCCCGCCGCCGCCCTCCTCCACGGCCAGGTCGGAGTACTCCAGGCGGACGACGGAGAACTGCACCAGCTTGTTGAGGGCGGCGTTCCAACGGATCTGGTCGTTGATCAGCCCGGCGAGCTGTTCGGGCACGTCGTCGACGGGGAACTCGCGCAGCAGCCGCAGCGGCACCGGGCCGGGCGCGAAGAACACGAACAGGCGGAGCAGGGCGAGGGCGTCGGGGAAGTTCTCGCGGACGTTGTTGAGCAGTATCGCGAGGGCGGTGGGGAAGGGCAGCGGGTAGTCGTCGGAGACGGTGACGGCCTCGTGGGAGTCCAGGCGGCGGCGCAGCAGCGCGAGGTAGTCGTCGACGGTCAGCGGGGAGTCGGCGAGCCAGCCGGCGGTCTGGTCGAGGGCGAGCGGGTAGTCCTCCAGGGCCTCGGCGAGCTGGTCGGCCTCCGCGCCGGTGAGCCGGCGGGCCCGGCGGCGGATGAAGGTGACCGACTCGGGCCGGGCGTAGAGGGGGACCTCGACGAGGCTGGTGTGCCGGGAGGCCCACTCGCGGTTGCGGGAGGTGATGATGACGTCACCGGCCCCGGAGGGCAGCAGGTCGGTGAGGTCGTCGGGGTTGTCACAGCCGTCGAAGACGATCAGCCAGCGGCTGTACGGGGAGCCGCGCCGCAGGGCCTCCAGGACGGACCGGATCTGCTCGCCGTAGCTTCCGGCGCCGCGCGGCAGGCCCATTTCGGCGGCGAGGTCGGCGAGCCGTTCGCGCAGAGTGGGCCGGTCCTCTGCGGGGACCCACCACACGACGTCGTACTCGGAGGCGAAGCGGTAGGCGTACTCGGTGGCGACCTGGGTCTTCCCGACGCCGGACAGGCCGAGCAGGGTGACGGTGGAGGCGCCGGGGGGCGCCTCGCTGAGGGCGGCGCGCAGTGTGCCGATGACGTCGTTGCGGCCGGTGAAGCGGGGGTTGCGGCGCGGGACGCGGCCCCAGATCTCCGGGGGGTCGTTGGGGAAGCGGGGGCCGCGGCGGCCGGTCTCGGTGCCGACCCGGTCGGTGGGCAGCTCCAGGCGGCGCAGCACGCGGTACTCGGCCTCGTACGCGTCCAGGCCCCACAGGTCGGTCTTCTCCAGGACGGCGACGGCGCTGGGCAGGGGGGCGTCGGTGAGGCTGACGGCGGCGAACCGGTCGGGGTGGCTGTCGGTGACCGCGCGCAGTGCGGCGCTCCACTCCTCGTCGGTGTGGGTGCCGACGGAGAAGTACCGTTCGCTGAGGACGAGGAGGACGCGGCTGCCGCTGCGGGCCAGGTCGTCGAGGGCCTGGGTGAGGCCGCCCTCGGACTGCGGGTCCCAGCGCTGCAGGGCGACGCGGTGGCCGTGCTCCTCCAGCCGGTGCGCGATCCACACGGCCCAGGGCCGGTTGAAGCCGGCGAAGCTGATGAGGAAGCGCTGCGGCCGCGCGGGGGCCGGGTCGCGTTCCTGCCGAATACCGGTGGTCACGTGGCCGTCTCCCTGGAATCCGGGCGGTGGACGGGGTTGAAAAGGTACCGCAGCCGACGTGCCGTCAGCCCTGTTCGTGCAGGGCGAGTTCGGGGTGTTCCGCGTACCAGGCGCGCCGTGCCCGGTCGACGGCACGGCGGGCGACGGCGTGCTGGTCGCCGGGCGGCGGCAGCTCGTCCATGGCCTCTTCGGCGGCGGCCATCGCCGAGGTGAACTCCCGTCCGTCGGAAGTCAGTTGCGGATGGCATCGGAGTACGGGCAGGACAGCGGCCACCTGGGCGCGGGTGCGGGCGTGCTGGGCCCAGGCGCCGCGGGCGCCGTAGAGGGCGGCGCGCTGCCAGTAGCCGGCGAGGGCCAGGTGGGCGTACGCACCGTGCAGGAGCCCCTCCAGCGGGCGGGGGTCGGCGCGCCAGGGGGCCCAGTGCCGGGGGGCTGCGTCGGCGGTGTGCAGGGTGAGGACGTCGGCGAGGGCGGTCAGTTTGCCGTGCTGGACCTCGTGGACGAGGGTGGCGGCCAGGGCGGGCG
>NZ_JACBGN010000194.1 GCF_013401435.1 Streptomyces sp. BR123
GGCCGGGGAGGACGGAGATCCGCTCGGCGGCGATGTTGGCGAGGGCGGTGTCCACGTCGAAGACGGGCTGGGGGACCATCGTGGCGCCGCGCATCAGGCAGGCGAGGATGCCGGCCTTGTAGCCGAAGGTGTGGAAGAAGGGGTTCACGATCAGGTAGCGGTCGCCCTCGCGGAGTCCGGCGAGCTCGCTCCACACCTCGTAGCAGCGCAGGGACTGGGCGTGGGTGATGACGGCGCCCTTGGGTCTGCCGGTGGTGCCCGAAGTGAAGATGATGTCGGAGGGGGCTTCGGGGCGGATCGTTTCGGCGCGCCGGCGGACGGCCGCGGCGGGCACGGTGTCGCCGTCGGCCAGGAAGTCCTTCCAGGTGCGGAAGTCCTCGGGGGCGTCGTCGGCGAGGACGACGACCTGTTCCAGGTGCGGCAGGCCGGGCAGCGGGCCGGCAAGCGGGCCGTCGGCGGCGGGGCCCTGTGCGGCGGCCCGGCGCAGGGATGCGACGTAGGAGGTGCCGAGGAAGGTGCCGGTGACGAAGAGCAGCCGGGCCCGGCTGCGTCGGAGGACGTACGCCGCTTCCGTGCCCTTGAACCGCGTGTTGAGGGGGACGAGGACGGCGCCCGCGGAGACGGCGCCGAGGGCGGAGACGATCCAGTCGACGGTGTTGGGCGCCCAGACGGCGACCCGGTCGCCCGGCTCGATGCCGGCGGCGAGGGCGGCGGCCGCGGCGCGCTCGATGCGCTCGCCGAGCTGCGCGTAGGTCAGCCGGGTGCGGCCGTCGACCACGGCCTCGCGGTCGGCGTGGCGGGCGGCGGCCGCGCGGACCAGCCCGGGGATGCTGCCCCAGCGCAGGTCGCCCCGTACGTCCTCGCCTGCGGTGGCCGGTGCTGTCCCGTGTCCCGGTCCGCGCCCCGGCCCGCCGTGTCCTGTGCCGCGTCCGCCGCGTCCGCCGCGTCCGGAATCGGCATCCGGTCCGCGCCCGGTTTCGCGTACGCCCTCGCCCATCGTCCGCCTCCCCACGACACCAGTAGCTGACTATCCGTCAGATTAGCTGTAGCCTTCGCGGCTGTCAGCACTGGCGCGGCCCGCGGAGGTGGCGGATGGCGGCAACACTCAAGGACGCTACGGCGATCGTCGGAATCGGCCAGACGCCCTTCGCCAGACACCTGCCCGAGTCCGAGAAGGCGCTGGCCTGCCGGGCGATCCTCGCCGCCCTCGCGGACGCCGGCATCGCCCCCTCCGAGGTCGACGCCTTCGCCTCGTACACGATGGAGGAGACCGACGAGGTCGAGGTCGCCAAGTCCATCGGCGCGGGGGACGTCACCTTCTTCTCCAAGGTCGGCTACGGAGGCGGCGGCTCCTGCGCCACCGTCGCCCACCTCGCCGCCGCCGTCGCCACCGGCCAGGCCACCGTCGGCGTCGCCTGGCGCTCCCGCAAACGCGGCTCCGGGCCGCGCCCCTGGACCGACACCGCCGTCCAGCTGCCCACCCCCGGACAGTGGACCCGCCCCTTCGGGCTGCTCCGGCCCGCCGACGAGATCGCCATGCTGGCCCGCCGCTACATGCACGAGTACGGGGCCACCCGCGACCACCTCTTCAACGTGGCCATGGCCTGCCGCAACCGGGCCAACGAGAACCCCGCCGCGATCATGTACGACCGGCCGCTGACCCGCGAGATGTACATGACCTCCCGCATGATCAGCGAACCGCTCTGCCTGTTCGACAACTGCCTGGAGACCGACGGCGCGCTGGCCTGCGTCATCGTCTCCGCCGAGCGCGCCCGCGACTGCCGGCAGCGCCCCGTGTACGTGCACTCCGTCGCCCAGGGCCTGCCCGCCCAGCACCACGGCATGGTCAACTACTGGAACGACGACCCGCTCACCGGCCCCGCCTGGACCGCCGCCCGGCACCTGTGGAAGCACGCCGACTTCGGCCCGCAGGACATCGACGTCGCCCAGATCTACGACGCCTTCACCCCGCTGATCCTGCTGTCCCTGGAGGGCTACGGCTTCTGCGCGCGCGGCGAGGGCGCCGCCTACACCGAGGGCGGAGCCCTGGAGACCGGCGGCCGGCTCCCGATCAACACCGGCGGCGGCGGACTGTCCGAGGCCTACGTCCACGGCTTCAACCTGATCAACGAGGGCGTCAAACAGCTGCGCGGCAGCTCGACCGCCCAGGTGCCCGGCGCCGCGACCTGCCTGGTCACGGCCGGCGAGGGCGTCCCGACGTCGGCGCTCCTGCTGCGCGCCTGAACCACACCCGAACCTGAACCACACCGCCGTCCGGGACACGAGGAGACGAGGGACCACCGTGACCGCAGCCGCCGAAGCACTGCTCCTGCCCGTCCCGGACGCCGACGGCGCCCCCTTCTGGGAGTACGCCGCCCGGGGCGAACTCCGCGTCCAGGCCTGCACCGCCTGCGGCAGGCTCCGCTTCCCGCCGCGCCCCTGCTGCCCGCACTGCCGGTCGTTCGCCTCCGAGTGGCGCCCCACCGGCGGCCGGGGCCGCATCTGGTCGTACGTCCGCCCGCACCCGCCGCTGCTTCCCGCCTACGCGGCGCAGGCCCCGTACAACGTCGTCCTCGTGGAACTCGCCGACGCGCCGCACATCCGGCTCGCCGGCAACCTCGTCGCCTCGGCCGACGCCCCGCTGAACTCGGTGGACCCGGCCCGGCTGCGCATCGGCGCCCGGGTCCAGGCCGTGTTCGCCGACGCGGGCGGGATCACCGTGCCGCGCTGGATCCTGGAGAAGGCATGACGCTGCGGGTGGAGCGGGACGAGGCCGACGGGGTCGCGGTCGTCACCCTGGACCGGGAGCACCGGCACAACGCGATCGACCTGGCGACCGCCGCCGGACTGGCCGCGCTGTGGCGGGAGTTCCGCCACGACGACGCGGTCCGGGCGGTGGTGCTGACCGGGGCGGGCGGGGCCGCGTTCTGCACCGGCATCGACCGGGACGCGTCCGTCCCGCAGCCGGGCTCCCCGTACTCGGTCGACGACCCGCTGGCGGCGATCGGCCCGAAGGCGGCCGACCTGTGGAAGCCGGTGGTCGCCGCCGTCAACGGCATGGCCTGCGGCGGGGCGTTCTACCTGCTGGGCGAGGCCGAGTTCATCGTCGCCTCCGACACGGCGACCTTCTTCGACCCGCACACCTCGTACGGGATGGTCAGCGCCTACGAGGCCGTGTACATGGCCCAGCGGATGCCCTTCGGCGAAGCCGCCCGGATGTCCCTGATGGGTACGGCGGAACGGCTGTCGGCGCGGCGGGCGTACGAGATCGGGCTCGTCTCGGAACTGGCCGCGCCCGCGGAACTGCCCGAGGCGGCGCTGCGGGCGGCGCGGACGCTGGCCGGCTTCCCGACGCAGGCCGTGCAGGGCACCGTACGGGCCCTGTGGTCGGCGAAGCAGGCGGCCCTGCAGCAGGCGCTGGCGCAGGCCCCGGCGCTGATCGCGCTGGGCAACCTGCCGCCGGACCGCCAAGCGGCCCTGTTCGCGGCCCGGCGGGCAGTGCCGGAGCCCCGGCTGCGGTGACACCGACACCCGGCTCCCGGTTCGGCCCCGGCGCCGGCCGCCCCCGACCGCCCCCGACCGCCTCCGACCGCCTCCGTCGCGGCCGTTCAGAAGGGGCTCAGTCGCCGCCGTACTCCTTGCAGCGCGTGAGGTTGTGGCTCGACGCGAGGCCTTCACCCTGCACCTCGCGCCCCGTGCCCCGCGCCCTGCGCCCTGCGCCCTGCGCCCCGGACAGTCGCGTGAGCTTCCGGGCCACCGCCTTGCTCTGCTGCGCGCCGGATCGGGATCCATCCGCAGCGGTGTGTAGGCGAGTTCTCCACCACTCGAACAGGCAGTGGGAGTGTCGCCCTCACCAGCGCAGCAGCCGCGGCAACCGTGGTCCTCTTGCCTGCGGACCATGGGAAACCCGCAGCTCGTCCTGTATCCGCCGTGCCTTTCGTCCCTCCGTACGACCCGTCGTGTCCGGCTGCCGACGGCCGCCGGGGGGGGTGCGCCTGCGCGCCCCGCCCACGCAAGGCGGCTTGGCCGGTTCGCAGTTGTCGTGCATATGATCGGCGCCAGCCGACGGGAGGCGCGAACATGTCAGATGAACTCGTTCCGGACCACCAAGTGGACATGCGGCTGAACGGCGAGGGGCCGCTGGCCCCGGGCGCCACCGCACCACCGCCACCGCTGCTGCAGTCTCCGAGCCTCACGCCGCCGCCGCTGCTGAAGGCGCCGGGCGGACAGGACTTCGCCTCGACGCCGGCCGAAAAGGAGGCTGCCGCCAACACGATCCAGTACGAACTCCAGCCGCACACCCAGACCGCCGCGGACCACGCGGACGAGTCGACCGGCGCCGCCCAGAAGGGCTTCGACGGCTGGGAGACCGCCGCCGGCCTGAAGACGGTCGCGGAGACCTGGGACCAGCAGGTGAAGAACCTGATCGCCCGCCTCGAAGCGGAGAAGAACGCCCTGCGCGGCGCCTCGGGCCTCGTCGCACGCAACGACATCGGACTGCGCAACGACTTCCTCGCCACGAAGTCGAAGCTGCACGGCGTATAGGGGGATCCGAGCTGTGGCACTGAACTACCACGAGGTCCTGACCACGAACTTCGGCCTGCTCGGGACGGCCGCAGGCAAGTGGGAGCTGACGGCGGGCGAGCTGAAGAAGGTCGAGACCCGCTACGGCAACACCGTCCAGAAGATCACCACGACCGACAACTGGGCCGGCTTCAGCTCCGTGAGCGCCCAGAAGGGCTTCGCTGCCACCCGCTACGAGTACGCGGCCGCCCAGGTCCAGGCGAAGGCGATCGCAAGTCTGCTGCGCGACGCCCAGGAGAAGTTCACCGACCTGAAGAACAAGCTGGAGAGCGCCCGCGACGACGCGATAGCCGCCGGCATGACCGTCTCCGCGGAGGGACGCGTCGCCTTCGACCACTCCAAGCTCACCCCGGGCGAGCGCAGCGCCTACCACCACGACCCCGACGGCCAGAAGGCGATCGCCGAAGCCGTCGACAAGTGGCAGAAGCACATCGACGACCGGGTGAAGGTCGTCACCGAACTCGACCAGAACATCAAGGCCGTCCTCCAGACCGCCGTCACCGACAGCAACAAGGACGCCTTCGGCAAGGGCGCCGACATGTCGCTCAGCGGGTTCAACGCCGGTGCCACGGGCGATCTGGACCAGGCCCTGAAGGACGAGAAGGCCGCACGGGAGCAGGCGGCCAAGGAGGCGGAGGCGGCGAAGAACGGGCCGAAGTCCGAAGGCGGCCTCAAGATCACCGGCCCCGACGTCGGCGCCTCGGCCAGTGGCCAGAAGTACGGCAAGGAGGGCTCGGCCAAGGCGTACGCCGACCTCTTCCACATGACCGCGGACGGCAAGTACCAGAACGGGGACCTGACGCTCTCCGGTGTCGACGACATCACCCTGGGTGCCAGGGCCAGCGCGAACTACGGCATGACCCACGACGGCCTCTCCGGCAAGGCCGAGGTGTCCGCGGGTGTCAGGACCCTGCTGGAGGGACGCGCCGACTACAGCCACTGGGGCGGCGCCTACGCGCGCACCGAGGGATTCGCCGGTGGAGAGGCCGCGGTCAGCGGCACGGCACGGTGGGACAACCTCAGCGCCGGGGCGAAGGCCTTCGCCGGCGGGAAGCTCAGTGTCGCGGGCGGCGGGGAGGTCGCCGGTATCGGCGCGGGCGCCACGGCCGAGGGATGGGCCGGCGCGGGCGCGGAGGCCAAGGTGACCTTCGGCAAGGGCGACGACGGCAAGTGGCACGTCGGCGGCAAGGTGGGTGTTGCCCTCGGTATCGGCGGCGCGGTGGGCGGCGAGTTCACCATCGACACCGAAAAGGTGACCAAGGCCGCCGGCGACACCGCCGACTGGGTGGGCGACACCGCCGGCGACATCAAGGACGGCTTCGTCGGACTGTTCGACTGATGCACTTCTCAGCGGAAGGAAGGAGGGCCTGACAACATGCCCACGACACTGCCGATTCCGATCGAGTTCAGCCTGCCGGAGGGCTGGCGGCCCGCCCCTCCGGACGAGGTCGGCGCCCCGGGCGTGGCGTTCGTCGCCCTGCATCCGGAGCCGGATGCCGGGTTCACCGCGAACATCACCGTCGACGGCGACTTCTGGACGGGCGAGGAAACCCTCGCCGACATCGCCGAGGGGTCGGTGGAGCGGCTGCGCCGGGTCGCCGGGCCGGTGGTGGTAGCCGACCGCCGCGAGTTCGGCTCCGCGGACTCTCCCGCCCTCGGGCAGCGGCTGACGTTCACCGCCGCCGTGGCCGGTGTGCCGCGCGAGCTCGTCCAGTCCCAGGTCTATCTGGCCATGCAGGACGTGGCGGACCCGCACAGGCGCGTGGTGATCCGGCTGATCCTGACCGCCACCGCGGCACAGGAGGACGACGTGCGGGGGGACTTCCAGGAGTTCCTCCGCTCGGTCGGCCCCGACACGGGGGCCGGCGGCCAGGACACCGGAGCCGGCGGCCGGAACACCGGAACCGGCGGCCCGGACAACGCGGCGGGGACGGGGGCGTAGCCGTGGGCCTCAAGGACAGGCTGACCGGTACGCGGCGCCCCGACGGCGGCGTCCCGCCCGAGCCGGCGGCGGAGGTCCGGGCGGCGCTGCTCGCGCTGGGCGGGCCGGACGTGCCGTACACCGTGCGCAACGCCCTGCCCGCGGAGGACGCCGACCTGGTGGCGGAGTGGCGGCTTCGAGAACCCGCCTGGCACGACCACTTCCTCCGCCACCGGCTGGAGCGGCAGGTACAGATCCGGATGCGGATCGACCCGGCCAGGCACGAGGTGCGGACCGCCGACCGGATGTGGGAGGTCACGTGGGTCGGCGGCACGCCCCGGCTGGCGACGTCCGGCGAGCTCTCCCGCGGCCAGGTGACGACGGTGTCGAAGCAGTGGACCATCGGGCGGGGGAAGGACGGCGGCATCGAGGCGACCGAGTCGTTCCGCTTCGATGTGGCGGACATGAAGACGCCGCTGCAGAAGGCGGTCCTCGGCGCGGGGTGGACCTGGCGCGGAGTGCTGTTCGGGCGGCTCTGAACGACTCTGAGCGGCTCTGACCGACACGGCGGAGGCCCGCCCCCTCGGAAGGGAAGCGGGCCTCCGGCCGTATCGGGCGTGCCCGGAACGGCGTGCCCGGAACGGTGGGACCAGGCCTCGGGCCCGTCCTCGGGCCCGTCCTCGGATCAGGCCTCGACGACGCCCGAGGCCGCGATCTCGATCTTGGCGCGGGTGGAGCCGGACGGCGAGCCCAGCTTCTCGATCGCGTCGACGACCTCGGTGCCCTGGACGACCTCGCCGAAGACGA
This sequence comes from Streptomyces sp. BR123, assembly GCF_013401435.1. Lineage (GTDB taxonomy): Bacteria > Actinomycetota > Actinomycetes > Streptomycetales > Streptomycetaceae > Streptomyces. The sequence continues at coordinate 7,313 of NZ_JACBGN010000194.1, forward strand.
CGTGCTTGCCGTCGAGCCACGGGGTGACGACCGTGGTGATGAAGAACTGCGAGCCGTTGGTGTTGCGGCCGGCGTTGGCCATCGACAGCAGGTACGGGCGGTCGTGCTTCAGCTGGAAGTTCTCGTCGGCGAACTTCTCGCCGTAGATGCTCTTGCCGCCGGTGCCGTTCTGGTTGGTGAAGTCGCCGCCCTGCAGCATGAACTGCGGGATGACGCGGTGGAACGGCGAGCCCGCGTAGCCGTAGCCGTGTTGGCCGGTGGCCAGCTCGCGGAAGTTCTTCGCGGTCTTCGGGACGACCTCGTCGAAGAGGCGGAAGACGATACGGCCGGCGGCCTCGCCGTTGATGTTGATGTCGAAGTAGACGTTGCTCATGGGGTCCATCCTGTCACTCCCGGTGCCGTGCGCGACCCGGCGGGGCCGGAACCCCGCCCGCCCCCGCCCGGCGGCCCGGCGTTCACCCGGCCGTGCGGGTGCCCGTTCCCTTGACCGCGTCGAGCGCGTACACGCAGCGGTCCTTGCTGCACGCGTACACGACGCCACCCTCCGCGACCGGAGCCCCGGTGATCTCGCCGCCCGTGGCCAGCTTCCAGCGGAGCTGCCCGCCGGCCGCGTCCAGGGTGTACAGGCAGTGGTCGGCGGAGCCGAAGTGCACCCGGCCGTCGGCGACCGCCGGGGAGCCGGTGATCTCGCCGCCCGCCGCGAACCGCCACTTCGGGGTGCCGGTGACCGCGTCCAGCGTGTACACGGCGCTGCCCGCGCCCAGGTGGATGCTGCCGGACGCGATCAGCACCGGGTCCGAGGACGAGCGCGGCTCGGTGGCGATGCGCCAGCGGTCCTTGCCGGTGATCGCGTCCAGCGCGTACACGGTGCCCAGGTAGTCCACGAGGTACACGCCGCCGCCGGTGACGGCCGCGCCCGGCGCGAACGCCGGCGGGGCCAGGAACACGGCCGGCGCCTCGAAGTGCCAGCGGACCCGGCCCGACGCCCGGTCCACGGACAGGACGCGGGTGCCGGCGGCGATGTAGGTGTTGCCGTCGGGGGCCGGGGTGACGCGTACCGGTACGTTGCCGCAGGAGGCCGCGTCGCCGACGGGGTACGACCAGGCCTCCACGCCGCTGCGGGCGTCCAGGGCGCGCAGCCGGGCGTCCTGCCACACGTACAGCGTGCCCTCGTGCAGGACGGGGGCCGCCTCGGGCGTCTCGAAGTCGCTCTGCGCCCCGGACAGCTCCCACAGCTTCTGGCCGTTGGAAGCCTCCCAGGCCTGGATGCCGCCGCCGCGGGTGGCGGTGACGACGGTGCCCCGGTCGGCGCGCAGGGCGTACACCCAGGCGTCGGTGGACAGCCGCCACCGTTCGGTGCCGTCGGAGGCGTCGAGGGCGAACAGGGAGGGGCCGTCGGAGGCGTGGATGCGGCCGTCCGAGACGGCCATGGCCCAGGCGACGTCGCGGGTCTTGAACTGGCGGCGGCCGGTGGCCACGTCCAGGGCGTGCACCTCGAAGGAGGTGACGTAGAGCAGGTTGCCGGCGACGGTCGGGGTGCCCCACACCTCGTTCGACATGCGGAACCGCCAGGGGCGCCAGCGGCCGCTGTCGGGGGCCGGGCCCTGGTTCGCCGCGGTGGCCGCCGCGGACGACGACGGTGACGCGGCGGGCCCGGGGGCCGCGGAGGCGCCGCCCGGCGGGCGGACCCAGCCGGTCGCGGAGTCGGCGGATCCGGTGTGCGCGGCGGGCGCCGACGCGCTCGCCCGCGGCCCGGGCCCGATCGGCACCGGCGAGCCGCCGAGGCGCACCGGCTCGCCGCTGGGCGCGGGCACGGCGCCGGGCGCCGCCGAGGGAGCCGCCCCGGACGCCGCCGAGGGCGCCGACGAGGGCGCCGACGTCGGCCGGGGCGGGTGCTGGGGGCGCTGCGGGAGGGGATGGCCGGTCCGCGGGTCGACGCCGGGTTCCGCGAGGCCGCGGGGCGCGTGGCGGTGCGTGGGCACGTCGGCGGGCCGCCCCTGGGCGCCGGGGCCTCGGCCGGGCGCCGGGACCGGTGCGACCACCGTGCGCTGTCCGGCGCGCCGGGCCTCGATCATCGCGACGGCCCGGCCGGGCAGCCAGGCGGACGCGGTGCCGCTGTCGTCGCCGCCGTCGAAGAGGTGCGGGGCGAGCTGGGCCTGGAGGTCGGCCGGGGTGGGGCGCTGGGCGGCCTCCATCTGCATGCAGGACTCGATGAGCGGGCGCAGCTCCTCGGGCAGCCCGTCGAGGTTGGGCTCCTCGCGCAGCAGCATGAACACCGTCTCCACCGGGTTCGCCCCGTGGTAGGGCGGGTGCCCCGTCGCGGCGAACACGAGGGTGGAGCCGAGGGAGAAGACGTCGCTGGCGCCCTTGACGCTGCGCGAGTCCTTCGCCTGTTCGGGCGACATGTAGGCGGGGGTGCCGACGGCGACGTTCGTCATGGTCAGGCGGGTGTTGGAGACACCGCTCGCGATACCGAAGTCGATCACGCGCGGGCCGTCCTCGACGACGAGCACGTTCGACGGCTTCAGGTCGCGGTGGACCAGGCCCGCCCCGTGGATGGACTGCAGTGCCTCGGCGATGCCGGCCGCGAGCCACCGTACGGCCTGCACGGGCATCGGCCCGCACTCGTTGACGATCTCCTCCAGGGAGGGCGCCGGGACGTACGCGGTCGCCAGCCACGGCACGGCCGCCCGCGGGTCGGCGTCGACCACGGCCGCGGTGTAGAAGCCGGACACGGCGCGCGCCGCCTCCACCTCGCGGGTGAAGCGCACCCGGAACAGCTGGTCCTCGGCGAGCTCGGTCCGCACTGTCTTGATCGCCACCCGGCGTCCGGACGCCGACCGTGCGAGATAGACCAGCCCCATGCCGCCGGCGCCGAGCCGTCCCAGCACCTCGAAGGGGCCGATCCGTCTCGGGTCGTGCTGCGTCAGCTGCTCCACCACTCGCCTCACACCTCCCCGTACGGGCCTTGGCCTGGCCCGTTTCCACCTGCACGCGCGCCCGCACGGTGGTCGGCCTCCGTGCGGCGTTGCTTTCCGGGCGTCGTCCGGAGTCGCGCAACCCCGATTCTGTCAGGCCCGCGCGCAGGGCGTGTCGTCACAGTCGGGGCCGTGCCGGGTCGCGTCGCTCCCGACGGGCCGGGGCGGCCGGTTCGGGCGGGCCGGAGGGGGCGTCTCAGGCCGGTCCCGGCGGGCCCGAAGAGTGGCCTCAGGCCGGTCCGGGCGGGGCGGAAGGGTGGGCCCAGGCCGGTCCGGGCGCCGGTCCGGGCGCCGGTCGGACCGGTGCCTCAGGCCGGTCCCGGCTGTCCGGCGGACTCGGAGAGGAGGGCGAAGACCGCGCCCTGGTTGTCCGCGACGACCGCGATCCGCCCGTAGGGCGTGTCGAACGGATCGGCGGTGACACGGCCGCCCAGCCGCTTGACGATCTCGACGGACCGGTCGCAGTCCGGGACGCCGAAGTACGCGAGGAAGTGCGCCGGCATGATCTCCGGGAAGGCGTCGGTGATCAGGCTGCGCCCCAGGACGGCCGTCTCGGCGCCGGGCGCGCTGCCGGGCGGGGACCACAGCCGGTACTCGACGCCGGAGCCGTCGTCGTCCTGGTCCTCGGGGACGAAGCCGAAGACGTTGGCGTAGAAGACGTCGACGGCGTCGCGGGCCCGGGTGTAGAGCTCCGCCCAGCAGTAGGTGTACGGCTCCTGCTGGGCCTCGAAGCCGTGGTGGGTGCCGGGCTGCCACAGGCCGAAGACGGCCCCGCCGGGGTCGGCGGCCAGGGCCGCCGTGCCGTACGGGCCGAGGGGCTGCGGGTCCATCACCATCTGGCCGCCGGAGGCGCGGATGCGGGCGGCGCAGGCGTAGGCGTCGTTGGTGTAGAGGTAGATCCCCCAGACGGTGGGCATGCGGCCGTCGGGCTTCGGGGCGAGGGCGGCGACGTTGCGGCCGCGGCTGTAGGCCTGCGTGTAGCCGCCGTACGGGGCGCCGGCGCTCTCGCTGAAGGTCCACCCGAAGAGCTCGCCGTAGAAGCGCTTGCCCGCCTCGACGTCCGGAAGCGAGGCGTCCACCCAGCAGGGTGTGCCTTCCGCGAATGCGGCCATGGCCCGTTTCCTTCCGTTGTGCGGGGTTGCGTACCCTTCGTACGCTCCCGCGCAGCTCCCAGCGATGTCCCCACGGCCATGATCCGCCCGAAGGCTTGTCCACAGCCTGTTGATAAGACTAATCGGGGGATACTGGAAGAAAGCGACCACCCCCTCGGGCGGCCGGACCGGATCGCGCCCCGGCCCCTCCCGGACGACTTCGCGGACGACGTCGCGGACGGCTCCCCGATACCGCGCGCGGGGCCTCGGCGGGGGTCGAAAACGGCCGGAAACCGCCCGCCGGACCTTTCGGGAGCTCCGATTGCCCAGGCCAGCCACCACCTAACCCCATTTGCAGGCGGCCGAATCGCGCCCACATCACCCCTCGGTAAGCTGACGGCATGACAGGACAAGTACGCACCGTCGACGGCCGCGTTGCCGGCCGACGCGGTCAGGCGACGCGGCAGAAGCTGCTCGACTGCCTCGGCGAGATGCTCAGCTCCTCGCCGTACCGCGACGTCAAGGTCATCGACGTCGCCCGCAAGGCCGGAACCTCCCCCGCGACCTTCTACCAGTACTTCCCGGACGTCGAGGGCGCCGTCCTGGAGATCGCCGAGCAAATGGCCACCGAAGGCGCGCAGTTGACCTCGCTCGTCGAGGGGCGCAGCTGGGTCGGCAAGGCCGGCTGGCAGGCGGCCGAGGAGCTCGTCGAGGGCTTCCTGGACTTCTGGCGGCGCAACGACGCGATCCTGCGCGTCGTCGACCTCGGCGCGGCCGAGGGCGACAAGCGCTTCTACAAGATCCGCATGAAGATCCTGAACTCCGTCACCAACTCCCTTACGGAGTCGATCAAGGAGCTCCAGGCCAAGGGCAAGGTCGACAAGGAACTCAGCCCGGCGGCCATGGCGGGCTCGCTGGTCGCGATGCTGGCCGCGGTCGCCTCGCACCAGAAGGGCTTCCAGACCTGGGGCGTCAAGCAGGCCGAGCTCAAGCCGAACCTGGCGCTCCTCGTCCACCTGGGCATGACCGGCAAGAAGCCGACCAGGTAACGGCGGACCTCCGGACCGCCCGCCACCACGGGGGTCCGCCGCCGTCACCGGAATCCGCCGCGCCACCACGGGGGTCCGCCGCCGTCACCGGAATCCGCCGCGCCGTACCGGGGATCCGCCGCGATCAACGACGCTCCAGGCGGAACAACCGGATCTCCCGCTCGATGCGCGCCTGGTACGTCGCGTACGGCGGCCAGAACCTCAGCACGGCCTGCCATGCCGCGGCGCGCTCCGCGCCCTGCAGCAGCCGTGCCCGTACGGCGATGTCGCGGCCCTTCCAACTCACCTCTGCGTCGGGATGCTCGAGCAGGTTCGCGGTCCACGCCGGGTGCCCGGGGCGGCCGAAGTTGGAGCCGATCAGGATCCACCCGGCGCCGGACTCCTCCGGCATGCAGGCGAGCGGCGTACTGCGCGGCTGCCCGGTCCTCGCGCCCTTGGCGGTGAGGATCAGCCCGGGGAGCATGCGGGCGCTGGGAATGACCCTGCCGCGGGTGAGGCGGTGCACGGCCCTGTCCAGGGCGGGGATGACGTGCGGTGCGATCCGGGCGAAGAGCACGGTCGAGGAGATCTTCTGGACGAACCTGGTGCCGAGAGCCATCAGACGACCGCCTTCTCGCTCGGGTGGAGGGGGCTGGCGGCGACGGGGACGGGTGCGGGGACGGGTGCGGGCGCGGATACCGGTCCCCCGGGGGTGAACAGGCCCGCCCGGTGGGCCGCGAGCGCCCGCAGCCGATGGACCGGGCCGAAGAGCAGCTCGTCGGCCGCCGCCCGCTTGAAGTACAGGTGGGCGTCGTGCTCCCAGGTGAAGCCGATGCCGCCGTGCAGCTGGATCGCCTCGCCCGCCGTGAGCCGCAGCGTCTCCAGCGCCTGGGCGAGGGCGAGGCCGCCCTGCCCCGGGTCCCACGCGGCGTAGTACGCGGCCGAGCGGGCCGCCTGGACCTGCACGTACAGGTCGGCGAGCCGGTGCTTGACCGCCTGGAACGAGCCGATCGCCCGGCCGAACTGCTCCCGGGTGCGCACGTACTCCACCGTCCGGTCCAGCGCCTGGCCGGCCGCCCCGGCCGCCTCGGCGGCGAGCACTGCGGCGGCGGTGCGCCCGGTGGCGGCGAGCGCACGGAGGACGCGATCGCCGGAGTCGCCGCAGTCGCCGGAACTGACCGAGTCGGAGGTGCTGCCGCTGTCGCCGCCCTCGCCCAGCAGCTCGGATTCGACCTCGCGCAGTTGGACGCAGGCCTGCGGCCGGGTCTCGTCCAGGACGGTCTGCCGCCACCGGACGAGCCCGGGCGCGTCCCCCCGCACGAGGAACAGCAGGGTCCGGCTCCGGGCGAACCCACCCGTGTGCGCGGGGACCAGCAGCAGGCCCGCGCTGTGCCCGTCGAGCACCTGCGCGGCCTCCCCGTACAGCCGCCAGCCGTACTCCACCGTCCGGTCCAGCGCCTGGCCGGCCGCCCCGGCCGCCTCGGCGGCGAGCAC
>NZ_JACBGN010000195.1 GCF_013401435.1 Streptomyces sp. BR123
CGGCTCCGGGGGTGGGGACGGCGGCAGGGGCGACACCCCTGCTGCCGGTGCCCGCGCCGGTTCCTCCTCCGCAGGAGCCGGGCGCCGGGAACGGCCGGCAGGGCCCGGGGCGGGCCGGGGCGGTACTGGCCGCCGGGCTCGTGGTGCTGCTGCTGGCGGTGGCGGCCCTGGGCTGGCTGCTGCTGCGGAACCGCCCGGCCGGGGAGGGCTCCGGATCGGGCGGCGGACCGGCCGCCACGGGCGCCACGGCCTCGTCGGCTCCGCCGTCGGCGAGGCCCACCGGTACGGGGGGCGGGGCGGCGCCGGGTTCCGGCACGGCCTCCGCGTCTGCGCCCGCGTCGGCGTCTTCCTCTTCGTCCGCCTCAGCGTCCGCGTCGGCTTCGGGCTCGGCTTCGGCTTCGCCTTCGCCGTCGGCCGCACCCTCGCCGCGGGTCGTGGTCTCCGTCCACGCCGTACGCGGGGAGTACCGCGGGACCTGCCCGCCCGCCGCCTCCCGGGCACCGTCCTTCAGGGCCGCCGTCGAGGTGGAGCCCCGGCCGGCCGTGCTGGAGTACCGGTGGGTGACGCGGAGCGGAAGCCCCTCCGGTCCCGGTTGGCAGTCCCTCGCGTACACCGCGGACGGGCCGGCGAGCCGGCAGCTGGAGCACACCGCGCTCGGGTACGACGGGGACGGGACCCGGGCCGACGCCGTCCGCCTGGAAGTTCAGGGGCCCGTACCCGTGGTCTCGCAGTGGGTGGAGTTCTCCGTGGCCTGCGAGGAGGAGGCCCCGACGGGCGGGGCCTCCTCCCCCGGTGCGGCCGGGTCGCCGGATCCGGCGGCTTCGCCGGACCCGGCGACCGCGCCGTGAGACCTGCCCGGGGGCTCAGGCCTTGCTGCGGAAGACGGGCAGGTAGCCACCGGACTGCCCGGCCGCGGTCGGGTGGTACGACTCGCCGATGTTGAGCCAGTTGACGCTGTGCAGCCACGCGTCGCCGGAGCAGATCTCGTGGCCGGTGAAGGCGCTCACGACCGAGGCGAAGGTGAAGCCGTGGGCGGTGGCGCGCTTGCCGATCGCGGCGTTCAGGTGGTCCGCCGCGCCGTTGATGGCGGTGCGCTCGCCCTCGGTGAGGCCGGTGACGCAGGTGCCGTTCAGCTTGTAGAAGCGGGGGTAGCCGAGGACGACGACGCGGGCGGCGGGCGCCCGGCCGCGGATCGCGTCGTAGACCTGGTCGAGCCGGCCCGGCAGGGTGGAGTCGACATATGCCTTGGCCTGGTTGATGCGGCTGACGCAGGTGGCCTCGGACTGCAGCACACAGGTCGTCATGACGTCGGCGAAACCGGCGTCGTTGCCGCCGATGGTGATGCTGACGAGGTCGGTGCCGGAGTCCAGCGGGCCGAGCTGGCCGGAGAGGACGTCGCCCGTGCGGGCGCCGGAGCAGGCGGTGAAGGCGAAGGTCTGCGGGGAGTTGGCGGCGGCCCACAGGGCCGGGTAGGCGCGGTTGGTGCGCTTGCAGGCACCGCTGGAGCTGTCGTAGTTGCCGGCGCCGACGCCGGAGGAGTACGAGTCGCCGAGGGCGACGTAGCCGAAGTCGGCGGCGGCGGAGGCCTGGCCGGCGCCGAACAGGGCGGCGCCCGCGGCAAGTAACAGGGAGGAGGTCCAGGCGGCAAGGCGTGGCAGGCGTCCCGAAGGCATGGTGCGGCTCCTCTGGGGGTGTGGGGGGGTACTCAGGAGTCGGGGTTACTCCTGAGTCCGTGGTACAAGGAGCCCGGGATGGCTGGAAGTGTCCATGCCAAGGAGATCTGGCGCAGACTTGCGCCCCGAATCTTCACCACCACTGCGTTTGGCGGGGGAAGGCACGCACCCGTTCCGGCGAAACACGGGTGCACAGGGGCAGTTCGTGCCGGATCATGGGCGCCATGCCAGCCAATCCGCATGATGCGCTGCCGATCCGGCTCAACGTCGACGACAGCGATTCGCCTTCGGACGTCGTCGACGCGCTGTTCCTCGGCCGGTTCGCCTCCGGCGAGCAGCCGTACTCGCGCAGCGTCACCATCGAGCGGGTGAAGGCGGAGGCGACCCTGCTGCCGGCCGCGGCCACCGTGCTGCGCTCGGCACGCGACTCCGACCGCAGCGCCGTCCTGGCCGAGGGCGCGGGCTGGACGGTGCTCGTCTCCCGCTGGAGCCGGGGCGCGGACGTGACGGTGACGGCGGTCAGCGACGAGCTCGCCGCCGGGGTGCTCGGCGAGGCCACCGAGGGGGCGCAGGACGAGCCCGAACCGCAGCCGGAGAACGTCACCATGGGGTTCTGGTACGTCTCCCCGCGCCGGGGCCCGTACCGCACGACCCGTCAGATCAGCGCGGGAACCTGGGCCGAGGTCCGGCCCAACTACACCGCGCCGGTGGCCTCGGCCATGGACCGCCTCATGAAGGTCACACCGGACGACATCGCCGGGCGGCTCCTGCTGCTGCACGGGCCGCCGGGGACGGGGAAGACCTCGGCGCTGCGGACCCTGGCCCGGTCCTGGCGGGACTGGTGCCAGGTGGACTGCGTCCTGGACCCGGAGCGGCTGTTCAACGACGTCGGCTACCTGATGGACATCGCGATCGGCGAGGACGAGGGCACGGCGAAGGGCCGCTGGAGGCTGCTCCTGCTGGAGGACTGCGACGAGCTGATCCGCGGCGAGGCCCGGCACACCGCCGGCCAGGCCCTGTCGCGGCTGCTGAACCTGACGGACGGCCTGCTCGGCCAGGGCCGCAACGTGCTGGTCGGGGTGACCACCAACGAGGACCTGGAGCGGCTGCACCCGGCGGTGGTCCGCCCCGGACGCTGCCTGGCCCGCATCGAGGTCGGCAGGTTGACGCACCGCGAGGCCGTGGAGTGGCTGGGCACCGACGAGGGCGTCTCCCGCGAGGGCGCCAGCCTCGCCGAGCTGTTCGCCCTGCGCCGGGGCACGGGCCCGGCGGCCGTCCTGCCGCCGCAGGGCCACGGCGCGGACGCGGGCCTGTACCTCTGAGCCCGGCGCCCGGGCCGCTTACGGGGCGGGCTCCGCGGCCGCGCGGCGGCTGCCGCCCGGTGGCGCCTGCCGTCCGAAGGGCCGCGGGGCCGCGAGAATGGGCCCGGACCCGCGTCCCGGGGGCGGCGGGCCGGAGTCCGGCCGGCGCCCCCGGGGCAGCCCGAACCACCGGATCAGGAGAGCCGACCGTGCCCGACGCGCCGCAGGAGAACCCGTACCCCGACACCCACGTCCTCGGCGACGGGCCCGAACCGCACCCCCAGCTGAAGCCGGTCCTCGCCCTGCTGGGCCGCTGGCACGGCGGCGGGAGCGGTGAGTACCCGACGCTGGAGCAGGGCTTCCGGTACCGGCAGGAGATCACCTTCAGCCACGACGGCAGGCCCTTCCTGCGCTACGAGTCGCGCGCCTGGCTGGTGGACGAGGCGGGCACGGCCCTGCGCCCGTCGGGGCGGGAGAGCGGCTGGTGGCGGGTCCTGCCCGACGCCTCCCTGGAGGTGGTCCTGGCCCACCCCACGGGCATCGTGGAGACCTACCTCGGCGGGGTCGCCGGAGACGGCACCGCCACGGACACCGGCGGCGGCGCCGAGCTGGTGGTCGACCTCGCCACGGACACGGTGGCGTGCACCCCCCGGGCCAAGGAGGTCACCGGAATGCGGCGCCGGTACGTGCTGCGCGACGGCGAGTTGTCGGTCGAGCAGGACATGGCGGCGGTGGGCCTCCCGCTGGAACACCACCTCAGCGCCCGGCTCCGCCCCCAGCAGCCGTAAGGCCCGGGCCCGGTGCCGAGCGGCCGGCGAGGTCGGCGGCGGTTCGCCAGCGCCCCGCGGGGCGTGGGGAAGTGCGCGACCAGCCCCACCGGCCCGCAGACCATCGCCGGCCCGACACGGCCCCTCCCGCGGAGCGCTAGGCGCCGTACCGTGCGCGCAGGGCGTCCAGGGCGGTCGCCGTCGCCTCGTCGAAGGTCAGGCCCAGCCGCTGCGCCCGCTCCGCGAAGGCCTGCGCCGCGGCGGCCGCCTCCCGCACCGCCGAATCGCCGACGGCCGCGACGAAGGTGCCGTGCCGGCCCCGCGTCTCGACCACCCCGTCCGCCTCCAGCACCCGGTACGCCTTCGCCACCGTGTTCGCGGCGAGCCCGAGCTCCTCCGCGAAGCCGCGCACCGTCGGCAGCTTGAATCCCGCCGGCAGCCGCCCCGCCCTCGCCGCCTCGGCGATCTGCGCGCGCAGTTGCTCGTACGGGGCGGCCGCGCCGGCCGATCCGTCGATCCGGATGTTCAGGTTCGTCGAGGTCACCCGGCCGATTCTCCCCCATCCCGCGGGAAATTCGGAGGCGTCCGCCCGCGCCCTGCGCCTACCGTCGGCCCCATGACCGTATCGATCCGCGACCTCCGCCCCGGCGACCCGCCGGACGTGGAGGCCGTTGTCCGTGTGCGCCGCGCGACGCTGCCCTTCATGATCTCGACGGCGGGCGGCGTGGCCTTCGAACTGGTCGGCGCCCACCCGGACGAGCACCACCGCATCCTGGTCGCCGAGGACGGCGACGGCCTCGTCATCGGGACCGCCCAGGTGGGCATCGCCCACGACAGCGCCGAGCCGGGCCTGTCCTCCGCCAACGTCCACGTGGACCCCGGCCACCGCGGACGCGGCGCGGGCACCGCCCTGCTGCGCGCGGCCGAGGAGCACGTCTCGGCCCTGGGCGCGGTGAAGGTGTTCTCCTGGGTGCCCGACGAGGCCCCCTCGCGTGCCTACGCCGAGCGCCGCGGCTACCGTCCGAGCCGTTCCGCGCACTTCCTGCGCCTGGACCTGACCACCGCAGAGCTGCCCCCGTACCCGCGGGAGCTGCCGCCCGGCGTGGAACTGCGCCCCGGCTCCGCGTTCGCCGGCGACCCGCGCCCGCTGTTCGAGGCGGACGCGGCGGCGACCGCGGACGAGCCGGGCGACGTGCCGGTCGTCCTGGACGACTACGAGGACTGGCTGCGCACGATCTGGCAGGACCCGGAGCTCGACCACGAGCTGACCTCGGTCGTCCTCGTCGACGGGGCCGTGGCCGCGTTCACCGCGGCCCGCACCGACGGCGAGACCCGGTACGCCTCGGCGATGACCGGCACCCTCGCCGGCTACCGCGGCCGCGGCCTGGCCAAGCTCGCCAAGACGGACTCCCTGCGCCGGGCCCGCGCGGCCGGCTACCGCGTGGCCTTCACCGGCAACGACACGGAGAACGGGCCCATGCTCGCCGTCAACCGGCGGTTCGGGTACGAGGTCGGCGCGAGCGAGGTCCGCTACGTGAGGGAACTCCATGGCTGAGCCCGAGGCGGTGACGGTCGCCCTCTCCAAGGCCGGCCGCACCAAGATCCGCTACCCGGCGGACGTGGTGGCCGACACCGGCGACCGGATCACCGTACGGGCCCCGTGGGCGGCGGACGGCGTACGGGACTTCGGGTTCGTGCGCTTCGAGCCGGGCGACGTGTTCACCGAGCACTTCTGGCGGACGCGCTGGTACGCGGTGAAGGAGGTGCGCACCGGCGCGGGGGTCCTCAAGGGCTGGTACTGCGACATCACCCGCCCGGCCGTGGTGGAGGGCGGCGAGGTCCGGGTGGTCGACCTCGACCTCGACCTGTGGGTGTCGGCGGACGGCTCCTCGGTGCTGCGGCTGGACGAGGACGAGTTCGCGGCGAGCGGTCTCGCGGCCACCGACCCGCGGGCGGCCACGGAGGCGGTCCGCGCCCTCGACGCCCTGGAACGTCAGGCCCACGCGCCCGCCGGCCTGACCGCCCTCCTCAGCTGACGGGAACGGCTTTCAAGAGAGTGCTGCGGGAAGCTTCTCCGCTGGGGCCTCGTGCCGGTTCTTCGTTCATGAAAACCAAGTGCGCGGGAAGCGCGAAAGCACCGTGCTCACCAGGGTAAATGTTCTAATACTCAGCCATAAATCAAGTGCAATACGGTGTCGCCGTGCAGCTTCGGTACAGCTTCCGCGTGTACCCGAACAGCCCCCAGCGTGCCACGTTGGCCAGGACGTTCGGGTGTGCGCGCATGGTGTGGAACGATGCGCTGCGTATCTGCAAGGACGCCTACAAGGCTGATGTACCCCGTCCGAAAGCGGGTGACTTGTCCAAGCGGGTGGTCACCGAGGCGAAGAGGACCGAGGAGCGGGCCTGGCTGTCCGAGGTGTCGGCGGTGGTCCTCCAGCAGTCCCTGCGGGATCTGGAGGCCGCATACTCCAACTTCTTCGCGTCGAAGAACGGCACCCGCAGAGGCGCGAAGATGGGGCCGCCGAAGTTCAAGAAGAAGACCAGCCGCCAGGCCGTGCGGTTCACCACCAATGCCCGGTTCTCGATCACCGCCGACCGTAAGCTCCGGCTTCCGAAGATCGGCGACGTCGAAGTCCGCTGGTCTCGTGAGCTTCCCTCCGCCCCGTCGTCCGTGACGGTCATCAAGGACGCAGCCGACAGGTACTTCGCCTCCTTCGTCGTGGAGGCCGAGGACAAGCCGCTGCCGGAACTGGACCTGGACGACACCGAGACCGGCATCGACCTGGGCCTGTCCACCTACGCCGTCCTGCGCGGCCGGAAGATCACCTCACCGAAGTTCTTCCGCCGCCAGGAGAAGAAACTCCGTCGTGCGCAGCGCACCCTGTCCCGCGCCCGGAAGGGCTCTGCCAACCGGCGGAAGGCCAAGCTCGCCGTAGCGAAGATCCACGCCAAGATCGCGGACCAGCGACGCGACTTCATCGAGCAGGAAACCACCAGAATCACGCGCGAGAGCCAAGCCGTGTACCTGGAGGACCTGAACGTGAAGGGCATGGGCACCCGCAACAGCAACCGCGTCAAGTCCGTCCACGACCAGTCCCTGGGCATGTTCGCCCGCACCCTCGCAGCCAAATGCCACCGGTACGGGCGCACCTTCGCCAAGGTCTCCCGCTGGTTCCCCAGCACCCAGTTGTGCTCCGCCTGCGGCAGCATCGAGGGCCCGAAGGGACAGGAAGGGCTCAAGATCCGGCACTGGGTGTGCTCCTGCGGGATGGCCCACGACCGGAACGAGAACGCAGAACTCAACCTTCGCCGTGAAGGACGGCGGATCGTGGCCGAGGGACGCCCGGACACGTAAAACGCCTGCGGAGCCCGTATAAGACCTGGCAAGCCAGGCAGTGGGTGATGAAACAGGAACCACCTCCGACCGCCACTCAACAGTGGCGGCCCGGTGGGAATCTCCCCCGCTCACGGGAGAGAGCGTCAAAAGGGGACCGCTCCGCACCGGGGCACCTTCGAGCTGTACGTCACGAAGGACGGCTACGATCCGTCGAAGCCGCTGACCTGGTCGGACCTGGAGCCGGCCCCGTTCGCGATGGCCACCGACCCAGGCATGCAGGGCGGCGGCAACGGTACCGTCCCGAGTGCCGGGCCCAGCGGCAAGCGCAGTGGCAAGCCGGAGACCCGGCCTTCGGAGCCGCCCGCCCCCGAGGCCCCGACGGACCGCCAGATCGCGGACGGGCAGGGCAGGTCCTCGGTGGAGCACAACGGCCACGGCGACGACGACCCGAAGACGAACGGCGTCACCGCGCTCGGCGCGGCCGCGCCGGACGCGCCCGCGGGCAGCGGCGCAGACCGGCGGCAGCAGCGCCACCCCGGCGATCGCGATCGCCGGAGCGGGCGTGCTGGCCCTCGGCTCGGCCGTGCTGTTCGCGGCGGCCCGCCGCCGGGCGACGGCCGGCCGCGGCGACGGCCGCGGCTAGCCTGGCCGGGGTCAGTCGAAGACCGAGGCGCAGGTGGTCCGTTCGGCGTTCGAGGGGTCGAGGGCGTTGAGCGCCTCGTGCCAGGCGATCCGGGAGGTGAGCCCGATGGCGACGTGCTCGGAGAGGTCCAGCGGGCACAGGTCCTGCAGGACGACGTTGCGCACGTTGTTCCCGGTGCCTTGGAGGAAGCCGCTGCGGTAGGGCGTGACCACCTCGTCGTACTTCGTCGCGATCACCGTGTACTGGACGCCTGGCACGGTGTCCCCGCCGGCGTTCAGCGCGGCGAGGAAGGGGGATCCGGCGATCTGGTCGGCGAGGCCGGGGGTCTTGGAGCTGATCAGGTCCGCGGCGCCGGGGAAGTACGGGAGCAGTGCGGTGAGGCCGGACAGGGTCGTGCCGTGGTTGTCGGGCGCCAGTCCGACCAGCGCGTTGACCTTGTCGGCCCCGCCGAGGAACTTGAGGTAGTGGTTCGGCATCATGCCGCCCTGGGAGTGGCCGACGATGTCGACCTCGGCGGCGCCGCTGGCGGCCAGCACCCGGTCGACGAAGGCGGAGAGCTGTCCGGCGGACTTGTCGACGGGGCCCAGCCCGTGGAAGAAGGGGACGCCGGGCAGCTGGCCGTAGTCGAGCGAGTAGACGCAGTACCCGCGGTGGACGAGGTAGGGGGCGAAGCCGAGCCAGTTGTCGACGGAGTTGCCGAGGGTGCCGTGCACGAGGACCACCGGGCGGGGGTGGGCGGCGGACGGCTTGCAGGACCAGTTGTTCCAGCCGGTGCTCGGTGCGGAGGCGGCCTGTGCCGTGCCGGTGGGGGCGGCGAGGGCGGCGGCGGTGAGGAGGAGGACGGCCAGCGGGCGGAGCAGGCGTCCCAGCCAGGGCAGCATCGAGTGATCTCCTTGCGGCTCAAGGGGAATGGACGTGGGGGCTCATCCCGTGATCCGGATCACAAGGCGTGCTGCTGACGCCAAATTACGGTCGAGTAGCAAAACTGGGAAGTTACGCGTCAGTAAAAAATCTGCGGCGCGCCCTCTCCGCGGTCACGCCACCCTGCGGAAGGTGGCTGCAGGGCGGACCGTGCCGGGGCCGAAACGCGCGTTCGCGCGGTCCACGGCCGCCTCCACCGTCAGCCGCGCCTCGCGGACCGGGTCCAGCGACAGCTGCCGGGACACCCGCGCGGAATCCGTCAGCTCCTCGGCGCGCAGCACCATGCCGGTCAGCCGGGCCCGTTGCAGTCCGGCCGCGTCCAGCAGGCGGTACGCCGCCGCTCGCAGGTCCTCGTCGTGGGCGGAGGCCTCCGGGAGCCGGCGGGCCTTCTCCCAGTGCCCGCCCCCGGCGAACCGGAGGGTCAGCGACAGGGCCCGGGCCGCCTGCCGGCGGCCGCGCAGCACCGCCCCCAGCCGGACCACCAGGCCGAGGAGCACGGCCCGGGCGTGCGGGCCGTCGAGCTCGGGCCGGGTGAACCCGCTCCGGACGGCAGCCGATGCGGGCAGGTCCTTCGGGGTGACGGGGCGCGGGTCGATCCCGCGGGCCCGCTCCGCGGCCAGCCGGCCGTCCCGCCGGCCCAGGATCCGCTCGACGGTGCCCGCGGAGACGGACGCCACCGCGCCGACGGTATGCAGTCCGTACCCGCGCAGCGCCTCCGCCTGCCGGGGGCCGATGCCGTGCAGTTCCTCCACCGGCAGCGGCCCGAGGAAGCCGTCCACGCCGTCCTCGGGCACGGCCAGGACGCCGCCGGGCGCGGGCACCCGCGCGGAGGCCGTGGCCGCGACCGCCCAGGTCGCGGCGACCCCGATCCGCACGTCCGTGCCGAGCCGGGCCACGGCGCGCAGCCGTACCAGCTCGGCGATCCGGCGGGCGTCCGCGCCGAAGTAGCGCCGGGCGCCGCGTACGTGGACCAGTGCCGCCCGGGGCGGCAGGGCCTGGACCGTCGGGGAGAACTCCCGCAGCAGCTCCAGGACTTCGCGGTACCCCTCCTCGGGCAGTGCCGGGGCGCACCGTACGTGCAGGACGCCGTTCTCCGGGGCCGTCATCCCGCGCTCCCCGGGCTGGAGTGCCACAGCTTGCGGCCGGTCGCGGCGCGGTCGCCGGCGGGCTGGAGGTCAGCCCACGGGTTCATCTCGTACCCGGTGGGCAGGTGGATGCGGCGGCCTGAGTCGGCGGACGCCGAACCGGACCCGGTGTCGGCACCGGCACCGGCACCGTGCTCGGATCCGTCCGTGCCCGGCGGCGGCTCCGCCAGCCGGGCCGCGACTGCGGACGGGCCGCCGGAGCGGCGCAGTTCCACCAGCTCGGCCAGGTTCCACGCGGCCGCGCCGACCACGCTGAGGCTCTGCGGCCCGCGCCGCTGCACGACGCCCCTGACCAGCAGCAGGAACGAGTGGAAGACGGTGTGCGCGCAGGCCTCGTGGCTGTCGTCGAAGAAGGCGAGGTCGACCAGGCCCGTCCCGTCGTCCAGGGTCGTGAAGATGACCCGTTTCCCGGACCGGATCGGCGGGGTCTGGGTGGCCGCCTTGGCCCCCGCGACCAGCACGGTCCGGCCGTGCTCGACCTCGCGCAGCCGGCGGGCCGGGACCACGCCCAGCTCCGCCAGGAAGGCGTGGTGGTCGCCCATCAGGTGCCGGGAGGCGTCCATGCCGAGGACGCCCAGCTCCGCGCTGAGCCGCTCCTCTTCGGTCAGGTCGGGCAGGCCGACCGGGGCCGTCGACCGCCCGCCGTCCAGCGGGAGTTGGACGCTGCCCCGGGCGCCGGCCGGCCGCCGCTGCGCGCCGTGCAGTTCGGCCAGGTGCAGCAGCAGGTCTCGCCGGTTGGCGCCGAAGGCGTCCAGCGCGCCGACCTGGACGAGCCGTTGGGCCACCGGGTGGCCGGGATGGGCCCGGTCCCAGAAGTCGCGCAGCGATCCGTACGGCTGTCCGTCCTCGATGCGCAGCGCCTCGGCCTCGCTGATGCCGTGGACGTCGGACAGGGCCAGCCGGAGCCCCCACACCGGGGGCTCGCCGGGTACCGGTTCGACGCGGTGGGCCACCGCCGACCGGTTCACGTCCAGCGGCAGCACCGGCACGCCGCGCCGACGCGCGTCCGCGAGCAGCAGCCGCTTCGGGTACATGCCGGGGTCGTGGGTGAGCAGGCCGGCGTAGAACGCCGCCGGGTGGTGCGCCTTCAGCCAGGCCGACTGGTACGTGGGCACGGCGAAGGCCACCGCGTGCGCCTTGCAGAAGCCGTAGCTGCCGAAGGCCTCCACGATCTCCCAGGTCCGGCCGATCACCTCGGCCGAGTAGCCCCGTTCGGCCGCCCGCGCCGCGAACCACGCCTTGATCCGCGGCTGCGACTCGGGGTCGGAGAGCCCGCGCCGGACCCGGTCCGCCTCGTCCCGCCCGCAGCCGGTCAGGACGTCCACGATCTCGATGATCTGCTCGTGGAAGACCACCACCCCGTACGTCTCCTCCAGCGCCGGAGCCAGGTCCGGGTGCGGGAAGCGGGCGGGGGCCCGCCCGTGCCGGGCCTCGATGAACGGCCGCACCATGTCGGCGGCCACCGGCCCGGGCCGGAACAGCGAGATGTCGACGACCAGGTCGTGGAAGGTGGCCGGCTGGAGCCGCCCCACCAGGTCGCGCTGGCCCGGCGACTCGATCTGGAAGCAGCCCAGCGTCTCGGCCGAGCGGATGAGCTCGTACGTGGCCCGGTCGCCGGGCGGCACCTGCGCGGGGTCGTCCAGGTCGAGCTCCTCTCCGGTGGTGCGCCGGATCTCCGCGACCGCGTGCGCCATCGCGGACTGCATCCGCACGCCCAGCACGTCGAGTTTGAGCAGGCCGAGCTCCTCCACGTCGTCCTTGTCGAACTGGGACATGGGGAAGCCTTCGCCTCTGGTGGGCACCACGGGGGTGCGGGCGAGGAGGGAGGCGTCGGAGAGCAGCACCCCGCACGGGTGCATCGCGGTCCCGCGCGGCAGCGCGTCCAGCGCCTCGACGAGCTCCCACAGCCGCCCGTGCTCCTCCTCGCGCACGCCGCGCAGCTCGGGCAGTTCGGCGAGGGCCGCGCGGGCGTCGCGGGCCCGGATGTGCGGGAAGGCCTTGGCGAGCCGGTCGACGGCGGCCGGGTCCATGGACAGGGCGGCGCCGACGTCGCGGATGGCGTGCCGGACGCGGTAGGTCTCGGGCATGGAGACCGTGGCGACGCGCTCGGTGCCGAACCGGTCGATGATCCTGCGGTAGACCTCCAGCCGGCGGGCGGACTCCACGTCGATGTCGATGTCGGGCAGGACGTGGCGGCGCTTGGACAGGAAGCGCTCCATCAGCAGGCCCTGTGCGACGGGGTCTGCGTGGGCGATGCCGAGTAGGTGGTTGACGAGGGAGCCGGCGCCGGAGCCGCGGGCGGCCACGCGGATGCCCATCTCCCGTACGTCGTCGACGACCCGGGCGACCGTCAGGAAGTACGAGGCGTACCCGTGGTAGGCGATGATGTCGAGCTCGTGGTGCATCCGCTCCCAGTAGGCGGGGTCGTCCGCGTAGCCGCGCAGCACCATGCCGGCGGAGGCGCGGGAGGCGAGGACCCGCTGGGCGGTGCGGTGGGCGGCGCCGACGAGGTGGGCCTCGGGGAAGTGCACGGAGCCGATGCCGAGGTCGTCCTCGGGGTCCACCGCGCAGGCCTCGGCGGTGCGCCGGGTCTCCGCGAGCAGCCGGCGCGCGTCGGCCGGGCCGAGGCCGGCGGCCCGGGTGATCCGGTCGGCGGCCTCGGCCATGGCGGCCGGGGACTTGAGCCAGCGCTCTCCGCTGTCGAGGGGGCCGCGGGGATCGACGGGGACCAGGCGGCGGGCCGCGTCGAGGACGTCGGCGACCGGGCCCTGGCCGGGGTCGGCGTAGCGGACGGCGTTGGTCAGCACGGCCGGGACACCCTGCTCGTCGGCGAAGCCGACGGTGCGGGCGGCCAGCCGCAGCGAGCCGGGGCCGGTCCCGGTGCGGCCGTGGTGGACGGCCTCCAGGCGCAGGGAGTCCCCGAAGACCTCCCGCCAGGGCGCGAGCAGCCGCGCGGCCCGGTCGGGCCGGCCGGCGGTCAGAGCCCGCCCGACCTCGGAGCCGGGGCCGAGCAGGACGTACACGCCCGTGCCGTGCAGGGCGTCCCAGGGCAGTACGGGCCGCCCGGCCGGAATGCCCGGGACGCCGGGGATGCCGGGGGCTTCCGGGGCTCCCGGGGCATCGGCGCCCTGCCCGGCGTGGGCGGCGGTGACCATGCGGCACAGCTCGGCCCAGCCGACGGCTCCGTCGCGGGCGAGGAAGACGGCCCGGGGCGCGGACTCGTCCACGAAAGCCCCGCCCCTGACGGGGGGCCGCCGCCGGTGCGACGCCTCCGCGCCGGAACCGGAACCGTCGGCGCCTCCTGCCGTGGGCGCGGCCGACACGGCCAGGTCGGTCCCGAACAGCGGCCGGATCCCGGCCTCCGCGCATGCCTTCGCGAACCGCACCGCACCCGCGAGGGTGTCCCGGTCGGTCAGGGCGAGGGCGTCCATGCCCCGCTCGGCGGCACGCTCCGCCAGCCGTTCGGGGTGGGAGCCTCCGTAGCGCACGGAGAACCCCGAAACGGTGTGCAGATGCGTAAACCCGGGCACCCGCAGCCTCCTGCTTCGTTCGTGGAACACCTCCCCCGTCTCCACCATAAGGCAATTCGAATATCCGTGCGAAACGTTTGTTCGATCCGCGGATCGTCTACCGCCGGTCCGCCCTGCCGCGCCCACCCCTGCCCGACCGGCGTGTGAGGCATGCCCCAGAGCACCGACCCGGGCCATCGGACGGGTCCGGGGCCGGTGCGGACGACGGCCGCGCACCCGCCCCCGGGCCGCTGAGCCACTACGGGCGACCCGTGCCCTTCGGCTCGAAGAGCCGGTCGGCGTGGCGCAGGGCGTGCAGCGCGACCGTCTTGCCGAGGACGACGCCCGCCTCGTCGGCCGAGCGGCTGTGGATCCCCGAGAAGACACGCGCGTCGACGTTCTCGCGGGTCAGCTCGGCCCAGCCGGTGTAGGTCCGGCGCACGCCCGGCGCGGTCTGGCTCGTCAGCGTGAACGGCGCGGTGCGGGCTCCGGTGAGGGCGTCCAGGATCACCTCCGAGGCCCCGGCGTAGGTGGTGTGGCCGCTGGGGTAGTCGGGGTGGGCCGGGGTCTGGTGCAGCGG
>NZ_JACBGN010000196.1 GCF_013401435.1 Streptomyces sp. BR123
CGGCGTGCTTCTGGCACTGGACGCGGATCGTCGTCGGCCCCGGGAAGGCGTACACGCGGGCGGCCGAGACGGACGGGAGGGCCTTGGTCCAGACACCGGTGCCCCACGTCCGGAAGAGGGACCCCGTCACGGGACCGGGGTTGACGCGCACCGCCCCGTGGTAGTCGCCGGACAGCCGCACGTCACTGACCATCAGCTTCGTGCCGGACTGCCGGGCCTCCGCCATCCTGCCCGCCCCCAGGTAGACGGCGATGTGGTGCAGGTCCTGGGAGGTCCCCCACACGAGCAGGTCGCCGGGGAGGAGCGGTGCGAGGCCCTGGCCGGCCGTGAAGCGCTCGGCCGCGCGGTGCGTGTAGTACTGGGAGGACGCGGTGCCGTCCAGGACGTCCGAGCCGGTGGCCCGCGCATACGCGTACCGGACCAGGCCCGAGCAGTCGAAGCCGAGCCGTTCGGGATCGTGCTCGCTGGCCGGGTCGTTGGGGTCCACCCGGCCGTACGTGGCACCCGGCTCCGGTCCGTGACCACCGCCCCAGGTGTACCAGACGCCGGCGGCGACCTGCTCGCAGGCGGCGGCGACCGCCCGTTCGGCCTCCGGGGAGGCCCCCGGGGCCAGGACCCGGCACGAGGTGTCGGCGGCTGCCGGGACCGGGACGGGTGCCCCCAGGAGGAAGGCCAGGAGCGCGATGAGCGTGGCGAGGGGAGCGGACCGGCGAAGCATGGGGGACCCCGTTTCTGTCGCTGCGGCGGGTACGGGACGAGCCTGCTGGTCCCGCGGCCGCGGCGTCGAGATCCGGACGTGACCCCACCCGTACGGGCAACGGGAAACCCTTGGGAAACCCCTGCCGTTCAGGGGTTTCCGGTGCAGCGCGCCGCCGTCTCCCGCGCGTCCGCGGGGCTGCCGGACGGCCCGTCCGACGGATGGTCGGATGATCCGGCGGGCGGATGGTCGGACATGTTGTCGGGCAGGTTGCCGGACGGGCCGTCCGACGGCCCGTGGGCCGAGCCGAGCCGGCAGACGGCCGCGAGCCGGGCTGCCGGGTCCGGGTTCCACAGCCGGACCGTGCCGTCGGTGCTGCTGCTGGCCACCGTCCGCCCGTCGGGCGAGAAGTCCACGCCCCACACCGCGTTCCCATGACCCGTCAGGGCGGCCCACAGGCGCCGCCCGGGCACGTCCCACAGTCGGACCGTGCGGTCGTTGCCGCTGCTGGCCAGGGTCCGCCCGTCCGGGGAGAAGGCGATGCCCCGGGCGGCGCCGACGTGCCCGGCCAGCACCGCCGTGACCGCGTACCGCCGCGCGTCCCACAGGCGTACGGTGCCGTCGTTGCCGCAGCTCGCCAGGGTCCGCCCGTCCGGGCCGAAGGCCACGGCCCGCACCGCGCCCGCGTGCCCGGTGAGGGTGGCCAGCGGGGCCCGGCCGGCGACGTCCCACAGGCGGACCGTCAGATCGTCCCCGGCGCTCGCCAGGGTGCGCCCGTCGGGGCTGAACACGACGTCGTTGGCGAAGTCGCTGTGGCCGGTGAGGGTGGCCAGGGGCGCCCGCCCGGGCACGTCCCACAGTCGGACCGTGCGGTCGGAAGACGCCGAGGCGAGCGTCCGCCCGTCCGGGGCGAACGCGACCGCGTACACGGTGCCGCCGTGGCCGGTCAGCGTGGCGAGCGGCGTCCGCGCGGCGACGTCCCACAGCCGGACCGTGCCGTCGGAGCCTGCCGAGGCCAGGGTCCGCCCGTCCGGGGCGAACGCCACCCCGTACACGGTCTCCGTGTGCCCCTCGAAGACCGCGGCCGGGCGCCGCCCCGGCACGTCCCACAGCCGCACCGTGTGGTCGCCGTCGGCGGTGGCCAGCAGTTTCCCGTCCGGGCTGTACGCGGCGTGCCAGACCTCGGCGAACGGCCGGGAGGCCAGCACCGGACCCCGCAGGTCCCACAGCACGACGGACTGGTCGAACGAGGCCGTGGCCAGCATCGCCCCCGCCGGGTCCACGGCGAGCGCGAGCACGTAGTCGGTGTGCCCCGACAGCGCGGCCGTCGGCCGGCCGCTGCGCACGTCCCACAGCCGGGTCGTCCCGTCGCCGCCGGCGCTGACGACCGTCGTGCCGTCCGGCAGGTAGGCGACCGCGTTGACGTCGTCGCTGTGCCCGGTCAGCGTCGCGGTCCCCCGCCGCCCGGCCACGTCCCACAGCCGGACCGTGCGGTCGCTGCCGCCGCTGGCGAGGCTCCGCCCGTCCGGGGCGAACGCCAAGCCCAGTACGCCGCCGGTGTGCCCCTCCAGGACGGCGGGGGGACGGTCCCCGGAGGGGTCCCACAGCCGCACCGTCCGGTCGGCGCCGGCCGAGGCCAGGGTCCTGCCGTCCGGTGCGTACGCCAGCGCCTCGACCCTCCCCGTGTGCCCGGTGAGGACCTGCGTCGCCGGGCCCGCCCCGCCCGCCGGATCCCGCACCTGCACCGAGCCGTCGGCGGCCGCCACGGCGAGGGTGCGCCCGTCGGGGGAGAACGCCACGGCCCGGGCGCCCGCCGTCTCCGCCGGGAGCTCGGCCGTGACCCGCCCCGCGGTGTCCCACAGCCGTACGGGGCCCTCGGTGGACGTCGCCGCGAGGGTTCGGCCGTCGGGGCTGAAGGCGACCGACCGGACCCGCCCGGGCATGGTCAGCGTCACGGACGTCCGCCGGTCGGAGAGCCGGCGCAGCAGCACCTTCCCGTCCGAACCGGCCGTCGCCAGCAGCCGCTTGCCCGGGGCGAAGACCACCGCGTTGACCGGGCCGCTGTGCCCGACGAGCCGGGCGAGGAAGGGCAGCGACTGGGTGCTCAGCAGCGCCCCGCGCGCCTGCGGGGTCGCCTTCGTCCGGTAGGCCTCCTCCGCGAGCCGCATCGAAGCCTCCGGCCGGCCGGCCGCCAGCGAGGCCGACTCCGCGGCGAGCGCGTGCGACCGGGCGACGCGTTCCTGGTCGAGGGCCTGCCCCCGCTGCCGGTACGCGACCCCGCCCGCGCTCACGGCCAGCACCAGCAGCACCAGCAGCAGCGCCAGCGTCCGCTGCCGGCGCCGGACCCGGCGCCGGTCCTGAGTCCGCCGGGCGTCCTCGGCGGCCGTGCTCGCAGCCAGGAACTCCGCCTCCGGCGGGGTGAGCCGGCTCCCCCCGCCGAGCTCCTCGGCCCAGGACCGGGCGGTCTCCAGCCGGGTCCCGCGGTGCAGGACCGACGGGTCGCGGCCCTCGCGCTCCCACTCGGCGGCCGCCTCTGCCAGCTGACGGTGGATCAGCAGCCCGTCGCGGTCCGCGTGGAGCCAGCCGTGCAGCCGCGGCCAGGCGTGCAGCAGGGCCTCGTGGGTGATCTCCACGGTGTCGCGGTCCGCCGTGACGAGCCGGGCCCGGACGAAGGCGTCCAGCGCCCGCGCGGCCGGTGCCGCCCCGTCCGCGAACTGCTCCAGCAGCGCGGCCCGGCCCATCCGGCGGCGGGTCGGCCCGGTGCCCTCGGCGACGTGCACCAGGGCCACCAGGATCCGGCGCACCATCCGCTGCTCCGCCGGGTACAGCCGGGCGAACGCGCTCTCGGCGGTCTGCGCGACGGCCCCCCGGATACCGCCGGTGTGCTCGTAGCCGGCGACGGTCAGCACCGCCCCCTCGCGCCGCTGCCAGGTCGCCAGCAGTGCGTGCGACACCAGCGGCAGCGCGCCGGACGGAGCCGCGGACCCGGTCCCGTCCGGGCCGGCGGCGAGGCCGTCGCCCACTCCGGCGTCCCGCAGCAGCAGGGGCACCAGGCCCGGTTCGAGGGCGAGGCCGGCGCGCTCCGCCGGGCGGGCGACGGCCTCCCTGAGCTCGGCCACGGACATGGGCGGCAGGACGAACAGCCCATCGGTGAAGACCGCGGCGAGGTCGGGCAGGTCGAGGCAGTTGCCGGAGAAGTCGGCGCGCAGGCCGAGGACCACGACGGCGGCACCGGGCCGCGCAGCACCTGCCCCCGCTGCGGGCTCCGCCTCCGGTGCCGGCTCCGGTTCGGCCGCGGCCACGGAGCAGAGCACCCGGACGAAGGCGTGCCGCTCCTCCTCGTCACCGCAGAGGGTGAAAACCTCCTCGAACTGGTCGACGAGCAAAACCGGCCGTACCGTGCGCCCCCGCCGCCCCACCGCCTCCAGGAGCCGTTCGGGCCGCTCGGCCAGCTCCTGCGGGGTGATGCCGAGACCGCCGCCCAGGACCTTCGCGGTGCAGTCCAGCAGCTCCTGCAGGGGATGCGCGGTCGGCGTGAACCGCACGACCGGCCACGAGTCGGCGCCCGCCGACGGGAATCCGCCGCGGCGCCGCAGCGCCGGCACCAGACCGGCGCTCAGCAGCGAGGACTTGCCCGCGCCGGACCGGCCCACCAGCAGCAGCGGGCCGCAGCCGATCCGCTCGAAGAGCCGCTCGACGAGCGCGGCGGTCGCACGCTCCCGGCCGAAGAACCGGTCCGCGTCCCGGTCGGTGAAGGCCGCCAGGCCCCGGTAGGGGCATTCCGCGTCCGCCTTCGGGGCGGACGGCGAACCGGCCGCGGACGCTGGGCCGGTGGCTGCGGCCGGGATGCCCGGGGCAGGAGCACGCGCGGGGACCGAGGAGGCGGCCCGGGCCGCGGCCGCCTCCGCCTCCCGGGCCAGCCGCAGCAGCGTCCCGTCGGCCTCCAGCACCCGGTCGCAGCGCAGCGCCACATCCACGGTGACCCGCTTGGCACCGGTCTCGATCTTGCTCAGGTAGCCCTTGCTGTAGTGCGTCTGGCGGGCCAGGCCCGCCAGCGACATGCCCCGTTCCACCCGCAGTCGGCGCAATTGCGCGGGGAACGCCGCCGCGCCGCTTTCGTCGTCGGCCGCAGCCCGTACGGGTGTCCCCGCTGTTGCGGACGGGTCGGGCTGATCGGTGGTGTTCCGTCCGCGGTCCGGGTCCGGGTCCCCCACGGCATCCCCCATGGCAGTGTGCGCCCAGGTCGTGAGATGGCAGCCCCAGGCTACAGCGGGGGCCGGACCGTACGGCGTGCGTCGGGTCCGGCGTGGCGGAAAACAGCGCGGCAGGCCCGGAGGGTTTCCGTCGCCCGGTGCCCGGCCCGCCCGGGAAACCGTCCCCGGCCCGCCGCGGCCACCGCGGCGGCCACCGCGGCACCGCGGTCACTGCGGTCACTGCCGTCACCGTGCGTCGTACGGCGGCCACGGTCTGCCGCCGGTGGTGTCCTCGGCCCGCAGGGCGCGCAGAATTGAGGAGGCGGCCCGCGACCTGCCGTGCGGGCCCGGACAGCCACCCGCGCGGGCCGTGCGTGCACCGGGCGGGCCGTGCGCGGAAGGGGGCCAGGCGATGCCAGCGTCCCGGCCGGGGGGCGAGCAGGAGCCCAGTCCGCTCCGCTCCGAACCGGGGGCGCTGCTGGAGGACGTGGCCGTGGCCGTCTTCGGCATCGACGCGGAGGAGCGGGTCTGCTACTGGGGCCCGGGAGCGCGGGCCCTCTTCGGGCACCCGGCCGAGGCCGTGCTGTCCCGGCCCGCCGCGGACCTCTTCCCGCCGCCGTCCGCGGGGGAGCCGGGCGGTGCGGCCCGGTTCGTCGAGCGCGCCCGGACCCTCGGATACTGGCGGGTACGGATGCCCGCGCTGCACGAGAGCGGCGAGGTCTTCGACTGCGGGCTCCGGGGCTTCCCCCTGACCGGCCCGACGGGCGCCGGCATCGTCCTGGGACTGGCGGCCCGCGGCGCGGACCTCGACCGGGTCAAGACCAACCTCGTCTTCCTCGACACCCTCTTCAAGACCTGCCCGATCGGCCTGGTCATGCTCGACGAGGACCTGCGCTACGTCCACCTCAACCAGGCCCTGGCGGACATGGACGGCATCTCCCTCACCGACCACCTCGGGCGCCCCGTCGACGACATCATGCTCACCTCGGACGGCGGCGAGTACCAGCGGATGCTGCGGGCCGTCGCCCGTGGCGGCCTCACCGTCGTCGGCGCCCTCGTCGGACTGCGCACCCCCGGCCGCCCGGACCTCGACCAGGTCCGCTCGGTCAGCTTCTTCCCGCTGAGCGGAGCCGGAGACACCCGGCGCGGCGTCGGCGGCCTGATGGTCGACGTCACCGACCGGGAGCGCGCCATCCTCGAAGCCAGCGCCGCCCGGCAGCGCCTCGCCCTCCTCGATCGGGCCGCGGCCCGCATCGGCACCACCCTCGACCTCGACGTCACCGCGCACGAACTCGTCCAGGCGGCCGTGCCCGACTTCGCGGACGGCTGCGTCGTCGAACTCGTGGAATGGATGGACGAGACCGAGGACTTCGACCCGCAACTGCCGCTCATCACCCGGCGCATCGCCTCGGGCACCGTCCTCGACGCCCCCGCCGCCGACGAACTCCTCGGCAGCCTGGAGCGGGTCGTCTACCCGCCCGGCTCCAGCATCCACGAAATGCTGAGCACCGGGCGCCCCCTGTCCGTCCCGGTCGACGCGGAGTTCCTCGCCCGGACCGTCGCCCACCCGCAGCGCGCCCGGCTGCTGCTGGACAGCGGCTTCGCCGACATCCTCATCGCACCGCTCATCGCACGCGGCACCGTGCAGGGCCTCGCCATCTTCGGCCGGTCCGCCCGCCGCCCCGCCTTCGCCACGGAAGACCTCCGCCTCGCCGGCGAACTCGCCTCCCGGGCCGCCCTCTGCCTGGACAACGCCCGTCTCTACGGCCGGATCCAGGACATCGCGCTCACCCTCCAGCGGGCCCTGCTGCCCAGCGCCCCGGCCGCCGGCCCGTACGTCGACATCGCCCACCGCTACCTGCCGGGCGGCCGTGTCACCGAGGTCGGCGGCGACTGGTACGACGCCATCGACCTGCCCGGCGGCCGGGTGGCCCTCGTCGTCGGCGACGTCATGGGGCACGGCGTCCTCGCCGCCGCGGCCATGGGCCGGCTGCGGATCACCGCCAAGACCCTGGCCCGGCACACCTCCGACGATCCGGCTGCCCTCCTCGCCGAACTCGACGACTGCGCCCAGGAGGCGGGCATCGAATGGGCGACCTGCCTGTACCTCGACTACGACCCCAACACCGGCAGCGCCCGCATCGCCAACGCCGGCCACCTGCCGCCGCTGGTCCGCAACCCGGACGGCACCGTCCGCGCCCTCGGCGAGGACCTCGGCATCCCGCTGGGGGTGGGCGGCGTGGACTACCGCTCGATCACGGTCGACGTCCCCGAGGGCGCCGTCGTCGCCCTCTACACCGACGGCCTCGTCGAGGCCCGCGGCCAGGACATCGACACCGGCGTCGACACCCTCCGCAGCCGGCTCGCCGCTCCCGTCGACTCCCTGGAGGAGGCCGCCGACCGCATCCTCGCCGAACTCCTCCCCGACGGCTCCGCCACGGACGACACGGTCCTCATCCTGGCCCGCGTCCGCCGGGCACCGCCGGGCGGACGCGGGCCGACACGGTGACGATCCGGCCGGGTCCGGTCGCCTTCCTCGGCGCCCTCCCGGACCTCAGTCGTCGTCGCGGCGGCGGTGTCCCGCGGCCAGGAGGGCCACCGCGCGGTCGAGACGGGTCCGGCGGGTCTCCGGGGTGCGGGCCTGGAGGACCGGGAGGATCGCCAGGTAGCGCCCGGTCCGGTCGAGCGCCTCGAACGCCACCCTCGCATCCGGGTGTTCGGCCAGCGCCGCGGTGACGTCCTCCGGTACCGTCGCGGACTTCTGCGAGGCGTAGGCCCCCGCCCACCGCCCGTCCTCCTGCGCCTTCCGCACCTCCGCCAGGCCGGGTTCACGCATGCGGCCGAGAGCCGTCAACTCCGCGACCTTCTCCACGTTCACCTGCGACCACAGGCTCCGCGGTCTGCGCGGCACGTACTTCTGCAGGTAGAACTGCGCGTCGAGGGAACGGCGTTGGCCGGAGATCCAGCCGTAGCACAGGCCGATGTCGACCAGCTCGCCGTCGGTGACCGAGGGGATGCCGGACTTCTTCCTGGCGACCTTGACCCACAGCCCCTCCTGGCGTCCGTGGTGCCCGGCCAGCCAGTTCTCGAATGCCTCGCCGTCGGCGAAGGCGGCGACTTCCACACCGTCCAACTCGTCCATGCGGCCCAGGCTAACGCCGGCACGGCGACCGGGCGGAACCGGATCACCGCCTCCCCCGTCTTCGCCCCGGGACGGGAGAGGAACGAGCCGGGGCGGGAAGCATGGGGCAGCGGAAGACCGGGCCGTGGGCGGCCGTTGCCGTGGGGCTGGGAGCTGTGGCCGGCGGGCTGCCGGCGTTCCACCGCGCGCTGCCCGACCTGCCCGGCAGGCCCGCCGGGCTGCTGGAGACCTTCCTGCCCTGGTTCGGCCTGGCCGTACCCGTCCTCCTCGGCCGGGCCCTGCTGCGCCGGTCGGCCCCGGCCGGGTACGCCGCCGTGCTGCCCGCGGCCGCCTGGATCTGGCTCTTCGGCGGGTTCCTGCTCCCCGGCCCCGCCCCGGACCGGGCCCCCGACCTCGTCGCCGTCCAGCACAACGTCAGCGACGAGAACCCCGACCCGGCCGGCACCGCGCGGGCGCTGGCCGCGACGGGGGCCGACCTGATCGCCCTGGAGGAGCTGACCCCCGCCGCCCTGCCGGCCTACACGGCCGCCCTGGCCCCGCAGTACCCGTACCACGCGGCCGTCGGCACCGTCGGACTCTGGTCGAAGCACCCCCTGGCCGACGCACGGCCGCTGGACATCCGGCCGGCGGGCCTGGGGGAGGACTGGAACCGCGGGCTGCGGGCGACGGCCCGGACACCGCGCGGGCAGGCGGCCGTGTACGTGGCGCACCTGCCCTCGCTCCGCCTCGGCGCGCACGGCTTCGGCTCCGCCCTCCGCGACGAGAGCGCCGTCCTCCTCGGGAAGGCGCTCGCCGCCGAGGCGCTGGACCGGGTGGTCCTGCTCGGCGACCTCAACAGCACCGTCGACGACCGCGGGCTGGCCCCGGTCACCGCCCGGATGACCCGGCCCGCCCGGGACTTCGCCTTCAGCTGGCCCGCCGCTCTGCCCGTGGCCCGCATCGACCAGGTCCTGACCCGCTCGGCGACCGTCGTACGGGTCCGGGCCCTGCCCGGGACCGGAAGCGACCACCTGCCGGTCGCGGCCGACATCAGGTTCTGACGCCGGCCCGTGCGCCATCGGTACGGCGGAGGCCGGGTGGCCCCCCTGCGGGGCCACCGGGAGGGCGATGCGGGGGATCAGCCGGGTCGGCCTCCCCGGGCCTCGTCCTCGCCTCCGTCCCGGGGAGGGGGCGCGGAACCGTCCGTGTGCCGGATGCGCACCCACAGGGGCAGTCCGTACCAGCACAGCAGGTACCAGGTCAGCACCCCGGCCACGATCCAGGGCACCGCGGTGTCGTCCGTGGACACGCGCAGGATCAGGAACAGGGCGGCGACGAGGGTGGCCAGCAGCAGCACGATGCCGATCATCGTGAGCCGGGAGGCCCACACCACCGCGTGCGGTTTGAGCCGCCGCCCCGCGACGACGCGGTGGAGGGCAACGGGCCCGATCAGCGCTCCCGTGGCCAGCGAGCCGAGGACGACCGTGACGGTGTAGATCGTCCGGTCCGTGGGGGACAGCTGCTGGAAATGCGGGGTGAACGCCACGGTCAGCAGGAAGCCGAACAGGATCTGAACGCCCGTCTGGACGACCCGGATCTCCTGTACGAGTTCCTGCCACCGCCGGTCGGCCCGTTCCTCCGGAGTTTCGTCCCGGCCGCGTTCGCCGCGGTCGGCGTCAGCTTTCAAGGGTGTCCCTCGTCTTCTCCTCGGCCTCGCGCACGTCACCCTTGATGCGTTCCGCGCGGCCTTCGGTGGTCATGTGCTCGTCGTCGGTGATACGGCCGACGGCTTCCTTGGCCTTCCCCTTGAGCTGCTCGCCCTTGGCCTTGGCCTTCTTCTTGTCGGACATGGTCACTCCCTCCGGAGGATCGGTGACACGCATGCGTCTGACCCGCGGTCCGGGCCACAAACACACCCGGTCGGAAAACCGGTCCCGGACCCGTACCGACGTACCGGGGGCCGGGGCCGGGCGGCCGCGCCCTGTCAGGGGTGCGCGGCCTCCCCGCCCATGACGTCGCGGAAGGCCGTCATACAGGGCACGCAGTGCGCATCGGTCTCCGTGTAACCGGCCGGGAGGAGGGGGCGGCCGCACAGGGTGGCGGAGCGGTCGCGGGCGACGACGTGCCAGACCGGGTCCTGCCCGGTGGCCGCCTCGCCGAGGTGCATTTCGTACATGAGACTTCCCCGTGTGCTCGACAGCTCGTGCATCCACCACACCAGGGCCCGGCCCGGACGGCCCGACGAGTGGGCCGTCCGGGTGACACGGGGGCGCCGCGCAGCACGCCGGGGATACGAAAGAACCCCGGGGCCGAATTGGCTCCGGGGTATTCATGCGCGTATATTGAAGAGTTCACGCCTCCCGGTGAGGGCGGGCATGAACAAGCTTTACTCAGGACACTGTATCGGGTCGGGAGTGGAATTGTCAACCGAGGAATTCCGTAAAGAGCAGCAATTCATCGACGCGCTCTACGCGCGCCTCGATGACCTGCGCGATCAGGCCGAACGCGCCGTGCACGGCGCACTCGCGGCCGGTGCGGGAAACAGCGCGCAGGCCCGCCTGGAACGCGACATCCTCGTCGCGGAGCAATCCGGGCTGCTTTCTGCGCTGAACTCCGGCGAGAGCGGCCTTTGCTTCGGCCGGCTGGAGTTCTCCGACGGCCGGGACCACCACATCGGCCGGATCGGAATCCGCCGCGACGACACCGAACGCACCCCCCTCGTCCTCGACTGGCGTGCCGACGTGGCGCGCCCGTTCTACCTCGCCACCGGCCACCACCCGATGGGCCTGCGCCGGCGCCGGCACATCACCACCCAGGGCCGCCGCGTCACCGCCCTGCACGACGAGATCCTCGACCTCACCGACACCGAGCGCACCGGACACGAGGGCGCCGACGCGGACGCCGTGCTGCTCGCCGCGCTCGACGCGGCCCGCACCGGCCGCATGCACGACATCGTCGAGACCATCCAGGCCGAGCAGGACCGGATCATCCGCTCCCCGCACCGCGGCGTGCTCGTGGTCGAGGGCGGCCCGGGCACCGGCAAGACGGCGGTCGCCCTGCACCGCGCCGCCTACCTGCTCTACGCGTACCGTGAACTGCTCGCCAAGCGCGGCGTGCTGATCGTCGGTCCGGACCCGGCCTTCCTCGGCTACATCGGCGAGGTGCTCCCGGCACTCGGCGAGACCGGCGTCCTGCTCGCCACGATCGGCGAGCTGTTCCCCGGCATCCGAGCGACGGGCACCGACCGGCCCGGTGCGGCCGCGGTCAAGGGCCACGCGAAGATGGCCGGGGTCCTGGCCCGCGTCGTGCAGGACCGGCAGACCCTGCCGGAGACCGTGCCCGCCGGCAGCGGCGAGGACAGCGCCGTGGTGCCCGAACCGGCCCTGGAGATCGACCACGACGAGTACGGGACGCTGCTGCTGGACCGGACCATGGCGTACGAGGCCCGGGACCGGGCGCGCGCCACCGGGCTGCCGCACAACCTGGCCCATCCCTACTTCGCGTTCTCCGTCATCGACGCGCTCACCGAGCAGCTCGCCGACCGGCTCGGGGCGGACCCGTTCGGCGGCCCCAACCTGTTGGGCCCGGACGACATCGCGCAGCTCGGCAAGGAGATCGCGACGAGCACCGAGGTGCACGCCGCGATCGACACCCTGTGGCCGCCGCTGACCCCGCGCCGGCTGATCGCGGAGTTCCTCGCCGACCCCACCCATCTGCCGGAGGGAGAAGCCGAGTTGATCCGCCGTGCGACGTCCGCTGCCGGTGATTGGACGCCCGCCGACATCCCGCTGCTCGACGAGGCCGCCGAACTCCTCGGCATCGACGACAGCGCCCGGCGCGCCGCCGAGGAACGCGCCCGGCAGGAGCGCATCGCGTACGCCCAGGGCGTGCTCGACCTGTCCGCCGGCTCCGAGTCGTACGAATTCGAGGACATGGAGAACGAGTTCCTCGCCGCGCACGACATCATCGACGCCGAGCGGATGGCCGAGCGCCACGAGGAGGCCGACCACCGCAGCACGGCCGAACGGGCGGCCGCCGACCGCACCTGGGCCTTCGGGCACGTCATCGTCGACGAGGCGCAGGAGTTGTCCGCCATGGCCTGGCGGCTGCTGATGCGGCGCTGCCCGACCCGTTCCATGACGCTGGTCGGCGACCCGGCCCAGACGGCCGACGAGGCCGGCTGCGGCTCCTGGGGCCAGGTCCTCGACCCGTACGTCGGCGACCGGTGGGAGCTCGTCCGGCTCGGCGTCAACTACCGTACGCCCGCCGAGATCATGGACCTCGCGACCGCCGTCCTGCGGGCCCGCCATCCCGGCTTCGAACCGCCGCGGTCGGTGCGCTCCACCGGCCGGCAGCCCTGGGTGCGGGCCGCGGACGACCTGGCCGCCGCGGTGGCCGACGCCGTACGCCGCGGCACCCCGGTGGAGGGCCGGCTCGCGGTGATCGCCCCGCGGGCCCTGCACGAGCCGCTGGGCGCGGTGCTGCCGGGCGTGCGCGCGGGGGCGGAACCCGATCTGACCCGGGCCGTGGTCCTGTTGGAGCCGCGGCAGGCCAAGGGCCTGGAGTTCGACTCGGTGATCGTCGCCGAGCCCGCGGACTTCGCCCCGAGCGACCTGTACGTGGCCCTGACCCGGGCGACCCAGAGCCTCGGCGTGGTGCACACCGGCCGCCTGCCCGAAGGGCTGGAGGAGGCGGCGGTGGAGTAGCGGGCGAACCGCACCCGCCGCCAGGCCGTCAGACCGCGCCCGGGGCAGGAGCCTGGGTCCGGGCCTGCGCGAGCGCCCGGAGCCGCTCCAGGCGCTCGCGGGTCTCCTCGTCCAGCGGCGCGTACGTGACCAGGCGCGGGCCCGGCGCCGGGCCGAGCCACAGGCTGGTGTGCTCCAGGTGCAGCAGCCCGACGTGCCGGTTGCGGATGTACTTGGTCCTGGCGCCCTGGCCGACCACCTCGTGCCGGGCCCACACCTCGCGGAACTCCGGGGAGCGCGCCTCCAGCCGGGCCACCAGCGCCTTCCAGGCGGGCTCGGCCAGATGCCCGGCCATGGACGCGCGGAACTTGGCCGCCATGATCCTCAGCGTCTCTGCGTGGTTGACCACGGACTCCCGCCAGCCGGGATCGGTGAAGGCCAGCCACAGGCCGTTGCGGTCCTCCGGCGGCAGCTCGTCCAGGTCGCACAGCAACCGCCCGTAGGTGCTGTTGTACGCGAGGATGTCGTACCGGCTGTTCTGTACGCAGGCCGGCAGCGGGGCCAGCCGGTCCAGCATCTCCCGCAGGGCCGGGGTCACGCTCGGGCACGGTGTGTTCGGCGCCGGGTCGGCCGTCCCGGCCAGCGCGAACAGGTGCGCGCGCTCGCTCGGGTCCAGCAGCAGGGCGCGCGCGACGGCGTCGAGCACCTGCGCGGACACCTGGATCTCACGGGCCTGTTCCAGCCAGGTGTACCAGGTGACGCCGACGGCCGAAAGCTGGGCGACCTCCTCGCGGCGCAGCCCCGGGGTGCGCCGGCGGCGGCCGCGCGGCAGCCCCACCTGTTCGGGGGTGATGCGCTCGCGGCGGCTGCGCAGGAACTCGGCCAGCTCGTGCCGGCGCACGTCGCTCCGGGGGGCCACAGTGGTCATGGCACCAGGGTGCCGTACGTCCGATCCGGTTGCCAGGTAGTGCGAGTACCAGGACAAGGAGACTCTGGTACCAGGCTGGGCGGGGCGGGATCGTCGGGGGGTGAGTGAGACGACCGTACGAACCACCGCTGCCACCGCCCCGGGTGGGGCCTGCGCCGCACGCGTGGCGCC
>NZ_JACBGN010000197.1 GCF_013401435.1 Streptomyces sp. BR123
GACCCCCGCGCCTCAAACGCCGGCGGGGTTGAGGTTGCGGCTCCGCCCCAGGGCCCCCGCGCCGCGAGCGTCGGCGGGGTTGAGGTGCGGCTCCGCGCCAGAGCCCCCGCGCCTCAAACGCCGGCGGGGCTGAGGTTGCGGCCCCGCCCCAGGGCCCCCGCGCCGCAAGCGTCGGCGGGGCTGGATTTTCCAGCCTGCGCGGCGTTTGAGCGCGCCGGGCGCGAAGCGGCCGGAACGGGGTGTTCGGGGCCGTAGGCCCCGCCGCGCGGCGGAGCCGCACATCCGGAACAGCGGGAAGGGGCGGGGCGGGGGAGGAAACCCGCTCGGGTCGGACCGGCGTCGCAACGGTGCCCGACTGCCGCCCGGCTCAGGCCCGTTCGGCCAGGAACTCGGCGAAGGTCACCTTGCCGACGGCGTGCTGCGGGGCCAAGTTGCCGCCGCGCACGAATCCCGCGTACGCCTTGCCCGCCAGCGGCAGGCCGAACACCCGGCGCTTGCGGCCCGTCGCCTCCAGGTACGCCCGCCCCAGCTCCACCAGCGTGTACACCTCGGGCCCGCCCATGTCGGGGACCCGGCCCGCCGGGGCCGGCACCGCCAGCTCGGCCAACCGGTCGGCGACCTCCGCCACCGACACCGGCTGCACCCGCACCCCCTTCGGCAGCGGCACCGGCACCACCGGCACCTTCGCGGCCGTCTCCGTGACCATCGCCACCAGGTCGTGGAACTGCGTCGTCCGCAGGACGGTCACGCCCAGCCCCGACTCCAGGAGCATCCGCTCCACCCGGTGCTTGACCTCGTAGTAGCGGAGCGGGACCACGTCCACCCCCACGATCGAGATGTAGACGACGTTCGTGACGGTCCCCGCCCGTCGGGCCGCGTCGATCAGGTGCCCGGCGGCCACGTCATCACCGCCGCGCGGATTGGACGCGCAGTGCACGACCACTTCCGCGCCCGCCATCGCCGCGTCCAGCCCGCGGCCGTCCATCAGGTCGACCGGGTGCTCCCGGGAGTGCCGGCTGAGGGCGCGCACGTCGTGGCCCGCCGCCCGCAGCCGGGCGACGACCAGCGTGCCGAGGGTTCCCGTACCGCCCGTGACGAGGATCGTGCTCATGATGTCCGTCCGTCCCTTCCCTGGGGAATCGCGTTCACCCGCCGGGATTGGACAGCGGTCAGGAATGTGACAGCTGGCGCTGCAGGAATTCCAGCTTGTGTGGGTTGACCACCGCCCGCACCTCCCTGACCAGCCCGTCCTCGAACTCCACCAGCAGCACCCCGAGCCCGCCGATGACCAGCGCGGGCTCCCCGTTGACCACGGCGAAGTCGAGCGGGAGACCGGCCGCGTACTTGTGCAGCGCCCCCGCCAGGAACCGGGCCACCCGGTCCCGGCCGACCACCGGCCGCCGGGCCGCGCTCACCACTCCGCCGCCGTCCGACACGTACCGCACGGCGGCGGTGAGCATGCCCTCCAGCCGGACCAGGTCGCCGTCCCGGGCCGCCGCGAGGAAGGTCTCCACCAGCCCGCGCCACTGCTCCGGGTCCGCCTCGAAGCGCTTGCGCTCCGATGCTGCCGACCGGCCCTCGGCGGCCCGGCCCTCCGCCACCCGGGCCGACGCCCGCCGGTACAGCTGCCGGCAGTTGGCCTCGGACAGGTCCAAGAGCCCGGCGATCTCCCGGTGGCCGTACGCGAAGGCCTCGCGCAGCACGTACACCGCCCGCTCCACCGGAGTGAGTTGCTCCAGCAGCACCAGCAGGGCCATCGAGACGCTGTCGCGCTGCTCGGCCGACTCCAGCGGCCCGAGCGCGCCGCCGTCGGTGAGGACGGGCTCCGGCAGCCAGGGGCCGACGTACTTCTCGTGCCGGGCGCGTGCCGAGGTGAGCCGGTTCAGGCACAGGTGGGTGACGGCCTTCGCCAGCCAGGCACCGGGGTGCTCCACGTCGCCGCGGTCCGCGGCGGTCCACCGCAGCCAGGCGTCCTGGACGGCGTCCTCGGCCTCGCCGGCGGATCCGAGCATGCGATAGGCGATGCCGAACATCCGGGACCGGTGCTCCTCGAAGTCCGCGGTGCGGGCGGCGGCAGAAGTGATCACCGCAGCAGGGTACGCGCGGGGACCCGGTGGCCGCCGGGCCACCGGGTCCTCAGGTCGTGCCGACAGTTCCGGCGGTCCCGGCCCTGCCGCACGGGTGTCAGCAGGCGCCCAGGTCCTTCCAGACGCCCCAGTCGCCGGTGGTTCCGGGCTCCTCGTTCTGCGTCCACCACTGGGCCTTCCAGTTGCGGCCCCTGTGGGAGACGACCGTCCCGCCGGTGTGGACGCCGCCCGCGACGTACGCCGGGTTGCTGCAGCTGCCGCCCGGTGGCGGGCTGGTCGGGGGGCGGCTGCTCGGCGGCGGGCTCGTCGGGGGCTGGGAGCCGTCGCCCGGTTCCACCACCGTGGTGCCGCGGGCCAGGTCGCCGGCCAGGGCGTACGTGGTGCCGGAGACGGCCACCGTCCAGTTCGAGGGGGTGGACACCGGCAGGTAGTAGTTGAACGCCAGGTCGACGGAGGCGCCCGGGGCCAGCGACTGCCAGGCCGGCAGCTTCAGCGCGACCCGGTGGAAGTCGCCCTTCAGGCCGCCGACGTTGGTGCCGGTGTGGCCGCTGCTGATCACCATCGCGGCGAAGCCGGACTGGTCGGAGGCGTTGTCCGGGGCCGAGGTCGCGTAGTCGAACCGGAACTCGGTGCCGCCGGGCAGGGCGGCCTTCGTGTTGTTGGTGATCTTGATCTTCGGGGTGATCGGGTAGTTCGAGTCGCCGAGCTTGAAGTCGGTGAACTCGACCTTCACGTCGACCGCCCGGTCCGGCAGCGCGGCGGCGCCGGCCTTCCTCGCCCCGTACGGGGTGGCGGTCTTGAACTTGTCGTACATCAGCGAGGTGAGCGTGGAGCCCGCCTCGTACTGGCCCTTGGCGGCGTTCCAGGCGTAGTCGCCCGCCATCTCCCACACCATCGTGCCGCCGATGCCGCGGTCGACCACGTAGTCGGCCTTGGCGGCCACCGACTGCTCGTCCTCCGTGGACAGGAAGACCTTCTTCTGCGCGTTCCACAGCCAGGGCGCGACCAGGGTGGCGTCGTACTTGCGGACGTAGGTGCCGGTCAGCGCGGTGTCCGCCGGGAAGCCGTACCGGCCGACGTAGTCGCCGACGATCCCCTTCTCCAGGTTCTTCGCGTGCCACATCGGGTTGGAGCCGGCCGGGGACTCGTTGCCGTTGTCGTCCTTGTCGTGCCACAGGTTGTCGATGCCGACCGCGCCGTCACCGCACGTGGTCAGGCCCGACCCGGCCGGGCAGGCGGTCGCGGCCGCCTTGCCCCACAGGCCGTCGGTGCCGCCCTGCACGTTCTTGTGGCCGCGGGTGTAGTACGGCAGGCCGATGTTGATCCGGCCGGCCGGCAGGGAGCCGCGGAAGTAATGGTACGCCCAGTCGGTGTTGAGGTAGCCGATGCCGCCGTACTGCCGGGACCCGTAGACCCCGGCGGCGGCGAGCTCCCCGTCCTTGCCGTCGTCGAAGAGGGAGGCGTTGGGGCCGACGTACTCGTTCCAGGCGCCGTGCAGGTCGTAGGACATGATGTTGACGTAGTCCAGGTACTTCTGCATCTGGTACGTCTCCATGCCGCGCAGCAGGTAGCCGGAGGACGGGGCGGCCACGGTCAGCAGGTAGTGCCTGCCGTCGGCGGCGCCGGCCCGGTCCAGCTTCTCGCGGAGGGTCTTCATGAGGGCGTCGTAGCCCTTGACCAGACCGGCCCGGCGGGGGTTCGCCGTCGGCCAGTCCAGCGGGTTGCCCGCGTCCTTCATCGACGTCGGGTACTCGTAGTCGACGTCGACGCCGTTGAAGCCGTACTTCTTCACGAAGGCGACGGCGGAGTCGGCGAAGGTGTCGATGCCCGCCTGGTTGACGGAGCCGTCCGGGTTGGTGGCCATCGCGTAGAAGCCGCCCGAGCTCACCCGGGTGCCGTTGCCGTCGAAGTGGCCGCCGGTCTCGGCCCAGCCGCCCACCGAGATCAGCGTCTTCACGTCCGGGTGCTGCTTCTTGTACTTGGCCAGCAGGTTGAAGTGGCCCTTGTAGGGGAGGGCCGGGTCCATCTCGGCTCCGGCCACGCCCGGCCAGGTCATGCCGGTGGCGGCGTTGTCCGGGCCGTCCGCGCCGACGGAGATCCTGTTGTCGCCGCCGATGTGCGCGAAGGCGTAGTTGATGTGGGTGATCTTGTCCCAGGGGATGTTGTTCGCGAGGTAGGCGGGCCGGCCGTCCTTGCCGGTGCGCCAGCCGGTGAAGTAGCCGATCACGCGCCGCCGGTGGTCGGCGCCCATCTCCTCGCGGCCCTCGGCGTCGTAGACCGAGCAGTACGGGACGTCGACGCCGGGGGTCCGGTAGAGGCCGTCGGGCCGACAACCCTCGTGGTCGGCGGCGTGCGAGACGCCCGCCGAGAGCCCGCCCGCCAGCAGTCCGGCGATGGCCGCGCCGGCTGCCAGGAGCAGTGCTCTCGTACGTGTGGGGGACAGCATGGTGCCTCCTGGGGAAGGGAGGAGTGCGGGACACAACAGGCAGGGAAGTGGTGCGTGTCGGCCCGCGACGTGCGCACATCTGACGGGCTGTCTCCCGGGAAGGGTGAAGGGAACGTTAAGAGGACTAGACCAAGGCGTCAATAGGTCTGGACCAATATCGGGTGCACTTGACGGACTCCGGCGAAGCGCCCCGGCTGTGACTCAGGCCACAGCATTTCTCCCGCATGGCCCCCGATCGCCCGTGGCAGACTGACAGGAGTACCAGTAGAAGCAGCGCACTCCGGGGTCGGTGCAATTCCGAACCGGCGGTATAGTCCGCGACCCGTCCGCAGCCAGCGGCCGGTTGACCAGGTGAAATTCCTGGACCGACGGTTAAAGTCCGGATGGGAGGCAGTGCGCGGCGGGCAGTCACACCGGTACGCCGCCGTCGGCGGTCCCCGCGCGGGTCCCTCCGGGACACGTGCCGAGCGGACCGTTCCTCCGGCCTCGGCGTCCCCGCGTGCCTGTACCGCTCATCTGTCGTAGCCCGACAGGCCCCGGAGTCCGTGCCCGATGAGGCAGGAGGACCCGGTGGCACCCCACGCCGAGCACGCACCGCACGACGCGGACGCGGACACCCGCGCCATGCGCCGCGCCGTCGAACTCGCGGCCCGCGGCCTCGGCTCCACCAGCCCCAACCCGGTCGTCGGCTGCGTCATCACCGACGCCGCCGGCACCGTCGTCGGCGAGGGCTGGCACCAGCGCGCCGGCGGACCGCACGCCGAGGTCCACGCCCTGCGCGCCGCAGGCACCGCCGCCCGCGGCGGCACCGCCTACGTCACCCTCGAACCCTGCAACCACACCGGCCGCACCGGACCCTGCGCCCAGGCCCTGACCGACGCCGGCATCAGCCGCGTCGTCTACGCCGTCCCCGACCCGAACCCGCAGGCCAGCGGCGGGGCCGCCACCCTGCGCGCCGCCGGGATCACCGCCGAGGGCGGGCTCCTCCAGGCCGAGGCCGAGGCCGGCAACACCGCCTGGCTCACCTCCGTACGCCTGGGCCGGCCCCACGTGACCTGGAAGTACGCCGCCACCCTCGACGGCCGCAGCGCCGCCGCCGACGGCACCAGCCGCTGGATCACCTCCCCGGAATCCCGCGCCGACGTGCACCGCCTGCGCGCCGAGTCCGACGCCGTCCTCGTCGGCGGCGGCACCCTGCGCGCCGACGACCCGCACCTCGCCGTCCGCGGCATCGACGGCGCGACCCAGCCGCTGCGCGTCGCCCTCGACACCCGCGCCGCCCTCCCGCCGAACGCCCGCATCCTCGACGACGCGGCCCCCACCCTGCTCGTCGTCGGCGAGGACGCCGACACCCTGCACCTGCCCGGCGCCGACGTGCTCCGGCTGCCCCTGCACGACGGCCGCATCGCCGTCCACGAACTGCTCGCCGCGCTGTACGCCCGCGGCGTCCGCGCCCTCTTCCTCGAAGGCGGCCCCACCCTGGCCGGAGCCTTCCTCGAAGCCGGCGCCGTCGACCGCGTCGTCGGCTACATCGCCCCGGCCCTCCTCGGCGCCGGGCCCGCCGCCCTCGCCGGCGCCGGCATCACCACCCTCGCCCACGCGGTCCGCCTGGAGATCACCGAGGCCGTCCGCACCGGCACCGACCTGCGCATCACCGCCGTCCCCACCACCGCCCCCAAGGAGCACTGAGTGTTCACCGGAATCGTCGAAGAACTGGGCGAGGTCACCGCCGTCGAGCAGCTCTCGGAGGCCTCCCGCTTCCGCCTGCGCGGCCCCCTCGTCACCGACGGCGCCAAGCACGGCGACTCCATCGCCGTCAACGGGGTCTGCCTCACCGTCGTGGACACCGCCGACGGCGAGTTCACCGCCGACGTCATGCAGGAGACCCTCAACCGCTCCGGCCTCGGCGCCCTGCAGCCCGGCTCCCGCGTCAACCTGGAGCGCCCCATGGCCCTCGGCGGACGCCTCGGCGGCCACCTCGTCCAGGGACACGTGGACGGCACCGGAACGATCCTCTCCCGCACCCCCTCCGAGCACTGGGAGATCGTCAAGGTCTCCCTCCCGGAGAACCTCGCAAGGTACGTCGTAGAGAAGGGCTCTATCACTGTCGACGGCGTCAGCCTCACCGTGGTCGAGGCCGCCGCCGACTACTTCACCATCAGCCTCATCCCCACCACCCTCGCGCTGACCACGCTCGGCATCAAGCAGCCCGGCGACCCGGTCAACCTGGAGGTCGACGTCCTCGCCAAGTACGTCGAGCGCCTGCTCGCCGCCGGCGTGGACCCCCTGACCGCGCGCGCCGACGAACCCGAGGAGACCGACCGGTGAACGCCCTGATCTGGCTCAACGCCGAGGCCTTCACCGTCTTCGGCCAGAAGGTCATCTGGTCCGACATGATCGGCAACCTGATGGGCCTCGCCGCCCTCGCCCTCGGCTGGCGCCGCTCCATCTGGACCTGGCCCGCCCAACTGCTGTCCGGCCTCATCCTCGTCGCCGCCTACGCCTCCGCGCACCTCGCCGGCGGCGTCGGCAAGCAGCTCCTCGTCATCGGCGTGGCCGTCTGGGGCTGGCGCGCCTGGCACCGCGGCAAGCGGCAGGCCCAGGACGGCTCCCTCGCCGTGCGCACCGGCACCCGGTCCGAGCGCGGCCTGCTCCTGGCCGGCGCGGCCCTCGGCACCCTCGCCGTCGGCGGCCTGTTCACCCTCTACCCGAACCTGTCGTGGAGCCCGTGGGCCGACGCCTACATCTTCGTCGGGACCGTCGTCGCGATGGTCGCCCAGGCCCGCGGCCTCGTGGAGTTCTGGTTCGCCTGGCTCCTCGTCGACCTCGTCGGCGTCCCCCTCGCCTTCACCAACGGGCTGGCGTTCTCCGGCCTCGTGTACGTCGTCTACTTCGCGCTCGTCCTGTGGGGTGCCCACGACTGGTACCAGCGCTCGCGCACCACCACCGCCCCGGCCCTGGAAGGAGCAACGGCATGACCACCCTCAAGCCCGTCCCCGACTTCGACGCCCTCGTCGAGGAGACCTTCCGGCTGGACCCGGTCGAGCAGGCCGTCCGCGACATCGCGGCCGGCCGGCCGGTGGTCGTCGTCGACGACGAGGACCGCGAGAACGAGGGCGACCTCGTCGTCGCCGCCGAGAAGATCACCCCCGAGATCGTCGCGTTCATGATGAGCGAGTGCCGCGGCCTGATCTGCGCGCCCATGGAGGGCCCCGAGCTGGACCGGCTCGAACTGCCCCAGATGGTGCAGAACAACACCGAGTCGATGAAGACCGCCTTCACCGTCTCCGTCGACGCGACCGCCGCGCACGGCGTCAGCACCGGCATCTCCGCCGCCGACCGCGCCACCACCCTGCGCCTCCTCGCCGACGGTGCCTGCGGGCCCTCCGACTTCGTCCGCCCCGGCCACATCTTCCCGCTGCGCGCCAAGCCCGGCGGCGTCCTGGTCCGCAACGGCCACACCGAGGCCGCCGTCGACCTCGCCCGCCTCGCGGGCCTGAGCCCCGTCGGCGCGATCGTGGAGATCGCGGGCGAGGACGGCGTCATGCTGCGCCTGCCCGAGCTGATCCCCTTCGCCCGCAAGCACGGCCTGTCGATCATCTCCATCGCGGACATGGTCGACTACCTCCGCTCCGCCGAGCCGACCGTGCGCCGCGAGGCAGAGGTGACCCTGCCGACCTCCTTCGGCGACTTCACCGCGTACGGCTACCGCTCCACCGTCGACGGCGTAGAGCACGTCGCCCTCGTCCACGGCGAGGTCGGCGACGGACAGGACGTCCTCGTCCGCGTCCACTCCGAATGCCTGACCGGCGACATCTTCCACTCCCTGCGCTGCGACTGCGGCCCCCAGCTGCACGCCTCCATGGCCCGCATCAAGGAGGAGGGCCGCGGCGTCGTCGTCTACCTCCGCGGCCACGAGGGACGCGGCATCGGACTGGTGTCCAAGCTGCGCGCGTACGAGCTCCAGGAGCGCGGCCGCGACACCCTCGACGCCAACCTGGAACTCGGCCTCCCGGCCGACGCCCGCGACTACGCCGCCGGCGCGCGGATCCTCGCCGACCTCGGCGTCAAGAGCGTCCGGCTGCTGACCAACAACCCCGACAAGTCCGCGGCCCTCGTCCGGCACGGCATCGCCGTCAACGACCGGGAGCCGATGCCCGTCGAGGCGGGCGAGCACAATCTGCGGTACCTGCGCACCAAGCGGGACCGCATGGGCCACGACCTCCCCTGGCTGGGCGAGACCGTCCCGGCCGCCTGCGGCAACCAGTAGGAAAGCACCCGTACCCCCGTACACCCGGACCACGCACCATCACCCACGAACACGAACCACCGAGGAGCACAGCAGTGAGCGGCAAGGGCGCACCCGAACTGAGCGTGAGGAACTGCGGAGACCTGCGGGTCGCCGTCATCGCGGCGCAGTGGCACGAGAAGGTCATGGACGGTCTCGTCGACGGCGCCCTGCGCGCCCTGCACGAGCTGGGCATCGACGAGCCCACCGTGCTCCGCGTCCCCGGCAGCTTCGAGCTCCCGGTCGTGGCAAAGGTACTCGCCGGTCGCGGTTACGATGCCGTCGTCGCCCTCGGAGTGGTCATCCGCGGCGGCACCCCGCACTTCGACTACGTCTGCCAGGGCGTCACCCAGGGCCTGGTACAGGTGTCGATCGACACCGGAGTCCCCGTCGGCTTCGGTGTACTGACCTGCGACAACGAGGAACAGGCGCTGGACCGCGCCGGCCTTGAGGGGTCGAACGAGGACAAGGGGCACGAAGCGGTCATCGCCGCCGTCTCCACCGCAGCCACCCTGCGGTCCGTCAGCGAACCCTGGCGCTGAGTGGCGGCGGACGACCCCGTATTCTGAGGACCATCATGGCGAACGAACTCCCCAAGACCTTCGAAGAGCTCTTCACGGAGCTCCAGGCCAAGGCCGCTGCCGGTGACCCCGGCACCTCCCGCACCGCCGAACTGGTCGCCAAGGGCGTCCACGCCATCGG
This sequence comes from Streptomyces sp. BR123, assembly GCF_013401435.1. Taxonomy (GTDB): domain Bacteria; phylum Actinomycetota; class Actinomycetes; order Streptomycetales; family Streptomycetaceae; genus Streptomyces. The sequence continues at coordinate 9,524 of NZ_JACBGN010000197.1, forward strand.
CAAGAAGGTCGTCGAGGAGGCCGCCGAGGTCTGGATGGCCGCGGAGTACGAGGGCAAGGAGGCCGCCGCCGAGGAGATCTCCCAGCTGCTGTACCACGTCCAGGTGATGATGGTGGCGCGGGGGATCACCCTCGACGAGGTCTACAAGCACCTCTAGACACATCCACACCACACACCCATCGCATCTCGCACTGAAGGAAGCCTCATGCTGCGCATCGCCGTCCCCAACAAGGGCTCACTCTCCGGAGCGGCGTCGGCGATGCTCCATGAGGCCGGCTACCGCCAGCGCAAGGAGTCCAAGGAGCTCGTGGTCGTCGACCTCGAGAACGAGGTGGAGTTCTTCTACCTCCGCCCCAAGGACATCGCGATCTACGTCGCCTCGGGCCGCCTCGACGTGGGCATCACCGGCCGCGACCTGCTGCTCGACTCCGGTGCCAGCGCCGAGGAGATCCTTCCTCTCGGGTTCGGGAAGTCCACCTTCCGCTACGCCACCAAGCCCGGCACCGCGAAGGGCCCCGAGGACTTCCACGGCATGACGATCGCCACCTCGTACGAGGGCATCGTCGCCAAGCACCTCGCCGACCAGGGCATCGACGCCTCCGTCGTGCACCTGGACGGCGCGGTCGAGACCGCCATCCAGCTCGGCGTCGCCGAGATCATCGCGGACGTCGTCGAAACCGGCACCAGCCTGCGCAACGCCGGCCTGGAGGTCATCGGCGAGCCGATCCTGAAGTCCGAGGCCATCGTCATCCGGAGCAACGGCGCCGACGGGGAGAACCCGCAGGTGCAGCAGTTCCTGCGGCGCCTCCAGGGCGTCCTCGTCGCCCGCAGCTACGTGATGATGGACTACGACTGCCGTGCCGAGCACCTGGAGCGCGCCGTCGCACTCACCCCCGGGCTGGAGTCGCCGACGGTCTCCCCGCTGCACAACGAGGGCTGGGTCGCCGTCCGCGCGATGGTCCCCGCCAAGGACGCCCAGCGGATCATGGACGACCTGTACGAACTCGGCGCCCGCGCGATCCTCACCACGTCGATCCACGCCTGCCGCCTCTGACGCGTACAACAGACCCGTACGCCCACCCGTACGCCGTCGCCCGACCCGTACGCCCCCTGAAGAAGGCATCACCAGCACCATGGCCGAGTCCGCCGCCCAGCCCGCACTGCCCGCCCTGCCGGTCACCTTCCGGCCGACCCGCACCCGGGTCGTCCTGCTGAGCGTCGGGCTCGCCATGTTCGCGACGATCACCGCGATCGCCTTCATGCTGGAGAACCTCAGCGGCGGCGAGCGGGTCAGCTTCGTCTTCACCGCCGCCCTGATGACCTCCGTCCTCGTCCTGCTCAGCCGCCCCAAGGTGGTCGCGGACGAGACGGGCGTCACCGTGGTCAACCTCACCACCACCCGCCGCCTGGAGTGGGCGCAGATCCTGCGCGTCAACCTCCGCCCCGGCGACCCCTGGGTGTTCCTGGACCTCAGCGACGGCACCAGCCTGCCCGTCCTCGGCATCCAGCCCGGCGTGGCCAGGGAGCAGGCCATCGGTGACGCCCGCGCCCTGCGCGCCCTCGCCGAAGCCCGCGGAACCGGGCCCCGGGACCACTGAGACGGCCGCCTCCGACAAGCGGACCGCTGCGTCCCATTGCGGCGGCGATCTCAATGACTACCCTGGTGGCGGGGCGCGGCCGTGCGCCCTCCCACCGGCCCCGGGACCCCGTGGCCCGCGGGCACCTGCAATTCGAGGAGTGACTCCCCCCGGCAATGGACGGACCGTCCGGTAGTACCCGCGCCGCCCTCCCCGCGGAGGCGGCCGCATGACCATCCCGCTACTCCTGCTCCTGGCGGCCTTCGCCCTGATCCTCGCCAACGGCTTCTTCGTGGCGGCCGAGTTCGGCCTCGTCACGGTGGAGCGGCCCGACGCCGAACGCGCCGCAGCCGACGGCGACCGCCGTGCCCGCACGGTGGTGAAGGCCCTGAGGGAGCTGTCGTTCCAGCTCTCCGGCACCCAGCTCGGCATCACCATCACCTCCCTCGTGGTCGGCATGCTCGCCGAACCGGCCCTCGCCGCACTGCTGGCCGGGCCCCTCGCGGCGACCGGCCTGCCGACCGGAGCCGTCTCCGGCGTCGCCGTCGGCATCGGAATGCTGCTCGCCTCGGCGGTCCAGATGGTCGTCGGCGAACTCGTCCCGAAGAACTGGGCGGTCTCGCGGCCGCTCCAGGTGGCACGCTTCGTGGCCGGCCCGCAGACCTTGTTCTCCCGCGCCTTCCGGCCGGTCATCGCAGGCCTCAACGCCGTCGCCAACCGCCTCGTACGGGCCTTCGGCGTGGAACCGGCAGAGGAGATGGCCTCCGCCCGCACCCCCGGCGAACTCGTCTCCCTGGTCCGCCACTCGGCGCAGGCCGGAGCCCTCGAACAGGACACCGCCGACCTCTTCGTACGGACCCTCTCCCTGGGCGAGCTCACGGCCCAGCACGTGATGACGCCGCGGGTGAAGGTCAGCGCCCTGCAGCAGACGGCCACCGCCGCCGACGTGCTCAACCTGACCCGGGCCACCGGCCTGTCCCGCTTCCCGGTCTACCGCGAGCGCATCGACGAGGTCACCGGCGTCGTCCACCTCAAGGACGCCCTCGCCGTGCCCGAAGCCGAACGCGCCCGCACCACGGTGGGCCGGATCAGCGTCCCCCCGCTGCTGGTGCCCGGCTCCCTGCCGGTGCAGCCGCTGCTGGAGCGGCTGCGCAGCGAACAGCCCATGGCCGTGGTCGTCGACGAATACGGCGGCACCGCGGGCGTGGTCACCCTGGAGGACATCGTGGAGGAGCTCGTGGGCGAGGTCCGCGACGAGCACGACTTCGCCGAGGACGACGGCCCCGAACTGGCCGCCGTCCCCGCCGAGGACGGCCGGCCTTCCTGGGACGCCGACGGCAGCTGCCGCGTCCACACCCTGCGCCGGATAGGCCTGGAAGTGCCCGACGGCCCGTACGAGACCGTCGCTGGCCTCGTCGCGGACCTCCTCGGCCGCATCCCCGCCCCCGGCGACCGGGCCGAACTGCCCGGCTGGAAGCTCTCCGTCCGACAGGTCGGCCGCTACCGCGCCGAGCGGGTCCGCCTGGTGCGCACCGCGCCCAGCCAGGCCGCCCCGGCCGAACTCGAGGCGGCAGGCCGGTGAGCGCGCTCCAACTCCTCTTCGCCCTGCTCCTCGTCCTCGCCAACGGCTTCTTCGTCGGCGCCGAGTTCGCCCTCGTCTCCGTCCGCCGCAGCCAGATCGAGCCCCTCGCCGCCGAATCCAAACGGGCCCGCCAGGTCCTCCACGGCCTGGAGAACCTGCCGCGGATGATGGCCGCCGCCCAGTTCGGCATCACCCTCTGCTCGCTCACCCTCGGCGCGGTCGCCGAACCCACCGTGGCCCGGCTGCTGGAACCCGTCTTCCACGCCGCGCACGTCCCGCAGGGCCTGATCCACCCCCTCGGCTACGCCGTCGCGCTCGCCGCCGTGGTCTTCCTGCACCTCGTCATCGGCGAGATGGTGCCGAAGAACCTCGCGATGGCCGCGCCCGAGCGGACCGCCCTGTGGTTCAGCCCCGGCCTGGTCGCCTTCGCCCGCCTGTGCGGGCCGGTCACGACCGCCCTCGGGGCGTGCGCCGCCGTCGTCCTCAGGCTCTTCAAGGTCGAGCCGAAGGACGAGGTCGAGGCCGTCTACACCAGTGCCCAGCTCGGCCGGCTCGTCGAGGACTCCCGGCAGGCCGGACTCCTCGAACCGAGGGAGCAGGAACGCCTGGAGGACGCGCTGGAGCTGGGCAGCCGCCCCGTCACCGACGTCCTGCTCGCGCGCGACCGGCTGGTCACGGTCGGGCCCGGGGCCACACCCCGGCAGATCGAACAGCTGACCGTCCGCACCGGGTACTCCCGGTTCCCCGTCCGCTCCGAAGGCGGCGCCTTCATGGGCTACCTGCACGTGAAGGACGTCCTCGACCTGGAGGACCGGGAGCGGGCGGTGCCGCAGCGGGTGTGGCGCCGCATGCCGACGCTGTCGTCGACGCTTCCCCTGGACGACGCCCTGAGCGTCATGCGGCACGACGCCACCCACCTGGCCCAGGTGGCGGATCCGGGAGGCCGGATCCTCGGCCTGGTCGCGTTGGAGGACGTCCTCGAAATGCTCGTCGGCGAGGTCCGGGACCCCGCCCACCGCATCCCGCCGCGCCGTCACCCGGAACGCGCCCTGACGGCCTGACCCGGCCAACCC
>NZ_JACBGN010000198.1 GCF_013401435.1 Streptomyces sp. BR123
GGAGGCCCCCGCCCCCGCAGGCCCGGCGCACGCCGCCCGGGCCAAGCGCCCGGTGGCGCTGCTCGCCGCGGTCGCGATCGCCGCGGCCGTCATCGGCGGCGGCACCGCCACGCTCGTCCAGCAGCTGCTCGGCGACGGGACGGGCATCGCCGGCGGCTTCAACGGCACGGTCGTCTCGCAGACCAGCAGCGGCACGGTGGCCGGGGTCGCCGAGCAGGTCGGCCCGTCCGTCGTGCGCATCGACACCCGCACCGGGTCGGGCCAGGGCACCGGCTCGGGCTTCGTCCTCACCGCCGACGGCGAGATCGCCACCAACAACCACGTCATCAGCGGCGCCTCCGAGATCCAGGTCACACTGAGCGACGGCCGCAGGTTCCCCGCGAAGACCGTCGGCACCGACCCGGACAAGGACCTCGCGCTGATCAAGCTCCAGGGTGCGTCCGGACTCAAGCCGGCCCGGCTCGGCAACTCCGACGGCGTCCGGGTCGGCGACCAGGTCGTCGCGATCGGCTCCCCGGACCGCCTCACCGGCACCGTCACCAGCGGCATCGTCTCGGCGCTGAACCGCGAGGTCAACGTGCCCAAGTCGGAGCAGGCGCCGCAGCGGCAGCGCGGCGGCGACGGCAGCTGGCCGTTCTCGTTCGACGGCCGCCAGTTCAACGGGAACCCCGGCTCGAACACCACCTCGTACAAGGCCATCCAGACGGACGCCTCCCTCAACCCCGGCAATTCCGGCGGCGCCCTCCTCAACATGAACGGCGAGGTCATCGCAATGCCCTCCGCGATCTACTCGCCCGCTGCCGACAGCTCCGCCGCCGGCAGCGTCGGCCTCGGCTTCGCCATCCCGGTCAACACGATCAAGGCCGACCTGGACTCCCTGCGCAAGGGCGGCGGCAGCGGCACCGCCGGCGGCAGCGGCGGCCGCTCCCCCTCCTCCACCGCCGACGGCTTCGGCGCGGGCTTCTAGCCGGCGGGCCGTGCGACGCTGGAAGGCACCGCCGGCCGCCCGCCGCCGGCCGCCCACCGCCGCACACCACCCCAGGGGGACCGCATGAAGCCCGTCGAGGACGACCTGCAGCGCATCCTCGTCGTCGACGACGAGCCCGCCGTACGGGAGGCCCTGCGCCGCAGCCTCGCCTTCGAGGGGTACGCGGCGCAGACCGCCGTCGACGGGCTCGACGCCCTCGACCGGGCGGGCTCGTACGCCCCCGACCTGATCGTCCTCGACATCCAGATGCCCCGCATGGACGGCCTGACCGCGGCCCGTCGGCTGCGGGCCGCCGGGAACACCACCCCGATCCTGATGCTCACCGCCCGGGACACCGTCGGCGACCGCGTCACCGGCCTCGACGCGGGCGCCGACGACTACCTCGTCAAGCCGTTCGAGCTGGACGAGCTCTTCGCCCGCGTCCGGGCCCTGCTCCGGCGCAGCGCGTACGCCGCCCCCGAGCCCGGCCCGGCCCCGGAGCCCGACCGCCACCTCGTCTTCGGGGACCTGCGGATGGACCTCGCGACCCGCGAGGTGACCCGGGCCGCACGCCCGGTGGAGCTGACCCGGACCGAGTTCACGCTGCTGGAGATGTTCCTGGCCCACCCGCGGCAGGTCCTCACCCGCGAGCAGATCCTCAAGACCGTGTGGGGCTTCGACTTCGAGCCCAGCTCCAACTCCCTGGACGTGTACGTGATGTACCTGCGCCGCAAGACCGAGGCCGGCGGCGAACCCCGCCTGGTCCACACCGTACGGGGCGTCGGGTACGTCCTGCGCACCGCCGGGGCCGGGGATTCCGGGGGGCTCGAGTGAGCCCGGCCGCCCGGTTCCGGGGGCTGCCGCTGCGCTCCCGGCTCGCCCTGCTGGTGGCGGTGGCCGTGGCCGTGGCCGTCGCGGCCGTGGCCGCCGTGTCGTGGGTGATGGTGCGCACGCAGCTGCGCGAGCAGCTCGACCGGACGCTGGTGGCCACGAACCCGGACGCGGAGGTCGTGCGGGCCCTGAACGACAGGGTCTGCGTCACCGGGCCCGCCCGGCCGGCCCGCGAGATCGCCGGGAACCTGAACGCGACCGTCCAGATCGTCCTGCCGAACGGCGCGCACTGCTGGGTGGGCGGCCGGACCGACCTTCCGGTGGCGCAGGCCGACCGGGACGTCGCCACCAGGCAGCGGCCCAACGTGCTGCACGACGTGCAGACCGACTCCGGGACCCGGATGCGCGTCTACACCTTCCAGGCACAGGCCCAGCCGGGCGCCCCCGTCTTCGGCATCTCGGTCGCCAAGCCGCTCGCCGACATCGACAAGCCGCTGTCCACGCTGACCTGGGTGCTGCTGCTGGTCTGCGGGGTCGGTGTGGTCGGCGCGGGCGCCGCCGGCCTGTGGGTGGCCCGGACGGGCCTGCAGCCGGTGGACGAGCTGACCGGGGCCGTCGAGCACATCGCCCGCACCGAGGACCTGACGGTACGGATCCCCGACGAGGGCGACGACGAGATCGCCCGCCTGTCGCGGTCGTTCAACTCCATGACGGCGGCCCTCGCCTCCTCCCGGGAGCGGCAGGCCCGGCTCATCGCCGACGCCGGCCACGAGCTGCGCACGCCGCTGACCTCGCTGCGCACGAACATCGAGCTGCTGGCGCGCAGCGAGCAGACCGGCCGGGCCATCCCGGCCGAGGACCGGCGGGAGCTGCTGGCTTCGGTCAAGGCGCAGATGACGGAGCTCGCCTCGCTGATCGGCGACCTCCAGGAGCTGTCCCGGCCGGACGCGGGCCCGCCCGCCCGGCTGGAGGTCGTGGCCCTGCACGAGGTCGCGGGCACCGCGCTGTCGCGGGCACGGCTGCGCGGTCCGGAGCTGGTCTTCGAGGCCGACCTGGAACCCTGGTACGTGCGGGGGGAAGCCCCGGCGCTGGAGCGGGCCGTGGTCAACGTGCTCGACAACGCGGTGAAGTTCAGCCCGCCGGGCGGGGTCGTCTCCGTCGCCCTGCGGGCGGGCGAGCTGACCGTGCGGGACCGCGGGCCCGGAGTCCCCGCCGAGGACCTGCCGCACGTGTTCGAGCGGTTCTGGCGGTCCTCGTCGGCCCGGGCGCTGCCCGGCAGCGGGCTCGGCCTGTCGATCGTGGCCCGGAGCGTACAGCGCGCGGGCGGTACGGCCGCGCTGCGGGCCCCCCGCGGCGGCGGCCCGGGCACGGAGGCCGTGCTCCGGATCCCGGGCGCGCCGACGCCGCCCCCCGCGGCGGCGGCCGAGGCGGCCGGGGCCGCCGGGGTCGCCGGGGCGGGCAGGACCGGTGGGTCCGGCGGAGCCGCCGCCGTGGGTGCGGTGGGTGCGTCAGTCGTGCCGGACGATTGAGGTGCCCAGGCCGGGGCGGGTGTTCGGGAAGTCCGTCGGGACGGTGCCGAGCCCGGTCCGGCCGGCCGTCTCGGCGCCGTCGACGAAGGCGTGCACCTGCGGGTTCAGCCGGTCGGAGTTCCAGCGCGGCGGCAGGTGGGCCGAGGTGCCGGTGTAGTTCACGAAGAGCCGGCCGGGCTGCCGGACGGCCTTGCGGAAGTGGTTCTCGACCCTGCCTCGCTCGCGAAGGGCCCGGCGTTCCGGTCGTCCCGGAGCGCGGGGACGGGGTTCACCCCTCGGCAGGCGCCGGCCGGTCGAGCAGTTCCACCATGGCGCGCAGCCCCCGGGCGATCCCGTGCCCGGTCGGCGCCCCCTCCGGGTCGGTGAGGGCCTGCACCATCACCCCGCTGAGCAGGGCGATGTGCAGCGAGCCCAGGCTGCGGGCGTCCTCTTCGGAGACCTCCTCCGCCGGCACCCCGCGCAGCGCCGCGGCCACCATCCGCCGGTTCTTGCGCTGGCTCTCCGCGAGTACGGCGAGCAGATCGGGCGAGGACTGCGCGTGGACGAAGGCCTCCACCGAGGCGAGCCACAGCCAGCGCGTCTCGGAGAAGTCCCGGATCTTGCGGTCCCAGGTGTCGGCGTACCGCTCCTCGGCGGTGTCGCCCTCCCCGGCGAGCCGGCCGGCGCCGGCGGCCCATTCGTCCATCGCGGCGAAGAGGGCCTGGTTGAGCAGCGCCTCGCGGGAGCCGAAGTGATAGCCGATCGCGGCCATGCTCACCTTCGACGCCGCGGCGATGTCGCGCACGGTGGTGCGCAGATAGCCCTTCTCCTCCAGGCAGCGGCGTGCCCCGGCCAGCAGGTCCTCGCGATTTCCCATGCCGGGATGGTAGCCGCGGCCGCATTTTGCGCATGTGCCCAAGACGAGCGTATTGCGCACTTGCCCAAACACTGGCAGGCTGAAGGCGGCGAAGGGGGCGGCAATCCGCCGCCCCCGGATCGAACGGGGGACCACACATGCGCCACGAACTGACGCTCGACGGCCGCACGCTGTCCTACCTGGACTTCGGGGGCCCCGGCCGCCCGCTGCTCGCCCTGCACGGCGGGATGTCCGAAGCCGCCGCCTGGACCGGCCTCGCCGAGGTCCTCGGCGACGAGTGGCGGGTCATCGCCCCCGACCAGCGGGGCCACGGCGACTCCGACCGGGCCGCCGAGCACAGCCGGGAGGGGTACGTGGCCGACGCCGTCGCCCTCCTCGACCACCTAGGCCTCGACTCCGTAGCCGTCGTCGGCTTCTCCCTTGGCGCCATGAACGCCTACCACCTCGCCGCCCGGCAGCCCCACCGGGTCAGCGCCCTCGTCAACACCGAGGGCCCCGTCGAGATCACCCCCGGCGGCACGGACCGGTTCGCGTTCCTGGCCGACCTGCCGTACACCGCCGGCACCCGCGGGGAACTCCTCACCGCCCTCGGCGCGATGGCCCCCGCCTACGAGCCCGCACTGCGCCCGCTGCCCGGCGGCGGCTGGCGGCTGCCGTTCCACCCTCGGGACGTCCTCGACACCATCGCCGCGGCCGCTCACGACAACTGGGACGCCTGGCTGGCCACCGCCTGCCCCGCCCTCCTCGTCCACGGCCGGCGCAGCGAGGCCCTGCCCCGGGCGCAGGCCGACGCCATGGTCGCCCGGCGCCCCCGCACCGCCTACACCGGCCTGGACACCGAGCACTTCCTGCCCTTCCAGGACCCGCAGGGCTTCCACGAGGCCGTCAGGAAGTTCCTGGCGGGCCTGTGAGCCCGCGGCGGCCCGCGGCCCCGTGGCCACGGGGGTGCCACCGGGCACGGGCCGCCGCACGGGCCGCCGGCGCCGGCACGGGGAAAAGCCGGAGGGGCGGCGGGCCGGACAGGCCCGCCGCCCCTCCGGGCGTGCGGTGGTACGGCCGGAGCCGCGTTCGCCTACTTGATCACGGTGATGCGGTCCGCGGCCGGCGGGGCGATCGGGCTCGCCGCCGAGGACTTCGCCAGCAGGGCGTTGAAGGCGTCCAGGTCGGACACGCCCACCAGCTTGTTCTTGTGCTCCTTCAGGACGGTGAAGCCGTCACCGCCGCCCGCGAGGAACTCGTTCATCGCGACCCGGTAGGTCTTGGCGGGGTCGATCGCCGCGCCGTTCAGCTTCACCGAGTCCACGACGATGCGGTCCGCGCCCGACTTCGTCATGTCCAGGGTGTAGGTGAAGCCCTTCGAGACCTGCAGGATCTTCGGGTTCACACCGTTGACCGGGCCGCTGACCTGCTGCTGCAGCGCGGTGATCAGCTGGGCGCCGGTCAGGTCCACGATGTTCAGCAGGTTGTTGAACGGCTGGACCGTGTACGACTCGCCGTAGGTGACGACGCCGTCGCCCTCCTCGCCCGAGGCCTTGTAGGCCAGGTCGGAGCGGATGCCGCCCGGGTTCATCAGGGCCAGCTGCGCGCCGCCCTTGTCCGCCGGGGCCGTGGCCTCCAGCTGCGCGTCCGCGATCAGGTCGCCGAGCGGCTTCTCCGGCGCGTCCAGGCCGCGGCCCGGAACGTCCGCCGAGATGTAGCCCATCGGGCGGTTCGCGACCGGGGCGGCCAGCGTCTTCCAGCGGTCGATCAGCTCGGTCATGTCCGGGGCCTTGGGCACGTCACGGGTGACGACCTTGTTGACCGGCTTCGGCGCGAGCGCGGCCGTGCGGACGATGTCCTTGGTCTGCCGGTCGTACGTCAGCGTGGTGTCGGTGAACAGGCGGCCCAGCGAGGCGGCCGAGGTCACCATGCGCGGGTTGCCCGCCGGGTCCGGGATGTTGCAGGCGTACGCCTGGTGCGTGTGACCGGTGACCAGCGCGTCGACCTTCGCGTCCACGTTCTTCGCGATGTCCACGATCGCCCCGGAGATGCCGGCGCCGGCACCCGGGACGTTGCAGTCGTAGTTGTACGCGCCGTTCGCCGGCAGGCCGCCCTCGTGGATCAGGGCGACGATCGACTTCACGCCCTGCTTGTTCAGCTCGGCGGCGTACTTGTTGATCGTCTCGACCTCGTCGCCGAACTTCAGGCCCTTGACGCCCTCGGCCGTGACGACGTCCGGGGTGCCCTCCAGGGTGACGCCGATGAAGCCGATCTTGACGTCCCCCTTCTTCCAGATCCAGGTGGGCGACATCATCGGGCGCTTGGTCTTCTCGTCCACGACGTTCGCGGCGAGGTACTTGAACTCGGAGCCGGTGAACTCCTTGCCCATCTCGAAGCAGCCCTCGACCGGGTGGCAGCCGCCGTACGCCATGCGGCGCAGCTCCTGCTTGCCTTCGTCGAACTCGTGGTTGCCGACGCTGGACACGTCCAGCTTCAGCTTGTTCAGCGCCTCGACGGTCGGCTCGTCGTGGAACAGGCCCGACAGCATCGGGCTGCCGCCGATCATGTCGCCGGCCGCGGCGGTGATGGAGTACTCGTGGCCCTTGCGGGCCTCGCGCAGGCTGGTGGCCAGGTACTCGACGCCACCGGCCGGTATGGCCTTGGTGGTGCCGTCCGCCTGACGCTCCGTCACGCTGCCGGAGGAGCCCTGCGGGGGCTCCAGCGTGCCGTGGAAGTCGTTGAACGACAGCAGCTGCACGTCGACGGTGCGGCTCTTGCCCGCACCGTCGCCACCCGCGGCACCGGCCGGCAGTGCGGCGGCGACCAGCGCACCGGAAGCGGCCGTGGCCGCCGTCGCGATGAGGGCCAACCGGCGGTTTCGGCGGTGCCGTTGTGGCGTCGCTGACATTTTGTCCCCTTATGAACAGCGGGTAAAGCATGGAGGTCTGGCGCAGCCTACGGTCAACGCGCGTAGCACCAACAGGGGGGTGGGGTATCGAGCCGGTTAACACCCCGACACCACCGCCCCGGCGCCCGACCGCCGTACGCTCGGAGCATGACTGACGACGCAGCAGCGGCCCTGGAGCCGGGACGCCAGATCCAGACCCTCGACGAACTGACGGAAGAGCAGGCCGACGCCGTCATCGCGCTGATCGAGGACGCGGCCCGCACCGACGGCACCACCGCCGTCTCCGAGCAGGGCCGGCTCCAGCTGCGCGGCGGCCGCCGCGAGGGCATCCGGCACTTCCTCCTCACCGAGAAGGGACGGCTCGCCGGCTACGGCCAACTGGAGGACACCGACCCGGTGGAGGCCCCCGCCGCCGAACTCGTCGTGCACCCCGCCCTGCGCGGCCGCGGCCACGGCCGGGCCCTCGGCTCGGCCCTCCTCGCCGCCTCCGGCAAGCGGATCCGGGTCTGGGCGCACGGCGGCAAGTCCGCGGCCCGCCACCTCGCCCAGGTCCTCGGCCTCACCCTCTTCCGCGAGCTGCGCCAGCTGCGCCGGCCGCTCGGCCCCGAGGCACCCCCGCTGCCCGAGCCCGTCCTGCCCGCCGGGGTGACCGTCCGCACCTTCGTGCCCGGGCAGGACGACGCGGCCTGGCTCGCCGCCAACGCGGCAGCCTTCGCCCACCACCCCGAGCAGGGCTCGCTGGTCCAGCGCGACCTCGACGACCGCATGGCGCAGCCCTGGTTCGACCCGAAGGGCTTCTTCCTCGCCGAGCGGGAGGGGGAAGTCGTCGGCTTCCACTGGACGAAGATCCACGCCGCCGAGCAGCTCGGCGAGGTCTACGTGCTCGGCGTCCTGCCCGGCGCCCAGGGCGGCGGCCTCGGCAAGGCCCTCACCGCGGTCGGCCTCCAGCACCTGGCCGCCGCCGGCCTGCCCACCGCGATGCTCTACGTCGACGCCGACAACCCGGCGGCCCTCGCCGTCTACGAGGGCCTCGGCTTCAGCACGCACGAGGTCGACCTCATGTACCGAACGGAGAGCTGAGCGTCATCACCCGTACGGGCCTCCCGGGCGCACCGGGGTCCGTACGGGTGCATTCCGGAGCGAAGCCGACGTACTCGTGGGCGATCCGGAGCCTGGAAGCCATGCGCCATTCACCGGACCTTAAGACGTGCTTGCGACTCTCCGTGCATGCAGCCCCGACTCCGACCGACTGCGGCCCCGTCCGACGGGCCCGTCCTGCCGCATGCGCGGAACAATGGAGTCATGAGCCAGAAGCCCAGCGCAGGGCCCACCGAGGTCCCCGCCCAGCACCCGTCGTCCCCATCGGCCACGGCCCCCGCCGGCTCGCCCGCCGCGCACGCCAGGCTCGGCTCCATCGCCGCGCACCGGCCGCACGCCAGCGGCCTCGAAGCCGATCTCGCCCCCGAGATCGACACCGACATGGACTCGTACGACGACAAGGACGGCGAGGAACTCCCGCCCGGGCGCTTCCTCGACCGCGAGCGCAGCTGGCTGGCCTTCAACGAGCGGGTCCTCGAACTGGCCGAGGACCCCACCACCCCGCTCCTGGAGCGCGCCAACTTCCTGGCGATCTTCGCGAGCAACCTCGACGAGTTCTTCATGGTCCGCGTCGCCGGCCTCAAGCGCCGCATCGCCACCGGCGTCGCCACCCGCTCCGCCTCCGGCCTGCAGCCCCGCGAGGTCCTCGACCTCATCTGGACGCGCTCGCGCGAACTCATGGCCCGCCACGCCGCCTGCTACCAGCACGACATCGCGCCCGCGCTCGCCGAGGAGGGCGTCCACCTCATCCGCTGGCCCGACCTCACCGAGAAGGAGCAGGCGCGCCTCTTCACCCTGTTCCGCAACCAGATCTTCCCGGTGCTGACGCCGCTGGCCGTGGATCCCGCGCACCCCTTCCCCTACATCTCCGGCCTCTCCCTGAACCTGGCCGTCGTCGTGCGCAACCCGGTCAGCGGGCACCGCCACTTCGCCCGCGTCAAGGTGCCGCCGCTGCTGTCGCGCTTCCTGGAGGCCTCCCCGCAGCGCTACGTCCCGCTGGAGGACGTCATCGCCGCGCACCTGGAGGAGCTCTTCCCCGGCATGGAGGTCCTCGCGCACCACATGTTCCGGGTCACCCGCAACGAGGACCTGGAGGTCGAGGAGGACGACGCCGAGAACCTCCTGCAGGCCCTGGAGAAGGAGCTCATGCGGCGCCGCTTCGGCCCGCCGGTCCGCCTGGAGGTCGAGGAGTCCATCGACCCCGGCGTCCTCGACCTGCTGGTCCAGGAGCTGAAGATCTCCGCCGCCGAGGTCTACCCGCTGCCCGGGCCGCTGGACCTGACCGGCCTGTTCGGCATCGCCTCCCTCGACCGGCCCGAGCTGAAGTACCCCAAGTTCGTCGCCGGTACGCACCGCGACCTCTCCGAGGTCGAGTCCGCCTCCGCCCCCGACATCTTCGCCGCGCTGCGCGAGCGGGACGTGCTCCTGCACCACCCGTACGACTCCTTCTCCACCTCCGTACAGGCCTTCCTGGAGCAGGCCGCCGCCGACCCGCACGTCCTCGCGATCAAGCAGACCCTGTACCGCACCTCCGGCGACTCCCCCATCGTCGACGCGCTCATCGACGCCGCCGAGTCCGGCAAGCAGGTCCTCGTCCTCGTCGAGATCAAGGCCCGCTTCGACGAGCAGGCCAACATCAAGTGGGCCCGCAAGCTGGAGGAGGCCGGCTGCCACGTCGTGTACGGCCTGGTGGGCCTCAAGACCCACTGCAAGCTCTCCCTCGTCGTCCGCCAGGAGGGCGACACGCTGCGCCGCTACTCCCACGTCGGCACCGGCAACTACCACCCCAAGACCGCCCGCCTGTACGAGGACCTCGGCCTGCTCACCGCCGACCCGCAGGTCGGCGCGGACCTCTCCGACCTCTTCAACCGGCTGTCCGGCTACTCGCGCCGCGAGACCTACCGGCGCCTCCTCGTCGCGCCCCGCTCACTGCGCGACGGCCTCATCGCCCGCATCGACAAGGAGACCGCCCACCACCGGGCCGGACGCCCCGCGTACGTGCGCCTCAAGATGAACTCCGTCGTCGACGAGGCCCTCATCGACGCCCTCTACCGGGCCTCCCGGGCCGGGGTCCCCGTCGACATCTGGGTCCGGGGCATCTGCGCCGCGCGCCCCGGGGTCCCCGGACTGTCGGAGAACATGCGGGTCCGCTCCGTCCTCGGCCGCTTCCTGGAGCACTCCCGGGTCTTCGCCTTCGGCAACGGCGGCGAACCCGAGGTGTGGATCGGCAGCGCCGACATGATGCACCGCAACCTCGACCGCCGCATCGAGGCACTGGTGCGGGTCACCGACCCGGCCCACCGCGCGGCGCTGGACCGGCTGCTGGAGACCGGCATGTCCGACTCCACCTCCTCCTGGCACCTGGGCCCGGACGGCGAATGGACCCGGCACAGCACCGACCACGAAGGCCAGCCGCTGCGGCACGTTCAGGAGATGCTCATAGACGCCCGGAGGCGCCGGCGTGGCTCTGCCAAACCATGACCTGACAGCGATCGCGAGCGGCGGGGGCTCCGCGGGGGACGTGCTCGGCGCGTACCTGCGGGCCCGGGCCACCGATTTCCTGCGCGGCCTCAGGCTGCACGAGGAACGCGGGGCCGACGCCGCGGACGCCGCCGACGCGGCGCTCGGCCTGCGGGGGGCCGCGCGCCGCATCAGCGGATCCCTGGCGACGTTCCGCACGGTCACCGACTCGTCCTGGGCCGACGGGCTGCGCGGCGAGCTGGCCTGGCTCGCCTCGACCCTGGCCGACGAGCACGCGTACGCCGCCCGGCTGACCCGGCTGCAGGACGCGCTGCACCGCCTGTCGGGCTCGCCGGAGGTCCCCGCACCGCGCGGCACCCCGGGCGCGCTGACCGTGGGCTCGGCGCGGGCCGCCGCGCTGCTGGAGCGGCAGCTCACCCTGGCCAGGACCCGGGCCCACTCCGCGACCCTGCACGCCCTGGGCTCGTCCCGGTTCCACGCGGTGGCCGACGCCGTGGCCGTCCTCGCCTCCGAGGTACCGCTGGACGTGATCGCCGCCCGGGGCCGGGCCGAGGACGTGCTGGTCCCGCTGGCCGAGGCGGCGCGGACCCGGCTCACCTCGGCCGTCGCCGCGCTCCCGCCCGCCGCGGAGGACCACCCGTACCTGCCCGACCACGACGCCGTCTGGCACGAGGTGGGCCGCCTCCTGCGGCTCCACCGCTACGCCGGGGAGGTCCTCGGCGAGGACGCGGCCGGGCTGGACGCGGCCCGGCTGGCCGCCGCCGGCGAGGCCCTGGACCGGCACCTGGACGCCGCCGAGGCGGCCGCCGCGTCGGCCGCCGCCGCCCGCACCCCGCGCATCGCCCCCGCGACCGCGTACGCCCTCGGGGTGCTCCACGCCGCCCAGCGCCACGAGGTCGGGGCGGCCCGCCTCGCCTTCCGCTCCCTCTGGCAGCCGGTGAGCGCGGCCGCGGCCCCCTGATCCCGGGCGCACCCACGCACCGCTCCCCGCGGCGGACCCCTCGCCGCGGGAAGCGGTGCCGTTCGTTTTCGGCCAAACCGGTCTCGGGCCCGGCCCGGACCGGGGTCACCCGCAGTGACCGCGGCGCCGTACGCCGCCGTCGAAACCGCCGAGGCCCTGCGCGTCACCGCCTCGGCGTTGCCGGGCCTGCCCGGGACACGGACCGCAGTCCGCCGGCGGCGCTGCCGCCAGCCGTCCCGGAGGGAATTCGGGAGCGGAGCGGGCCGGTATCGGCCGTGCGCACCGGGAGGGCACGGTGCCGGCCGGTCGGGAAGTCGCCGCAAGGACGACGGGCGTCGCCGAGGGCGGCACCGGAATTCCCTTCGAAAGACGGGGTATGAGTCGGATGGCCCGCTCCGCGCACTCGGTTCCTGCGGAGCCCGCCGCCGGAACCGGTGCGATCGCGCCGCCGGTGCCGGGCTTCCGCAGCCGCCTCGAGCGAGGGGATCCCTTGAGCACGAACAACCCGGCTCCCGCGTTCACCGGGAGTTTCGATCTCACGCGGCTCCCCTATTGCGGCGGGGCCGTCGGCAGGCATTTCCTGCACGCCTGCATTCACGCCCCACGGACCGAATTCCACTCGCCGCACAATTCACGTTCGGGAAACCGTCCAGGCCGCCTGCGGCACCCTCCACATCCCGATCATGCGGGGCTCCCAGCCGCGCCACCCGCCCCACCGGACCGCACTCGCCCGTCCGGCGAGGTTCACCTTCCGTTCACTTTCCCCCGTCGATCGCTTCACCTGATCTGTCTAATTTCGGTGGTGCAACGAGCGCGCCGCCGGCCGGATCCGGCAGCAGCCCTCGCATCCGACGTAGACCTCTTTGCACGCCGCCCCGATGACCGAAAGCGGCCGGCGGCTTCTGGAAGGAACACTTCAAAAAGTGAAGCTTCAGCGCAAGAACATGCTTCGTGCCTCCGCCCTCGGCGCGCTTGTCGTGTCCGGCGCCCTGGTCCTCACGGCGTGCGGCTCGGACGACAACACCAACACCGGCGGCAACGCCAGCGGCAAGCCGTCCGTCGCGGCCGGCGACATCAAGTGCGGCGACGCGAAGGGCAAGCTGCTCGCCTCCGGCTCCTCGGCGCAGAAGAACGCCGTGGACCTGTGGGTCAAGAACTACATGGCCGCCTGCCAGGGCGTCGAGGTCAACTACAAGTCCTCCTCCTCCGGCGAGGGCATCGTCGCCTTCAACCAGGGCACCGTCGGCTTCGCCGGTTCGGACTCCGCGCTGAAGCCCGAGCAGGTCGAGGAGTCGAAGAAGATCTGCACCGGCGGCCAGGGCATCAACCTGCCGATGGTCGGCGGCCCGATCGCCATCGGCTTCAACGTCGCCGGCGTCGACAAGCTGACGCTGGACGCGCCCACCCTCGCGAACATCTTCAACGACAAGATCAAGAAGTGGGACGACGAGGCGATCAAGAAGCTGAACCCGGGCGTCACCCTGCCGTCGACGGCCATCCAGCACTTCCACCGCTCCGAGGATTCCGGCACCACCGAGAACCTCGGCAAGTACCTCAAGGCCACCGCCGGTGACGCCTGGACCTACGAGGCCGCCAAGAAGTGGCCCGCCCCGGGCGGCCTCGGCGCCTCCGGCTCCTCCGGTGTCGCCACCCAGGTCAAGCAGGTCGACGGCGCGATCGGCTACTTCGAGCTCTCCTACGCCACCTCGCAGAACATCAAGACGGTCGACCTGAACACCGGTGCCTCCGCTCCGGTCAAGGCCTCCGCCGACAGCGCCTCCAAGGCCATCGCCGCCGCCAAGGTCGTCGGCACCGGCTCCGACCTGGCCCTGAAGCTCGACTACGCGACCAAGGCCGAGGGCGCCTACCCGATCGTCCTGGTCACCTACGAGGTCGTCTGCGACAAGGGCAACAAGGCGGAGACCCTGCCCACCGTGAAGTCCTTCCTCGGCTACACCGCCTCGGACGCCGGCCAGAAGGTCCTCTCCGAGAACGGCTACGCCCCGATCCCGGCCGAGATCAACACCAAGGTCCGCGAGGTCATCAACTCGCTCTCCTGAACCCCTGAGCCCCGGACCGCCGGGCGGGTCCCGTCCGACCCGCCCGGCGGTCCGGGGCTCAGGGG
>NZ_JACBGN010000199.1 GCF_013401435.1 Streptomyces sp. BR123
GGCCAGCCGCCCCCACAGCGCCCGGCCCGGCGCGAGGTCCCCGGCCGCCCGGGCCCGTACCGCGGCCGGGACGTCCGCCCCGGCCAGCAGTCCGCGCAGCGCCCGGGCGAAGTCCGACTGCTCCTGCGTCGGGAGGAAACGCATCAGCGGCGGCCCTTCGGAAGGCCGAGCAGCCGCTCGGCGATGATGTCGCGCTGGATCTCGTTCGTGCCCGCATAGATCGGGCCGGCCAGTGAGAACAGCCACGGCTCGGCCCACTCCCCGTCCGCCAGCTCCGCGTCCGCGCCCAGCAGGTCCAGTGCCGTCTCGTGCAGCGCGATGTCGTACGTCGACCAGAACACCTTGTTCAGGCTGGACTCGGCCCCGATCCGCCCGCCCTCCGCCAGCCGCGCCGCGCCGGCCCAGGTGAACAGCTCGTACGCGCGCGCCCCGACCAGCGCGTCCGCCACCCGGTCGCGCAGTGCCGTGTCCGCCGGGTCCCCGGCAGCCCGCCACAGCGCGAGCAGCCGCCCGGCCGCCGCCAGGTACCGGCCGGGCGAGCGCAGCGTGAGCCCCCGCTCGTCGCCCGTCGTCGACATCGCGATCCGCCAGCCCTGGCCGGGCTCGCCGATCACGTCCTCGTCGGGGACGAACACCCCGTCCAGGAAGAGCTCCGCGAAGGCCGGCTTGCCGTCCAGGCGGCCGATGGGCCGCACCGTCACGCCCGGCGCCCTCAGGTCGAACATCAGGTACGTCAGCCCCCGGTGCGGCCGGTCCTGCGCCGTCGCCGGACCGGTGCGGAAGATGCCGAAGGCCCGGTCCGCGAACGCCGCCCGCGAGGACCAGGTCTTCTGCCCTGACAGCAGCCAGCCGCCGTCCGTGCGCACCGCCCGGGACTTCAGCGAGGCCAGGTCGGAGCCGGCCTCCGGCTCCGACCAGGCCTGCGCCCACACCACCTCGCCGCTCGCCATCGGCGGCAGCACCCGCGCCCGCTGCTCGGGCGTCGCGTACGCGAAGAGGGTCGGCGCGAGCAGGCTGATGCCGTTCTGCGAGACCCGGCCGGGGGCGCCCGCGGCCCAGTACTCCTCCTCGAAGACCAGCCACCGTTCGAGGTCCGCGCCCCGGCCCCCGTACTCCTCGGGCCAGGACACCGCCGACCAGCGGTCCGCGTGCAGCTCCGCCTCCCAGGCGCGGTGGGCGGCGAAGCCCTTCCCGGTCTCCAGGGAGGGCAGCGGGGAAGAGGGGACGTGGCGCGCGAGCCAGTCCCGGGCCTCGGCCCGGAAGGCCTCCACCTCCGGCGGATGGGTCAGGTCCATCAGGCGCTCGCCTCCCCGCTTCCCTAACAAGTGTTTGGTAGGTTACCGTGCGGGCGTGACCGGAGTCGAGGGCCCCGCCACCGCGGCCGGCGGCCGTACGGACGCGGACCCCGCCGCAGGCGCAGGCGCCGAGGAGGCACCGACGTGAACACCCCCGCACCGCCCACACCGCCCGCACCGCCGGAACCCGTTCCCGGGCACGGGCTGCTCGACGGCCGCAGCGCCGTCATCACCGCCGCCGCGGGAACAGGCATCGGCGGGGCCACCGCCCGCCGCTTCCTCCAGGAAGGCGCCCGCGTCGTCCTCGGCGATGCACACGCCCGGCGCCTGAAGGAGACCGAGGAGGTGCTCGCCGCCGAGTTCGGACCGGACCGCGTCACCTCCCTGCCCTGCGACGTCACCGACGAAGCCCAGGTCCGGGCCCTCTTCGCCCACGCCGAACGCACCCACGGCCGCCTCGACACCGTCGTCAACAACGCCGGCCTCGGCGGCACCGCCGCCCTCGTCGACATGACCGACGACCAGTGGGACAAGGTCCTCGACGTCACCCTGGGCGGCACCTTCCGCTGCACGCGCGCAGCCCTGCGCTCCTTCCGGGCCGCCGCCCGGGCCCGGCCCGCACCGCCCCCGCACGGCCGCGGCGCCATCGTCAACAACGCCTCCGTCATCGGCTGGCGCGCCCAGGCCGGCCAGGCCCACTACGCCGCCGCCAAGGCCGGGGTGATGGCCCTGACCCGCTGCGCGGCCCTGGAGGCGGCCGCGTTCGGCGTACGGGTCAACGCGGTCGCCCCCAGCCTGGCCATGCACCCGCACCTGGCGAAGGTCACCAGCGGGGAACTGCTGCGCGAGCTGACCGCCCGCGAGGCCTTCGGCCGGTACGCCGAGCCCTGGGAGGTCGCCAACGTCGTCGTCTTCCTGGCCAGCGGCTACTCCTCGTACATGACCGGCGAGACCGTGTCGGTCAGCAGCCAGCGGGCCTAGCCCGAGAATGGGCGCGTGCCAACGAACGAGACGACGAACAAGACGACGGGCCAGACGGTGCACAAGGCGACGGGCAAGAAGAAGGCCCAGGCGGCGGCCGGCCCCGAGCGCCGCCGCGAACTCCTCGACACCGCCGCCGAGGTGTTCGCCGCCCAGGGCTACAACGCGACCACCGTCCGCACGATCGCCGACGCCGCCGGCATGCTCGCCGGCAGCCTCTACTACCACTTCGATTCCAAGGAATCGATGCTCGACGAGATCCTCTCCACCTTCCTGAACGAGCTGTGGGAGGGCTACGACGCCGTCCTCGCCGCCGGGCTCGGCCCCCGGGAGACCATCGAGGCCCTCGTCACCGAGTCCTTCCGCGAGATCGACCGGCACCGCGCCGCCGTCGCGATCTACCAGAGGGAGGCGCGCCACCTCACCGACCAGCCCCGCTTCCACTACCTCGCCGCATCGCAGGCCAAGTTCGAGAAGGCCTGGCTCGGTACGCTGGAACGCGGGGTCGCCGCCCGGGTCTTCCGGGCCGACCTCGACATCCGCCTCACCTACCGCTTCGTCCGCGACACGGTGTGGGTGGCGGCGTCCTGGTACCGGCCGGGAGGACAGCACAGCCCCGAGGAGATCGCCCGCCAGTACCTGTCGATGGTCCTGGACGGGATCTCCCTGCGCAGCTGACCCGCGACCCGCGCGGGCCACGACCGGAGGAGCCGCCATGCCCGAGGCCTACATCGTCGACGCCGTACGCACCCCCGTGGGGCGGCGCGGAGGAGGGCTCGGCGCGGTCCACCCGGCCGACCTGGGCGCCCACGTCCTCACCGCCCTCGTCGAGCGCACCGGCATCGACCCGGCCGCAGTGGACGACGTGGTCTTCGGCTGCCTCGACACGGTCGGCCCGCAGGCCGGCGACATCGCCCGGACGGCCTGGCTCGCGGCGGGACTGCCCCAGGAGGTGCCGGGCGTCACCGTGGACCGCCAGTGCGGCTCCTCGCAGCAGGCCGTCCACTTCGCGGCCCAGGGCGTGCTGTCCGGCACCCAGGACCTGGTGGTCGCCGGCGGCACCCAGAACATGTCGATGATCCCGATCGCCTTCGCCTCCCGGCAGGCCGCCGAGCCCCTCGGCCTGGCCGAGGGCCCGTACGCGGGCAGCACCGGCTGGCGGGCCCGCTACGGCGACGCGCCCGTCAACCAGTTCCACGGCGCCGAGCTGATCGCCCGGAAGTGGGGGATATCCCGCCGGGACATGGAGGAGTTCGCGCTCCGCTCCCACCGGCGGGCGGTCCGCGCGATCGACGAGGGCCGCTTCGACCGCGAGACCGTCCCGTACGGGGACGTCGTCCACGACGAGGGGCCCCGCAGGGACACCAGCCTGGAGAAGATGGCCGCGCTGAAGCCGGTCGTGGACGGCGGCACGATCACCGCGGCCGTCTCCTCCCAGGTCTCCGACGGGGCAGCGGCCCTCCTGATCGCCTCCGAGCGGGCCGTCGCCGAGCACGGCCTGCGCCCCCGGGCCCGCGTCCACCACCTGTCGGTCCGCGGAGAGGACCCCATCCGCATGCTCTCCGCGCCGATCCCGGCCACCGCCCACGCCCTGAAGAAGACGGGCCTGTCCCTCGACGACATCGACCTGGTGGAGATCAACGAGGCCTTCGCCCCCGTCGTCCTGGCCTGGCTGAAGGAAACCGGCGCCGATCCCGGGCGGGTCAACGTCAACGGCGGCGCGATCGCCCTCGGCCACCCGCTGGGCGCGACCGGCGTGAAGCTGATGACCACGCTCCTGCACGAACTGGAGCGCACCGGCGGGCGCTTCGGCCTCCAGACGATGTGCGAGGGCGGAGGCCAGGCCAACGTCACCGTCATCGAGCGCCTGTGACGAGCGGAGCCGGGGTCCCGCTCCCGGCTCCTGCCGCCTGCTCCCGAAATGTGTGCTAGCTTGGTCGCGTCGCAGTTGTGGTACCCATGAACTTTATGTGCGCCTGACGGGAATGTTCCGCAGGCGCTTTTACTGTTTTCTCGCCGGAATCGCCGGATGGGGCCCCTACGCCTGATCTAGGGAGATTCGACATGGCACTTGGCACCGTGAAGTGGTTCAACTCGGAAAAGGGCTTCGGCTTCATCGAGCAGGACGGCGGCGGCCCGGACGTCTTCGCCCACTACTCGAACATCGCCACCCAGGGCTACCGTGAGCTCACCGAGGGCCAGCGCGTGTCCTTCGACGTCACCCAGGGCCAGAAGGGCCCGCAGGCCGAGAACATCCTGCCTGCCTGACGCACACCACATGCCGGGGTCCGCACCGAGAGGTGCGGGCCCCGGCTTGCGTGCCGTCTCGATCTTCGTACGACCTGCCGGTTTCAGGAGGGCTTTCCCGCATGATCAGCTCCAGCTCCGCACGTCCCAGCCGCCGCCCCACGCGGAGTCGAGGCGCGGCCCAGGGACGTCCGAAGACTGGCGCGGAACGGCAGAGGTCTGCGCCGGCCACCCCCAGGCCCCAGGAATTCACCATGCCCGAACCGGTCGTGCCGGCGCTTCCGCCCGTCGCCGCCTTCGAGGACATGGACCTGCCCGAGGCGCTGCTGAAGACCCTCGCCGCCCAGGGCGTCACCGAGCCCTTCCCCATCCAGGCCGCCACCCTCCCGAACTCCCTCGCCGGCCGCGACCTGCTCGGCCGCGGCCGCACCGGCTCCGGCAAGACCCTCGCCTTCGGCCTGGCCCTGCTCGCCCGCACCGCCGGCCGCCGCGCCCAGCCGAAGGCGCCGCTCGCGCTGGTCCTCGTACCGACCCGCGAGCTCGCCCAGCAGGTCACCGACGCCCTCACCCCGTACGCCTCGGCGCTCAACCTGCGCATCGCGACCGTCGTCGGCGGCATGTCCATCAACCGGCAGGCCGGCGCCCTGCGCCGCGGGGCCGAGGTGCTCGTCGCCACCCCCGGCCGCCTGAAGGACCTCATAGACCGCGGCGACGCCGTCCTCGACCAGGTCTCGATCACCGTCCTCGACGAGGCCGACCAGATGACCGACATGGGCTTCATGCCCCAGGTCACGGCCCTGCTGAAGCTCGTCGAGCCCGACGGCCAGCGGCTGCTGTTCTCGGCCACGCTCGACAAGAACATCGACAAGCTCGTCAAGATGTTCCTGAACGACCCGGTCGGCCACTCCGTCGACCCGTCGGCGGGCGCGGTCACCACCATGGAGCACCACGTCCTGTACGTCATGGACGAGACCGACAAGCGGGCCGTGACGACCCGCATCGCCGCCCGCGACGGCCGCGTGATCATGTTCGTGGACACCAAGCGCGGCGTCGACCGCATGGTCAAGCGGCTCCTCGCCGAGGGCGTACGCGCCTCCGGGCTGCACGGCGGCCGTTCGCAGCCGCAGCGCAACCGCACCCTCGACTGGTTCAAGACGGGCGAGGTCACCGCACTGATCGCGACCAACGTCGCCGCCCGCGGCATCCACATCGACGACCTCGACCTCGTCGTCAACGTGGACCCGCCCACCGACCACAAGGACTACCTCCACCGCGGCGGCCGCACCGCGCGCGCCGGCGAGTCCGGCAGCGTCGTGACGCTGGTGCTGCCCGACCAGAAGCGGGACATGTCCCGCCTGATGTCGGACGCCGGGATCTCCCCGCGCACCGCCCAGATCAAATCCTCCGACGAGGAACTGGCCCGGCTGACCGGCGCCCGGGTGCCCTCCGGCGTCCCCGTCGTCCTGGAGGTGCCGCAGCCCACCCCGCCGAAGCCCCGCAACGGCGGCCGCTCCGGCTCGGGTTCCGGCTCCGGCTCGGGTTCCGGCTCGGGCGGCGGCCGGCGCCGCTCCGGCCGCGGAGGCCAGGGCCGCGGCCAGGCCGGCGGGCAGCAGGGCGGCCCCCAGGGTTCCGCCGGCGCGCCCGCCGCAGCAGCCGGTACGGGCGAGGGCCGGCCGCGCCGGGCCCGTAACGCCTCGGGCCAGAACGGCACGACAGCCCAGAGCGGCGGCCGCTCCGGAGGCTCCCGCTCGGGCGGAGCCGGAGCCGGGGCCCGCCGCCGCTCCGGAGGCGGGCGGCCCGCCGCCGGCCGGCCCGCCGCCGGCCGCTGACGCCACCGCGCCCCCGCAGGGCGCGGGGACCTGCGCGCCGGCCCCCACCGGCCCGCGGGCGCTTGACGGAGCGCTCAGCGGACCGGGCGGGACCGGGAGACCCGCCGGGGTGCGCAGGTCCATCGGGCTCGACTCCTGTGGCGCAGAAGGGGGATCACCCTGCCGGCGGCAGGGTGCCGGACCCGTGCAGCTGTTCCAACCGGGCCAGCACGGACTCCGCCTCGGCCATCACCCGGCCGACGAGCTCCGCGCACGACGGCAGGTCCTCGATCACACCGGCGACCTGGCCCGATGCCATGACGCCGAGGTCCGTACGGCCCTCCACCATGGACGCCTTGAGGAGTACGGGGGTGTTCGCGGCGAGCAGCACCTGGCTCCAGGACAGGTCCCTGCCGTGTTTCATCGCCAGCCCGTCGCGCACCATCCGCGACCAGGACAGGCCCGACAGCTTCCGGAATGCGGCCGCGTGCCGCACCGCACGCAGCAGCGCACCGGCACGGCCCGACCGCTCCAGGGCGGTGACCAGCTCGGTGCGCAGCATCCGGTGCGGCAGCCCGTCGACGGCCGTCGTGACCGTGATGTCCTTGACGCCGGCCGCCAGATAGCGGGCCTTCACCGGGTCCGGCACCGTCGAGTCGGACGTCAGCAGGAACCGGGTGCCCATCGCGATGCCCGCCGCCCCGTACGACAGTGCCGCGACCAGGCCGCGGCCGTCGAGGAAGCCGCCCGCCGCGACCACCGGGATGTCCACGGCGTCGACCACCTGCGGCAGCAGCACCGTCGTCGCCACGTCCCCGGTGTGCCCGCCGCCCTCGCCGCCCTGCACGATCACCGCGTCGGCCCCCCAGGCCGCGACCTTCTCGGCATGCCGGCGGGCCCCGACCGACGGGATCACCACCACGCCCGCGTCCTTCAGCCGGGCGATGAGCTCCCTCGACGGCGCGAGCGCGAACGACGCGACCCGTACGCCCTCCTCGACGATCAGCCGCACCCGCTCGGCCGCATCCCCCGCGTCCGCCCGCAGATTGACCCCGAACGGGGCATCCGTACGCGA
Organism: Streptomyces sp. BR123; assembly: GCF_013401435.1. Taxonomy (GTDB): domain Bacteria; phylum Actinomycetota; class Actinomycetes; order Streptomycetales; family Streptomycetaceae; genus Streptomyces. The sequence goes on from NZ_JACBGN010000199.1 coordinate 7,407, forward strand.
CTTCACCTCGCGCACCGCCGCCCGCAGCTGCTCCGGCGTCATCGTCGCCGACGCCAGGATGCCCAGCGCCCCCGCCCGCGCCGCCGCCGACACCAGCCGGGGCCCCGCCACCCAGCCCATGCCCGTCTGCACGATCGGGTGGCGCACCCCGACCAGCGCGGTCAGTGCCGTCTCCACGGCCCTCAGCCCCGCACTTCCCGCTCGCGCAGGCCTTCGGGATCGAGGACGCCGCGGATCAGCCACAGCTCCTCCCCGGTCGGCTCGCGCGTGTACGGGACCTCCTCGGGCACGGCCAGGGCGAATCCGGTGGCCGCCCGGACCTCCTCGACGGTCACCCCCGGGTGCAGGGACGCCAGCCGCATCGACCGGTCCGGCGTCGCGAAGTCGAAGACCCCCAGGTTGCTGACCACCCGCGGGATCCGGTGGAAGCGGGTCACCCCGGCTGCCGCCGCCCGGTCGTACCCGACGCCGCAGACCATGTCGACCCGCTCCACGAACACCCGCGGCGAATGCCGGGGCACCCAGTAGCTCACCGGGTTGTTGAGGGTGTTCACGGGCGCGCCCCGCACCCCGAGGAGCTGGCGGGACGGCCGCTCCCAGTCGCCGATGCAGGAGATGTTCTGGTTGCCGAACCGGTCGAGCTGGCTCGCGCCCATCATCACGTGCCGCCGCCCGCCCGTGACCATCGTGAGGTGCCGGCGGTAGGGCAGCCAGCCCTCGACCTCCCCGTCCGGGCCGATCAGCAGGGCCTCCCCGTCGGTCAGCAGCAGACGGGGGGAGAAGGTCCGCCGCGCCAGGCGGGCCCCCAGCGAGGGGATCAGGCCCATCGGGCTCGCGAGCACCTCCCCGTCGCCGCGCCACGCCTCGGCGCAGGCGATGACGCAGTACTCGGCACGGCTCGGGGCGGACGAAGGGGAGGGCGAAGGGGCGGACGAAGGGGAGGGGGGCACGGGTGTGGTCACTGCTGCTCCTCCTGCCAGGCCCGGACCGCGCTCTGGTACGCCTGCTCGTCCGGCCCGGACAGGAAGCGGGCGGCGAACTCGGGCCAGGGGGTGGTCGCGTACAGCTTCTGGAACGCCTCGTCGCGCCCGTGGTCGGGGACGCAGGAGGTGAAGTGCGCGCCGTTCGGGGTCTCCACGACCCCGGCGACGCTGTGCCGGCCGACCAGCAGGGACTGCGGCGGCCCGGCCTTCGCGAGGTCGGCGGTGTCGACGAGCTGCTCGCAGGAGACGTACGCGGTGTCGGCCGCCTCGCAGAACAGGTCGTCGAAGTACGGGTCCGGGCCGAGGTACTGGCCGTTGCCGAACCGGTCGGCACGGTTCAGGTGGACGAGCGCCGCGTCCATCCGCAGGGCGGGCACGGCGACGAACTCCTCGCCGTCCTCGTACGGCGAGGTGACGGTCCGCAGGTGCGGGTTGACCCGCATGACGTCGGAGCCGAGGCCGGCGCGCACGGGCAGGAACGGCATCCGGTTGGCGGCGGCGTGCAGGCCCCACATGAACATGGCCTCGTCGAGCTCGGTCAGGGTGAGGGCGCCGCTCTCGCGGGCGGCCCGGAAGTGCGGCTCCAGCGCGATGGAGTCGAGGGTGGCGAAGGGGGCCACGAGGTGGCGGATCCGGCCGGCGGCCGCGAGCAGGCCGACGTCGGGGCCGCCGTACGAGACCACGGTCAGATCGGTGATCCCGGAGCGGAGCAGCGCTCGCACCAGGGCCATGGGTTTGCGCCGCGACCCCCAGCCGCCGATGCCGAGCGTCATCCCGCTGCGCAGCCGCCCCACGACCTCCTCGGGCGAGATCACCTTGCCGCTGCCGGCCGTCATGCGCTTCCCGCCTTTCCGAAGGTGTCGCGGACCCGGTCGGCGACCCCGCTGAGGTTGGCCTCGAAGGTGAACCCCTGCTCGAAGCGGTAGCTGCGGCGGACGTCCACCGGGTCGATGCCGTTGATCGCCGCCTTCGCCAGCCGGATCAGGTACCCGTCCTTGCGGGCGATCTCGGCCGCCAGCGCCAGCGCCGCCTCCCGCAGCCGCTCCCGCGGGACCACCTCCCACACCGACCCGTGCCCGTGCAGCTCGGCCGCGGTGGCGGTGCGCGAGGTGTAGTACAGGGCGCGCATCAGGTGCTGCGGGACCAGCCGGGACAGATGGGTCGCCGCGCCGAGCGCCCCCCGGTCGAGCTCGGGAAGGCCGAACGTGGCGTCGTCGGAGGCGACGATCGCGTCCGCGTTGCCGACGAGCCCGATGCCGCCGCCCAGGCAGAACCCGTGCACGGCGGCGACCACCGGCACCTCGCACTCGTAGACGGCGGTGAACGCCTCGGAGCAGCCGCGGTTGGCGCCGATCAGGCGGTCGTGCCCCGGATCCCGCTGCATCTCCTTGACGTCGACCCCGGCGTTGAAGCCGCGGCCCTCGGCGGCCAGCACCACGCACCGGTGGTCCGGGTCGCGGCCGGCCGCGCGCACGGCGTCGGCGAGCTCGTACCAGCCCCGGACGGGCAGCGCGTTGACGGGCGGGAAGTCGACGGTGACCAGTGCGATGCCCTTGCCGGGGCGTGAGGTGGAGACACCCATGAGCGCATCAGCTACCTTTCCACCAAACGTTTGTTAGGTGCCAGGGAGGAAGGTAGCAGCCCATGGAGCTCGACGGGAGGGTCGCCGTCATCACCGGCGGCACCCGCGGTGTCGGCGCCGGCATCGCCCGGGCGTTCCTCGAAGCCGGAGCGGACGTGGTCGTCTGCGCCCGCCGCCCACCCGACCGGCCGGTCACCGCGGCGGGCCGCACCGCTGCCTACGCCCCGCTCGACCTGCGCGAACCCGCCGCCGTACAGGACTTCTTCGACACCCTCGCCCGCACCCGCGGCCGCCTCGACTGCCTGGTCAACAACGCCGGCGGCACCCCGTACCGGCTCCTGGCCGACGGCGGAGCCGAACGCCACGCCCGGGTGCTGCAGCTCAACCTGCTGGCCCCCCTGACCGCCTCGCTCGCCGCACACCCGCTGCTGCACGCCGCGCGCGGCTCGGTGCTGATGGTCGGCAGCGTCAGCGGCTCCCGGCCCTCGCCGGGGACCGCCGCGTACGGGGCCGCCAAGGCGGGCACGGAGCACCTGGCGCGTTCCATGGCGGTGGAATGGGCGCCCGAGGTACGGGTGAACACGCTCGTCCTCGGCATGGTGCGGACCGAGCTGGCGCACCTGCACTACGGGGACGCCGCCGGGCTCGCCGCGGTGGCGGCGACGGTCCCGCTCGGCCGGCTGGCCGAGCCGGCGGACGTCGGCGCGGCGGCGGTGTTCCTGGCCTCGGACCGGGCGGGGTACGTGAGCGGGGCGAGCCTGCTGGTGCACGGGGGCGGCGAACGCCCCGCGTTCCTGGACGCGGCGACGGTCAACAAGGAGGACTGACATGGCGGATGGCACGGCAGGCGGCACGGCGCGCGGCACGGCGCGGGGAAGGGTCGTCGCGGTGACGGGTGCGGGGCGGGGGCTGGGCCGGGCCCATGCGCTGGCGTTCGCGGCGGAGGGTGCGAAGGTCGTCGTCAACGATCTGGACGTGGACCGGGAGGGAGAGCCGGGCGCCGGGGGCGGCGCGGCGGCGCGGGTCGTCGCCGAGATCCGGGCGAGCGGCGGGGAGGCGGTGGCACACGGCGGGGACATCGCCACCGCACAGGGCGCGGCCTCGCTGGTCGACTGCGCGCTGGACGCGTTCGGCCGACTGGACACGCTGGTCAACAACGCGGGCTTCCTGCGCGACCGGATGCTCGTCAACCTGGCGGAGGAGGACTGGGACGCGGTCGTGCGGGTGCACCTCAAGGGGCACTTCCTGCCGCTGAAGCACGCGGCGGCGTACTGGCGCGCGGAGGCGAAGGCGGGCCGCAGGATCGCTGCGCGGGTGGTGAACACCTCGTCGGGGGCGGGCCTGGCCGGCTCGGTCGGGCAGGGCTGCTACAGCGCGGCCAAGGCGGGCGTCCTCGGGCTGACGCTGGTCGCGGCAGCGGAGATGGGCCGGTACGGGGTGCAGGTCAACGCCATCGCCCCGGCGGCGCGGACCCGGATGACGGAGGAGGTCTTCGCGCGGACGATGGCCGCGCCGGAGGAGGGGAAGTTCGACGCGATGGCCCCGGAGAACGTCTCCCCGCTGGTGGTGTGGCTCGGCAGTGACGCCTCGGCGGGGGTCACGGGCCGCGTCTTCGAGGCGGAGGGCGGCCGGATCACGGTGATGGAGGGCTGGCGCCCCGGCCCCACCGCCGACCGCGGCGCCCGCTGGACCCCGGCGGAGGCCGGCGAGGCCGCGACGGGCCTCCTGGCCGCGGCCCGGCCGCCGCACCCGGTCTACGGGGCGGAAGCGGCACCGTGACAGCAGGGCTCCGGGGCCGCGGGAGTCCGGGGCCGCGGGGCCACCGGGCCCGGACGCGAATCGGCCCCGGCCCCCTGGCGAGGGGTCGGGACCGGTCCGGCGCTCGTGCGATGACGTATTACTACCCGCGGCACCCCCTGGCCGAACCGCGTCCGGCCCGACAAGTTGTGCGGTGCATCCGACGGACGCACGCGTTCCGCCCGGCCGACCCGGGCAGGCCGCGCGCAGGGACCGGCCGAGGCGGTGCTCCGGAGCCGGATCGCGGTCGTCGCGGCTTCCTCTCCCCTCGCGAAGGACCCGCGAGGACCGCCGGCCCGGCGGCCCCGAGCGCTGCCCGCCGGAGCACCGGCGGCGCTCCGACCCGCCCGCCGCCGCCGGGGGAGCCCGGCGCAGGTCCCGGCCTGCGAGCGCGCGCCCGCGTACGCATCCCCCGTACGCCTGCGGGCCGGTGAACCACGCCGACAGGTCCTCCCCCACCGGAACCGCCCGCTTGGCGAGGGCGAACCCGAACTCCTCCGGCGTGCGGCAGCCCGGCTTCCGGTGGCCGAGGGTGTCCTCCCGGTAGGCGCCGAGGAGCAGCGCCCGCGCCCGGCATGAAGTACGCGGGGTCCGGCGGCGGCGGCGTCGTCGGCGGGGGAGGGGCTCACGGCCTACGGCCGGATCCCGTCATCCGGCAGCCTCCGCAGCAGGGCGGTGATCTCCGCGCGGGCGGTTGCGCGGCGGGTAGGGCCGTGCTCGACCGGGCTGCCCCGCCTGCGGTGCACGGTCATGACGCACCCTGCCTGCAATCGGTGTCCGAAAACGGGCCCTTGAGGCCCGCACAGTCGTGGGTATGACATGTACAGGTCATTCACCCGATGACGCGCACAGCCCAACCCCCCACGAAAGGCAGCGTGTTGACCGTGTCCAAGACCCTCAGCACCCTCCTCAAGCGCACCCTCGCCGTCGGCGCCGTCGCCCTCGCCGCCGCCAGCCTCCAGCCCGGCACCGCCACCGCGTCCCCCACCCCCGTCGTCGGCGGCACCCGGGCCGCGCAGGGCGAGTTCCCCTTCATGGTCCGCCTCTCCATGGGCTGCGGCGGCGCCCTCTACACCCAGCAGATCGTCCTGACCGCCGCCCACTGCGTGAGCGGCTCCGGCAACAACACCTCCATCACCGCCACCGCCGGAGTCGTCGACCTCAACAGCAGCAGCGCCATCAAGGTCAAGTCCACCAAGGTCCTCCAGGCCCCCGGCTACAACGGCCAGGGCAAGGACTGGGCGCTGATCAAGCTCGCCAAGCCCATCAACCTGCCCACCCTCAAGATCGCCGAGACCAAGCAGTACGACACCGGCACCTTCACCGTCGCCGGCTGGGGCGCCGCCCGCGAAGGCGGCAGCCAGCAGCGCTACCTGCTCAAGGCCAGCGTCCCCTTCGTCTCCGACGCCTCCTGCCAGAGCTCCTACGGCAGCTCCCTCGTCCCCGCCGAGGAAATCTGCGCCGGCTACGCCCAGGGCGGCGTCGACACCTGCCAGGGCGATTCCGGCGGCCCCATGTTCCGCCGCGACGACGCCAACCAGTGGATCCAGGTCGGCATCGTCAGCTGGGGCCAGGGCTGCGCCCGGCCGAACTACCCCGGCGTCTACGCGGAGGTCTCGACCTTCGCCTCCGCGATCAAAACAGCCGCCGCGAACCTCTGACACCTCCGACCGGCCCCGGCCCGGCGGACGCCCCGCACACGGGCGTCCCCGGGCCGGGAGCCCCGGCTGCCGCCGGGACAGCCCGCACCCCGTGAGCGCCACCACCCCCCGCCTCGGCGCGTACGGCCACGCGGACACCCCACGGCGGGGCAGCCGCCTCCCACCGCGAAGACGCCGACGACGCCAACCAGTGGATCCAGGTCGGCAT
>NZ_JACBGN010000019.1 GCF_013401435.1 Streptomyces sp. BR123
CTTCGGCCGGCCAGCCCCCGCCCTGCTGGGGCTTTCAGGGGGGCGGCAGGGCTGCGGCTGGCCGGCCGAAGTGTTCGAGCGCATCGGCAAGTCCGCGCAGACGCCGACTGGTTGGCGGACCGATGTCTGAGATCGCCACTGTGCGTGGCTGAAATTGTCCACCGATATGCTGCGTCGGGCTCCGGATCTTGTACAACTGCCGTGGTGTGGTTGTCGGACCAGCGCCAGTGACACGATGAGCGCGAAGCCGGTGCGCGTTCAGGCGTCCTCATCTCATTCAGCCGTGGCTTCGGAGGCCCTGTGAGTACCCTGCGTCCAGAACACCCCAGCGACGGTGACGGTCGTGTGCCGCCTCCGGGCTGTCCTGCACATGCGCGTGGTGCCTCCGACCTGCCCCGCTTGTACGGCCCTGAGGCACTGCAGGACCCGGCCGCCTTCTACGAGCGCCTGCGCGCCCGGTACGGGCCCGTCGCGCCGGTGCTTCTGCACGGTGATCTTCCCGCGTGGCTGGTGCTGGGGCATCGCGAGAACCTCGAAGTGATGCGCAAGTCGTCCAGCTTCTCCCGCGACTCGCGCCGCTGGCCCCCCTTCCAGGAGGGACGGGTCGCCCCGGACTCTCCCTTGAACCCGCTGATCGGCTGGCAGCCGATCTGCGTCTTCGCGGACGGCGCGGAGCACGAGCGGCTGCGTGGTGCCGTCACGGACAGCATGGCCCAGGTCGACCGGCGGGGAATCCGCCGGTATGTGGTGCGGCACACCAAGCAGCTGGTGGAGGCGTTCGCCCTGTCCGGCCAGGCGGACCTGGTCGTTCAGTACGCCGAGAAGCTGCCGATGCTCGTCATGTGTCAGATCATGGGCATGCCGGACCGGTACGGGCCCCACCTGGTGAGCGCCTGCCTCGACCTGATGAAGGGCAGCCCGACGGCATTCGCGAGCAACGAGTTCCTGGTGGACACGCTGCGCGAGCTGGTCCGGCAGAAGCGGGTGGCCCCCGGCCGTGACTTCGCGAGCTGGCTGATCGGACACAGCTCCCAGCTCACCGACGACGAGGTCCTGGAGCACCTGCGGCTCGTCCTGGTCGCGGCCAACGAGACCACCGTCAACCTGATCGCGAATACGCTCCGCATGGTGCTCACCGACCCGCGGTTCCGAGCCAACCTCGCAGGGGGTCACATGACCCTGCCGGACGCCCTGGAGCAGGTCCTGTGGGACGCCCCGCCCCTGTCGGTCGTCCCCGGGCGCTGGGCGACAGGCGACACCGTCCTGGGCGATCAGCAGATCCGGCAGGGAGACCTGCTGCTCCTCGGGCTGGCGGCCGGCAACGTCGACCCGGAGATCCGCTCGGACCTGACCGTCCCGGTGCACGGGAACCGGTCTCACCTGGCCTTCAGCAGCGGCCCGCACGAGTGCCCCGGGCGGGACATCGGCAGGGCCATTGCGGAGGCCGGCATCGACACACTCCTGTCGGAGCTGCCGGGCCTCGAACTGCGGGCTCCGGCAGAGGAACTCAGCCAGAGCACGTCGTGGGTGTCCACCCGAGTCGACTCGCTGCCCGTGCGGTTCCCGCCCCGGCGGGTGTCCGTCAGGTACAGCACGGAGCCCGAGACCGCAGTGGGCCCGTCGGTTCCGGCTTTCGCCCCTGACGCGCGGCTGCACACGCCACGCCCAACCGGGGCAGCCCGTCGGCCCTGGTGGAAGTCGCTGCTGAAGGGCCGCTAGCGCCGCCGGCGCCGCCTGCTCCGGCGCTCGTGCCGGCGAGACCTGTTATCGCGTGACGGCTGTCGGCGAGGCCGAGTTGGGCTCGCCCGGCAGCCGTGCGTCGGCGTTGCGCCGATCGTCCAAAGGCCGGTCGGTTGGCCGAACCACGGACTTGGACTCGCCAAGACTTGCCATGTACACGCCCTATTGGACGAGCCGGTTTCGCTGGGTACGATGCGCCGGGATGATGATCACTCGTGCACGGCGCCAGGCTTGACTGGAGGCCTCACCGACGCCAGCTGCGCGCAGGCCGGTAGCGCGTCGCACGACGGCTGAAAGGCATTACGAGTGAGGCATGAGCCCGGGCTCATAGTCCCCCCGATCTACACCCCTATCCCGCCGGCCATTCACCCGCGATACGCGGCCGTCGAAGCGCACACCACTGCGTGGGCGGAAGCCTTCCAGGTGGGATCCGACGAGCTGCGCGCGCGTCTCCTGCGCCACAGCATCGGCACCTTCGCCGCCCGCATCCTGCCCGAAGGGCAGGAGCCGGTCGTGTCGCTCCTGGCCGACTTCGTCCTGTGGCTGTTCGCCGTCGACGACGGCTTTTGCGAGGAAGGCGCACTGGGGCGAAGACCAGGAGAGCTGGCGGCCGTGCTGCACCGCCTTCTGCGAGTGGCGCAGAATCCGGAAGCACCCATGCTCCTCGACGACCCCCTCGCCGATGGACTGCGCGACCTTACGCGCCGGGTCTCCCGCCACGGCACTGCCGTCCAGGCTGCAGCATGGTGCAACGCCCTGCGCGAGTACTTCTTCTCCGTCGTGTGGGAGGCCTCCCACCGCCGCGAGGGAACAGTCCCTTGTCTGAACGACTACACGCTGATGCGTCTGTACGACGGCGCGACGACGGTCGTGTACCCGCTCCTCGAAATGGGGCACGGCTACGAGCTGCCGACGCACGAGCGAGACCAGCCGTACGTCCGAGCGGCAACCGAAATGGCCTCCTTCATCATCACCTGGGACAACGACATCTTCTCCCACCACAAGGAGAGCCGGGGCGACGGCTACTACCTCAACGTCCTGCGCGTGCTGCAGGAGGAGCGGGGCCTGACGCCCGAACAGGCGCTGGACACGGCGATCAACCAACGCGACCGAGTGATGTGCCTTTTCATGGGCCTGCAGGAGAGCGTGGTCGGCCAGGCCAGCCCGCAACTGCGCCAGTACTTCCAGGGCATTGGAAGTTTCATTCGGGGTTCACAGGACTGGGGTGTGTCCTCGCAGCGCTACACCACCCCTGAAGACCCCGCCAGCCTGCCCACCCACTTCCGGCCGACCCCCGTCGTCGACAGCTGCGAGCCCCTGGAGATCCCCGCCGTCTCCTGGTGGTGGGGCCTGCTCCCCGAACCGCTGCGGCGGAGGCCGAGCCCCCGCATGCCGATGACCGCCCTGCTTGCACCCACCCCGTGAAGAAAGGATTCACCGTGCCCCTAGGGCTGGAATCGATCCCGTCTGCCCCCGGGCGGTTGCCGCTGCTCGGTCACGCCTGGAATCTGGGACGTCAGCCTCTCGCGTTCCTGCGGTCGCTCCGCGAAGTCGGAGACCTGGTCCGCGTGGACCTGGGCGGCATGCCGATGTATGTCGTCACCAGCGCGGACCTCGTCCGCGACGTCACGGTCGGCCAGGCGCGCGCCTTCGAGAAGGGCCGCCTGTACGACCGTGTACGGCCGCTGGTCGGCAACGGCTTGGCCACGGCCGGAGGCGACGTCCACCGCCGGCATCGCAGGCTGATCCAACCGATGTTCCACCAGTCGTGCATTGCCGGCTACGCCGAGACGATGAGCAGCCGGGCCCGCGCACTGGCCGACTCCTGGACCGCAGGGCAGACGGTCGCGGTCGAGCAGGTGATGGGCGAGCTGGCGGTCGAAATCCTGGCGGCGACCATGTTCTCGACCGACATCGGCAGGCCGGCGGTCGAGGCAGTGCGCCGGGACCTGCCCGTGATCTTGAAGAACATGCTGATCCGGGCGGCTTCCCCCAAGGTGCTCGACCGCCTCCCGATTCCGCCGAACCGCGCGTTCGACGCCGCGGCCCGCAGCATGCGCAAGGTGATCGACGACGTGATCGCCGGCACCCGGCGTTCGGGCCAGCCGCACCAAGGCGACCTGCTGTCGGTCCTGCTCGATGCCCGGGACGCCGATACGGGCGAGGCCCTCACCGACGAGGAGGTCCGCGACGAGCTCGTGACGATCCTCTTCGCCGGCACCGAGACCACGGCGTCGACCCTCGCCTGGTCGTTTCATGAGATCGCCCGCCATCCCGAGGTCGAGAAGCAGCTGATGGCGGAGGTCGACGACGTCCTGGAAGGCCGGCCGGCGACCATCGAGGACGTGCCGCGGCTGGTCGGGATCCGCCGCGTGCTGGACGAGGTGATCCGCCTCCACGGCGTCACGCTGCTGATGCGCCGCACCACCGAGGAGGTGGAACTGGGCGGATTCACCCTCCCCGCGGGCACAGAGGTCGCGTTCAGCCTCTACGCCCTGCACCGCGACCCGGCACTGTATGCGGAGCCGGACCGGTTCGACCCGGACCGATGGCTGCCCGAGCGACGCAAGGAGATACCCCGCGAGGCGTTCGTACCGTTCGGGTCCGGCAACCGCCGGTGCATCGGTGACGGGTTCGCATGGACGGAGGCCACCATCGTGCTGGCGACGGTCCTGGCCCGGTGGCAGCTCCGCCCGGTTCCTGGGCACAGCCCGAGGGAAGCAGCTTCGGCGATGGCTCACCCGGATCACGTGCCGATGGAAGTCCTCCCCCGCGGGACCGCCCGCTGAGGCTCCTGCCCGCGCCCTGCCTCCCTGGCTGAAGCAGGCCGTGGCCCATGAGTGCGGTGGGCTTGGTCGGCGTCAAGAACGCCGACCAAGCCCAGCCGTGTGCCCTCCCCAGACGGGCGAGCAGTCGTACGAGGTCACGGAGAAGGCCGCCTCCCTGCACGTCGAGAACTACGCCGGCGGCATAGAGGTCGTCCCGGGTACCGGCGACGTCGTCAAGGTGACCGAGAAGTACGAGTACAGCGACGGGCAGCCCCCGACCGTGCACTCGGTCAAGGGCGGCGAGCTGGTGCTGAAGAACCCCGGCTGCGGCTCCGACGCCGACCAGTGCGCGGTGGAGTACCGCGTGGAGGTCCCCGCGGCGACGGCCACCCACCTCACTGTCGGTGGCGGCGAGACAAGCGTCCGCGGCCTGACGGGCACCACGTACGCCAAGTCCGACGGCGGTTCCGTGCGGATCACGGACTCCTCCGCGAAGGCGGTGACCGCCAAGGTCGACGGCGGGGACGTCTCGGTGCACTTCGCCGCGGCGCCCGACACGGTGGACGCGGGCACCGAAGGCGGTGACTCCACCGCCCGCCTGCCGGAAGGCGTCTACGACGTGCAGGCCGATACCGAGGGCGGCAACCGCAAGGTGAGCGTCAAGACCGACTCCGGTTGCCGGCACAAGATCAAGGCGCACACCGGCGGAGGCGACGTCACCGTCGAGCCGGCGGACTGAGGCCCGGCGGTACCCGACGGCCGAGGCGGAGGAGCCCACCGCGGGCGGAACGTGTTTACGTTCCGCCCGCGGTGGGCTCATCAGGCCGCGCCTCCGTCGCCGGACACCGGCTGCGGCGCTCGGCGGCCTCGGGTGGCCGGTGCGTGCGGTACCGCCCGCCGACGCCCTCGGAGCTGGGGCCGCGGCCCCAGCGGTGGGCCGCAGCCGCGGCCCTGTCGAACGACGGGTGCGGTCAGGCGCCGTGGACGGTCAGCACGTAGCCCTCGGGACCGGCGAAGGAGAACACGGGGCCGAAGGGGCTGTCGGCGAGCGCAGAGACGACCTCGACGCCGTCGGCAACGAGGCGGTCGTGCAGGGCCTGCGCGTCAGGGGTGCCGAACCAGAGGGCTACTCCGAGGCCCGCCCGCCCGGCGTCCATATCGGTGCCGGGCAGCGGCTCGCGGACGGCGAACGGGATCGGCTTGGTGTCGAAGACGACGGCACCGGGAGGCGAGGCCGGGGTGCGGCGCAGGCCGAGGTGCTTCTCGCAGAAGGCGGCGGCGGCCTCGACGTCGCGGACCTGCAGGGCGACGAAGTCGGGACCGTCGATGCCGACGGGCGTGGTCATGGTTCTCCTCAGGTGATGTCAGGACATTGACATGCCTGAAGGTACGACCACCCCGCAGTGATGTCAAAATGCTGACATGGAGAACGCTCGACCCCCGGAACCACCGCACCCCGCCAAGGACGTCACCGACCACATCGGATACCGGCTCAAACGCGCGCAGGCCGCCTTGCGCACCGCCATGGACAGAGCGCTCCGGGAGCATGATCTGACCGTCCCCCAGTACTCCTGCCTGGAATCCCTCGCCCTGCACCCGGGCCTGTCCAACGCCGAACTCGCCCGCGCCACCTTCGTCACCCGACAGTCCATGAACGTGGTGCTGCGCACCCTCCAGGACGCGGGCCTGACCACACGGCCCGACACCGTCGACCACGGCCGGGCCCGCCCCGCCCGCCTCACCGACGAAGGCCGCCGCCGGCTGCGCGCAGCTCAGGAATCCGTCTACGCCATCGAGGCGCGCATGGTCCGAGCCGTCCCCGACGAACGCCTCGCCGACCTCCTGGAGAACCTCGACCGCTTGGCGCAGGCCCTCGACGCCTGAGGCGGCCGGGGCCGGGCCGGACGGTCGGTGCCGCCACGGCGGGACGCGGCAGGGCGGTCCGCGGTCTTGGAGGGGGACGGCCCGGGCGGCGGGCGCGAGCAAGGCGACGGGTATCTGCCGGGGTCGGATGGGCGGTTGGCGGACCGGGGGCGTCCCCCGACCGCCGGTGCGGGCGGTTCAGCTGTTGACGAAGGTGAGGCTGGTCGCGTCGTAGCGGGTGCCCGCGACCTGCTCCGGCGGGGCGGCGGCCTCGATGGCGGCGAGGTCCTCAGGGGACAGCTCGACGGCAAGGGCCGCGAGGTTCTCCTCCAGGTAGCGCTGCCGCCGGGTGCCGGGGATCGGCACCACGTCGTCGCCCCGGTGCTGCACCCAGGCCAGGGCGAGCTGGCCGGCGGTGACTCCCTTCGCCGCAGCCAGGTCGTTCAGCTTCGCCACGATCGCCAGGTTTCGTTCGAGGTTGCCGTCGGCGAAGCGCGGCTGGCTGCGCCGCACGTCGCTTTCGGCCAGCCCTTCGACCGAGCGGTACCGGCCGGTCAGGAAACCGCGCCCGAGCGGGGAGAACGGGACCATGCCGATGCCCAGTTCGCGGCAGACCGGGGCGATCTCCGACTCCAGGTCGCGGGTCCACAGCGACCACTCGCTCTGCAGGGCGGTGATCGGGTGCACTGCGTGCGCCCGCCGGACGGTGCGCGCGCCGGCTTCGGACAGTCCGAGGTGGCGGACTTTCCCGGCTCGCACCAGCTCGGCCATGGCGCCGACGGTCTCCTCGATCGGCACCTGCGGATCGACCCGGTGCTGGTAGTAGAGGTCGATGTGGTCGACTTGGAGCCGGCGCAACGACGCCTCGCACGCCTGCCGGACGTAGGCGGCGTCACCGCGGACCCGGGTGGGCTCCCCCAGACGGTTGGCGAAGCCGAACTTCGTCGCCAGGACCACCTCGTCGCGGCGCCCGGCGACGGCCCGTCCGATCAGCTCCTCGTTGTGCCCGGCGCCGTAGAAGTCGGCGGTGTCGAGGAAGGTCACCCCGAGGTCGAGAGCATGCCGCAGTGTCGCGATCGACTGCGCGTCATCCGTGGCTCCGTAGCCGTGGCTCATGCCCATGCACCCCAGGCCCTGCGCGGAGACCGCCAGACTGCCCAGATGCCGGGTGGGAACGTCGGTCATGGTGCTGCCTCCTGAGCTCGGAATCGTCTGCTCAGGACGCTAATTCTTGGAGCGCGCTCCATGTCAACCGCGCGGTGGCAGCGATCGCGCAGGAGTTGGCCCTCCGTCACCCGCTGTCGCCGCAAACGCCGTGCTCTCCGCGCGAGCGGAGGTGTCCCGACTCCTGGCCCCGCATGATGTTGCTGAGGGTGGGGCTCTCCCCGCGATCGTCGCGTACCGTGAGGCAGCGCCCACCCGGCAGGCGTACACGGCCATCGCTGATGTGGTGGAGCGGCAGGCCCGGGAGATGCGGGAGCCCGGCCAGGTGGAGGCCAGACCCTTTCGCAGGCGCCGCAGTCGGTTCAGGAGTATCGGTCGGGGAGATGGGCGAGGAACACGCCGATGGCTTCGTTGATGTCAGGAAGCCCGCTGGCGACCTCGTGGACCACGGGACTGGAGACGGAGACCCGCCAGAACTCATCCTTGCGTTTCAGGAAACCGGGACGGCGGTAGGCGGCCACGCGCAGGTACCCGACAGGCAGTCCGCGGTCGTCGGGAGCGTACTTGGCTCCGTCATCCCAGTACACGTCGAAGGTGACCTCGCTTGGCCACTCGTCGCCTCCCCGCTCGTGGAGGGACAGTTTGCGGTGTTCCAATGCCGTCCTGAGGCGTGGTTCCATGGCGTCCAAATAGCCCATCGTGGCTCCAGTCGAAGGCGACAACACAAGCGCTGCGATCCGTGCCCATCCGCGGCACCAAGCGTATTCCCCACCACTTGATCAGTGGACGCCTTCACGGAATTCACCCGGTCGCCGCTGCGATGCGGATCGACGCAGGGCGGCGGTCCGAGTGAACGCCGTCGGCCGTTGACCTGCGAGCTGGGGTACAGAAACGGCACTGAGCTTGTTCTTCATGGTCCGACGTGGTCACGGTCGGCGATGCTCTCGGGCCGTCTGACCGCTTTGCCCACGTCGTAGCGGGTGGCGGGGTACCGGTTCCGGACGAGCGCCACCTCCTGCTGGAGAACACCGGGGGGTGTCCGGCGGGGGACGACCAGCCTGCGTACGCCGCCATCGGGCCAGCGGCCGCCACCGTACGATCGGCGGGTGACCAGACGACCGGCTCCGCCTCCCCCGTCCGTGTGCCTCGACGTGCCCGACGGGCACGGCGTCATCGAGGTCATCGGTGACGACGGTGGCAGCTTGCTCCTGCTCGGGGGCGATCCGGCGGTCCTGGAAGCCAACGACGGCTGCGGCAGCGTGGGTTGGCTGGCGGCCCGCGCGGGTACGGGCGGCCCCGGGCTCGCCGAGGTCAAGTACCTCACCGAGTGGCTCAGCGCCCCCGGCCTCGTGCCGGATCCACGTACCGGTCGGGCCGAGCCACCGGATCCGGAGTGCCTGCGCCCGCTGCTGTCACTGCTCGCCCCCGGCCGGTACGTGATGACGGCCGCACTCGCTCCGCACCCCCTGCGGGTAGTGCACCCGCGTGCCCGCCAGGTTCAGAGCTGGTACTCCGACGAGGAGCTCGCCCTGGTGACCACCGATACGTGGCCGCCCCGCGACCACAGGGCGGTGCGCGGCTACGGCGACCGCATCCGTGCCGGGGGCACCCTGCCGGCCCTGGTCGCGCTGTTCCCCACGGCCGGGAGCTGCGTCGGCTATCTCCTCGACGGGCACCACAAGCTCGCCGCGTACGAACGGGCGGGGACACCACCGATGGTCATCAGGCTGACCCCGCAAGAGCCCCGCCCCTTCCGGCGCCACGACCTCGACCGTGCTCGGGCGGCATTCTCCGACGGCGCGGCCCGTCGGCCGGGCGACGCGCTGAGCAGGGTCTTCGCCTACATGCGCGAGGAATCCGTCTGAGGCTCCGCAAGCAGGTCAATCGAACGGTGTAACGAAGGTCGCGTTTCATCCTGCTGTTTCATCCCGGATTGCTGGGTTGAGCATGGTTCATGACCGCGCCATGTGGGGGTGGATTCGGCGGTGAGTCTGCGGGGCATGACGTTGATCACCGCGAGGTGGATCATTGCTTCGGAGCGGTGCGGGCGGGCTCCGTAGTCCCGGGCCAGGCGGCGGTGGTTCATGAGCCAGCCCAGCGTTCTCTCGACCGTCCAACGGCGGCGCAGGACGGCGAATCCCCTGGTGGTGAGGTCGCGGCGGACAATGCGCATGTCGATGCCGAGGGTGGCGGCGTGTTCCACGAGGTGCCGGCGGTAGCGTCCGTCGACCCAGGGCTTGCGGAGGGTGGGATGCTCGGCGGCGACCCGTTCGATGAGGGTCTGGCAGGCGGTCCAGTCCTGCACGCTGGCCGCGGTCACCAGGACCTGGAGGAGGAGACCGACGGTATCGATGACGATGCTCCGCTTCCGGTCTACGATCTTCTTCCCGGCATCGATGCCCTGCGCGACAGCTGGAACGTTGGTGGACGTCTTGATGCTCTGGGAGTCGATGACACGGCGGTGGTTTCTTCTTACCGGCGTTCTGCCTGCGGACTTGGCGCCGCAGGAGCGTGTTGAGCTGGTCGAAGACGCCTTCTGCCTGCCAGCCGGCGAAGTAGGCGTAGACGGTGTTCCAGTGCGTTCTATGGAATCCGACCTCTCAACTGGCGCCGAAGATCCGCTCTGGTCGATAGTGTTGGCCGGTTGGGCCGAAGACAGGGAGACTCAGGTGCTGTGGACATGGGGATCTCAGGTTTCAAGCCGTCCTTCCTGGTCGGCGTCGACGCGATTCGGGAGGCGCACGGATCACGCCTGGCGGCGCTGACCGGTAGGCGGCTGACGGGGTTCGCACTGGTGCGGTTTGCCGAGGACGGGGACTGGTTCGCCGAATGCCCGGTGGTGCTGGACTTCGACGGTATCCAGGTGGAGGTTTGCCACTGGAAGCTCGACGAACTCTCGATCGGCTGGGACACGGTCGACACTGCGGTGACCATTGCCGGCTGGGAGTGGTTCGAGCTCACGCCGCAGTGGTCTCACAGCGATGAACGCCTGGAGCCGTTTGTCGGCCAGGAACTGCGTGAGGTCGCGCTGCTTGAGTGGCGGCAAGCGGAACGTGACCTGGCGGCTGGAACGGTGGCGGTGGAGTTCGTCCTCGCCGGCGGCTGTCTGCGGATCGTCAATGGCCTCGACGAGAACCGCGTCGAGGTCGGTGCGGCCCAGCCGGACTACGTCCGACACACGCTGGGCCGCTGAGTACAGGTGCAGCGAGACCCCTGCCTGGCAGTTGGTGACCTTGCCTGCGGTGCCGGTGTACTGCCGCGTCACGCATGCCGAGGCATCGCCGTCTTTGAGGAACCCGGTGTCGTCGATGACCAGCGCGGTCGGCTTGATCGCCGCCTGCATCATCCACGCGAGCCGGGCCCGCACGTGGGCAGGATCCCACGGGCTGGAGGTGATGAAGTGGGCCAGGGCCTGCCGGTTTCCGTCCTCCCCAAGCCGGGCGGCCATCGGCTCGACCGACTTGCGTCCGCCGTCCGTCAGCAGCCCACGCAGGTAGACCGACCCCCACCGACGCTGATCCGCCCGCGCGAACGACTCGAACACCTCCGCCGCGAAATCCTCCAGGTGGCCGCCACGGTCGTGATCCACGAGACCCGCGGACAGGTTCCGGGCAGCACGGCATCGGCACGGCGGCCCGAGCAGCGGCGCATGCCGCTCGGCGCGGATGGCTCGCTCGGCGTCGCCGAGTACGTCATCGTTGCCCACTCCGAGCCGCCTCAGATCATCCTCACCCGCGTCCAGCTGTACTGACCGGCACCGACCCCGGGCCCGGCGAGAACCCTCTCGTCGGGCCCGTTGCGTGCGGCGTTCGGCCCGCCGGCAGGGGAGAACACCCCATGACTCACCTCTTAAGAGGTGAGTCATGGGGTGAGGTTGCAACCCTCGGTCTGCCGACCGATCCGTTGCGCGCCGGGTGCTCGAGGAGCGTCGGCCCGGCGGATGGGCGGGCCTCCGGTCGTATGGTCGGCCGACGCGCCTCGTGCACCCTCCGTGCGATCTCGGTCGACGGGTGAGCTCGCGGCCGGGGAGCGCCCACCGTGCGTAATCCTCCGTGGCCGGCCGCGTCGGCGGCTGCGGGTGCTACGGGGCGGGCAAAAGCGGCTGGCGGCGGAGGGGTGCCCAGGTGGCTGTCCGGTACACCGGATTTTGAGGTTGAGTGGGCGCGGACCGTACCCCCGCCGTCGCTGCTGCGGACCGTGAGGCGACCGCGCCGTCCGGCGCGTGGCTGAGGGGGAGCGGGCTGCTGCCGCGATGTGGCTGGGCCCGGCATCGCTCTCCAGCGCTGCGGGCATCGTCGTGGCCGGACGTTCGGCATCGAGGTGTGAAGTCGCGCGCGAAAGCACTGCCCCGGCAGGCCGAGCAGCGGGTCAGGCTCGTGCGCTGTATCGCGAGTCCACACAGGTGCTGTCGCAGTCGGTTGCCGCCGTCGGCCGCAATGATGCGGCGGCCGCGCTTGGTTTTCTGATCGCCTTGGTGCAGGCCGTGGAGGCGTCGCGGCGATGGCATCAGGCACAGGAGCACCGAGCTCAGGCTGAAGCCTCCGGGCGAGCCGGTCGTCTGCTGCGTGAGGCGGTCGAGGTTACCGTGGGCGCGAGCGCTGCCCGGGAGTATCGGCCCCGACCAAAGCGCACCGCAGCACGATCGAGTGCGGGTCCGCGAGTGGCAGCCGCCCCGGGCGAGCGGCCCATGGCGGGCGTGGTTCAGCAGGCTCTGCCCCAGCATGCGAGAGCTGTCCTGCCGGACCCGGCGTGGCCCGCCCTACGCTCGCGGCTGGTAGAGGTCGAGCGATCCGGAGAAGATCCCGCCGATGTGCTGGAAACGATCGCGGCGAGGAGGGAGTTGTCTTCAGCAGAGTCGATCGCTGAGGTGCTTACATGGCGCCTGGACGGATGGCGAAGGCAGCGCGGTACGGCCGCGGAGGCTTCCGCCACGAGCATGTCGTCGACCGTTGGGGGCGGCACGGGGAGAAGCGCCGCACCCACCCATAAGGCGGCGGCACCTGCACCGAAGCGCAGGCCGCCTGGCGACGAGCAGCGCAAGGGCCCGAGGCGGGCCCGCTAATGAGGGGAGTGCAGCTATGGCAACACCCGTGGAGGGGGATCCGTTCGCCGAGGCGGTGGGCGAGGCGGTGCAGACTGCCGTCATGTCGGTGCGGCTGATCACGGCCATCGCTGATGCTGTGCGTCGGCATCAGCAGCGGCAGAAGAGGGGAGCGGAAGAGGAGCTGCCGCCCGCCGACGAAGCGAAGGACGAAGCGAAGAAAGAGCTCAAGGATCTGTTGCCCGTGGACATTTCGGGGGCCTTGATGGCCAGCGCGGACTGGCCGCAGCTCGCGCAGCAGCTCATGGCGCTCAAGCGGGCGGGCGTGGACCTGGAGCAGCTGATGCCGCGGATCGGCGAGATCGCGGTGACCGTGCGCGACGGCGTTGCCGGGAACGAAGCGCGGGTCGCCCGTGAAGGCACGGGGGAGTGGGAGAAGATGCTCCGCGAGACGCTGCCGGCGGGCCCGGTGCGGGAGGCGATCCTGTCCTCGCCGACGTGGCCCGACATCGCGGCGACGATGGCGCGTCTGGACGAGCGCGGCATCGACGTGCGGAAGATTCTCGCCTCCGCGCACGATGAGGGTGTCGGCGTCGATCAGGCGGTCGCGAAGGTCCTGGCGGCCGGGGAGGCGCCGACGACGAGCCGGGACGCGCTCTTGGCGTACGGGCCGATGACGAAGGACCTTGATCTGCCGAAGGATCTCGACCTGTCGCATCGAGAGCGGGCCTTGCGTCAGCTGTCGATCGGGCCGAGGGAGAACGAGCACTTCGTGCGGATGGTGAGGGAGGCGATGCCCGGCCGGGACCGTGAGGTCGACTTGATGGTCGCTGCGAAGCACTGGCCTCTCGTCGCTGCGCGGATCGCCAAGATGGATGACGCGGGCCTGCCGGTGAGGGAGCATTTGGCCGGGCTGATGAAGGACACCTCGTGGCAGGAGGCGCGAGGGTCACAGCTTGGCTCGCGGCTGATCCAGGCAGCTACTCATGTCCTGAGTCATCCGCCGGGTGAAGCACCGCCGATGGGTCGGCCGAAGGTCAGCACGTCGGCCGCGCGGTCGCAGTCGTCGACGGTGGGCCCTTCTAAGGCTCAGGCGGCCAAGCAGTCGGCGCCTGATGCGTCCGCGGTGGCTACGGACCGCCCGGGGCTGCGCCCGCCGTCGCGGGGTAGGGGCCGATAGTCGGCAGTCGAACGGCGTGTGCCGCACCACCGTGGTTCGGGGGTGCGGCATGCGCCGTTCGTGTGGGTGGGTCAGGGGCGGGTTGCGCCGAGGTAGTCCCGCTCCGGCATGGCGGAGGCGAGGGGGACGATCTCCACGACCTTGCCCGTGCGGGGGGCGTGGAGGACGTTGCCGTCGCCGGCGTACATCCCGACGTGGTAGATGAAGCCGCCCTTGATCCAGAACAGCAGATCGCCGGGCTGGAGCTCGTTGCGGGAAACGGCGTGGTGGGAGGTGGCGCCGTACTGCTCTGCGGCGGTCCGCGGCAGCTTGGTCGTGGGCCAGTAGGCGTACTGCACCAGCGAGGAGCAGTCGTAGCCGACGGTGATCGTCGCGTTGCAGCCACCGTTGAGGTAGCCGTTGACGCCGTCGCAGAACCCGGTCGTGGGGCCGCTGGGGGTGCCACCGCCGTAGGAGTACGGGGTGCCCAGTCGGGTTGCCGCTCTGCGCAGTGCATCGGGGCCTGCACCCGTGCCGGAGACCTGTAGAGCGCCCGGTCCTTCGAACCGGTGCATCTCGGCGAGGATGCTCTGGACGTATCCGTGGGTCTCGCCGCCTGAGAACGACTGCGGCGGTACCCCGCCGTAGCGTTCGACGGCGCCCCAGCCGGCGTTGTACCCGGCCAGGGCGAGGGCGCGCGGGTCGCCTCCGTACCCGGACCGTTTGGCCTGCCCCAGCAGTGAGCACATCATCCTGCCCTGGGCGGTGACGGCGTCGCCGATGTCCCAGGGGGAGTTCCGGCCGTTGCCGTCGGCGTCCACGCCCCAGGTCGCCCAGGTGCCCGGTATGAACTGGGCCGGGCCCTGTGCGCCGGCCCATGAGGTGGCCTCGGCCTGGCTGGTCTTGAACTTCGACTCGGTCCAGAGTTGGGAGGCCAGCAGGGCCGGGGTCATCTCGGGCTCTGCGCAGGCGGAGTCCGCCTTCAGGATCCACTCGCGGAACTCGGCGGGGACTCCCTGGAGGCCCCCGCCCCCGTCGGAGGCGATGGTCTTCGCCTTGCTGTCGACGAGCAGCACCGTCATCAGGCTTGCGGCTGCCAGGAAGGCAAGCGCCAAGACGGTGGCGAGGGCTCCCATCAGCGTCTTCATTTGTCCCCCCTCGATGGTTGTTCCCGTGATTCGTCGTGTCCGGTCGTGCGCGGTACTAGATCACGTCGTCCGGGCCGAGTGCCTCTTGATTGGCGTGCTGGCGTGGGCGCGGCCGTGCCGTGAGGTAACGGTCTCTGCTTTGCAGAGCATGCTTTTCGGCCACTGCTTCCGCTGTTTTCTCCATGGCGCCGTTGGAGTTTCGCTGGAGCTTGGCTGAATTTCTTCGGTGTTCCCCCCGAGTCGGAGCAGGTGTTGGCTTGCAGCGGCAGGTGATCTCTGTCCCGAGTCGAGGCATAATCGCACGTCAGACTGACAGTAGGTCACGCTAGCCTCTGTAGTCCCACGGGCCCAGGCTCTGCTAGGCCGTGCATTCATGGGGGAGTTGAGCAGTGATCAGCCATGCGCAGACGTCTGCCAGAGACGGCGCAGCGTTGAAGTACGCGTGCATTCCGGTGCACTGCTTCGGGATTGCAGTCGCCACTGTCGCCGCGATGCTCGACGACGACTGCGGTGGTGAGCGGGCCCGGCTTCTGGCGCCAGGAGACTCCGTGCCTTACGGCGCCGAGCCGGTTCTTTTGGCGGAGACCACCGTCTACGGCGCGACGCACGTGGAGGAGCTGCTGAAGCGCTGGGGCCCCCTGCCGAAGCCGTGGCTGGTGCTGGTCTCGGACGCTCCGGTCCGCCCGGCGGCTGACGCGCGGTACCTGGTGCGTGCGCTCGAAGGCCGCCTGGCCGGGGTGGCGCGCGTGCCGTACCTGCCGGTGCTGCGAGCCGTTGCAGGCCCGGAAGAGGCGCTGGAGCTGAAGGACGTTCGCTCCGCGGCGGAGAGGCTGCGGCGCACGATGGAAGGAACCGCACGATGAGCATGACCATGGAGTTCTTCACGCTGGCCGACGGCCTCATACCGCAGTCGAAGCCGACCCCGATTAACGGGATGAGCGAACCCGTCTCCAAGATTTTCGGCTACGGCCTGTGGCTGCTGATCCTCGCAGGGGTCGGAGGGACCGGGTTCGGTGTCTACAAGCTCGCGGTCTCGGACAAGTCGCGGTCCGGCGGTGGCTCGGAGCCGTTCAAGTGGATGGGCGGCGGGGTCGCAACGATCCTGCTGGCCGGTTCACTGATCACCATCCTCAACGGCATCGCAGGAGGCTGACATGTCACGTACCAGGGGGACCTGGAACACCAAGGGCACGTGGATCGCCGGAGTGGCGCTCGCAGCTGTTCTCGCGCTTACCGGCTACTCGCTGCTGTCCGGAGACGGCGGTGGTGAGGACGCGCCGACGAAGGGAGGAACCAGCCCAAGCGCGTCCGGCCCCGCCAGCCCGCTGCCGACGTATGCACAGCCGAAGGACTGGACGGAGCCGCTGCGCTGGAGTGCGCTGCCGCGTGGGGAACGCACAGACGAGCGCGGCAGCCAGGTGGGCTTTCCGCACACGCCCGAGGGCGCGGTTGGTATGGCGGCAACCGCCAACCGCAGCACCATCGGAGCGGGTAGGACTACCGTCGATGAGCAGCTGCGGATCTACTACTCGTACCTCAGCAAGGCTGACCAGTCCTCGCGGGCGGCGCAGCAAGTAGAGCTTGCCGCTGGAGAGACCGACAAGAACCTCGCCCAGGAAGCGGGCGTTCAGCCGGGCCAGCCGCTGCCGCCGGGTGCGTACGTGCGTAACCACGTTGTCGGATACAAGATCATCAAGTCGGCGTCTGATGAGGTCTCCGTGTGGCTTCTTGCGCGCGTGGTGCAGAAGACGGGCGAGATGGCGCAGGAGACCAGCTCGTACACCAGGACTCCGGTCGGAGTGCAGTGGCAGGACGGTGACTGGCGACTGACGATGGCTGCCACTGAGCGAGCGCAGCAGGCAACTCAGGGCCAGGAACCGCCGGCGATGGCCGCTCCTGGCGATGCCGTCTTCAACTCGGCTGGATGGACGGCGATCCGGGAGGCGTCATGAGAGGTCGCCTGACGGCCCTGCTGCTCGTCCTGGTCGCGGTGCTCGGCATATCGTTGTCTGCGCCGCAGCCAGCGGCCGCCGACGGACCCATCAGTAAAGGGGCCTCCGCCGCGTGCAAGTTCAGCGGCGCAGGCCTGATGGACACGCTCTACAAGGCGGTCAAGAACGAATCGCTGTGCGACAAGCTCGGCTCCGCGGTAGAGAAGAAGATCAAGCAGGAGTGGGACAACGTCTGGAAGGGTCCCCTCGGCGACATCATCAAGTCCGCCGAAGACGTGGCGAAGTTCATCCTGAAGAAGGTCCTCTCCGTCGCCCTCATGGGCCCGTCGCTGGACCTCAAGGGAACCGGCTTGTGGGGCGGGAAGTCATCGCTGTCCGGCATGCTCGTATGGCTGGGGCTGGTGATTGCCGCGGCCGGGGTGATGTGGCAGCTCGGCAAGATGGCGCTGACAGGTCAGGCCAAGCATGCCGGCAGGGCGATGCTTGGCTGGGTGGAGAACATGGTGCTGTCGATCATCGGCGTATCGCTTTTCGCGACCCTGCTGACGATCGGAGACGCCTTCAGCACCGGCCTGGTCAACGGTGTCTTCGAGAATGACGACCAGGCTTTCGAGCGGATCATTGCCGTGATGATCCCGAAGGGCATCGGCAACCCCGTCCTCATGCTGGGCGTGGTCCAGCTGCTGGTGATTGTCGGTTTTGTTCAGCTGATCATGGTGTTCCTGCGACAGAGTGCCATTCCCATCATCTGCCTGCTCCTGCCGGTGGCTGGCGGAGGGCGGGCAGGCGGGGATGTCACCCGCCAGTGGGCGCCCAAGCTAATCACGAGCGGGCTCGTCATCGTGGCCTACAAGCCGATGCTGGCCTTGATCATGTGTGTCGGATTTGCCGAGTTCGGTCATTCCGAGACGCTGGCGGAGTGGCTGCGGGGCTGCGCCACCCTCATCCTTGCGATCCTCGCGCCCGGCCCGCTGAGCAAGGTCTTTGCGCCGTTCGGCGCGGCGGTCGGCGGCGGGATGGCCGCTGGCGGCATGGGCCGCGCTCTGGGGGCGGCCGCGGACTTCTTCGGCCGCAAGTACGGCGGTGATGGTGGCAGCGGTGGCCACAAGCCGACCTCCCCCATGGACCACGCGCAGTACGTGGAGCGACAGATGGGCAAGCAGGGGGGCGAAGGACAGAACGGCGGGCGGGGCGGCGACGCCCAGGCCCAGGCAGCTCGGAACAACGCGCAGGGGAATGTGCCCGCCCAGGCAGGCCCACAAGGCGCGCCCGGAGCCCCAGGTAACTCCGGCCAAGCCCCGGGCACGGCAGGCACTGGCACCGCCGGCACCGCGACTGTTGCGGGCCCGGCTGGTGCGGCGGTGGCCGCCGGTATCCAGGTCCTGGACGGTGTCAACAACACGATCCAGGGCGCTGGTGGACAGATGGGCGGAGGTACCCAGCAGTGAGTGCACACGAGGTTCCCAAGACCTTGATGGTGCAGGGCTTCCGCGTCCGTCGGAGCTTTGGTCTCGGAGGGCTTTCCAAGGGAGCGACGATCACCGCCGCCATGGTGCTGCTGGCCGATGGGCTGATCGCCATGCAGTCCGCGGCCACCCTCTTTGTCACTCTGCCGGTGACGCTTCTGGTGCTTGGTCTGGCCGCTGCCCGCCGTCACGGCATGTCGGCGCTGGCCTACTACTGGGCGAAGCTGTCCTGGACGCGGGCGTCCCGGATCGAGGCCACTGCCTACCGGCGGCTGCTGCTGCCGCACCCGTACGCGCTCGACCTGCCCGGGGTGGGTGCCTCCTCCACCCTGATCAAGGCGCACGACCCGACGACGGGCAAGAGCGTCGGCGTGGTGCACGACCGGGCGACGGGATACATGACGATCAGCACGCTGCTCGCCCCCGGCGGCAGCCTGATGGCTCCCACCGGGGCCGTGCAGAGCAGCCTGCGTACCTGGTCGTCCGTGCTGGAGGCGATGAGCACGGACGAGCAGGTCAAGGGCGCCAGCGTCACCATTCAGATCACGCCGGGCGCCGGCGAGGCCCTGGGCGACGACGTCAGGGCCCGCCAGGACCCCGCTGCCCCGGAACTCGCGAAGCAGATTGTGGCCGAGCTCGTGCGCACCACCCCGCACGCCACCGCCTCGGTGGCTCCGTGGATGTCGGTCACGGTCGATCCCAACGCCTCCGTCAACCCGCCGACCGATCTGGCCGAGCAGGTCGCGGAGGCCCTGAAGGTCGTCGACAGCCTGGACCTCTCCGGCACCGGCACCGACATCGAGCGCCGGGCCACCGACGTCGACCTGCGGCGCCTGGTGCGCAGCGCGTACGACCCGACCGTCTTCAACGCCCGCGACGCGGAGTTCGAGGACCTGTCGTGGTCGGAGTGCGGGCCGCAGGCCGCCGACGACGGTTGGGAGGAGTACGCGCACGACGCAGGCGTGTCCGTTTCGTGGGTGCTGCGTGAGATGCCGCGCCGCCCCATCCCGTACAGCGTGCTCCTGCCACTGCTGGCCCCGGGGCGCTTCCAGCGGCGGATCACCCTGGCCTACCGCGTTCTCGACCCGCACGAGGGCGAGGCCGTGTTGGAGCGGGAGATCAGCCATGCCTACCAGCGCGAGCAGGCGACCGCCGAGGTCAAGGGGCGGGCGAAGTGGTCCCAGCGGGCCGACTCCCGCCGGGCCGAGGAGGCCGCCGCGCAGGTCGCCGGCGGCGCGCAGGTCGTCGACTGGACGCTGATGGTGACCGTCACCGCCCGCAACACTGCCGATCTTGCCGCCGCCCGCCAGGAGCTGGAGCGCGCGGTGAAGGCCACGCGCGGCATCCGCATGCGTCCGGCGTTCGGAGCCCAGTCCGCGGTATTCGCGGCTGGCCTCCCGCTGGGCTACAACCCGCTGGTGAAGGACTGACGTTGGCACGCAAGCCGAAGCCGCCGGCGGTGACCACGCCCAAGCGCGTGGTCCGCACGGTCGAGCAGGGCCCGACCCGCGAGGAGCGGCGGGCGGAGAAGAAGCTGAGGGCCCGGTTCGCGCCCAGGCTGGGCTGGGGCGGCCGCTTCGGCGGCCGCGTCCCGGTCGAGGACGCGGGCACCGTCTATACCGGCCCCTCCACCCAGGTCGGCGGGCTCTACCCGTTCCTCCTCGGGAGCGGGCTGCCGCCGCGCGGCGTGCCGGTCGGACGGGACGTGCTGACCGGGGAGCTGGTGTGTATCGACCCGTCCGGGTGGACCGGCAAGCTGACCACCAACCCCGGTGTGTGGGTGATGTCCCAGCCCGGGGCGGGAAAGAGCGCGCTGGTCAAGCGGGTGTGCCTGGTCTACTCGGCGTACGGGCACATGGTCTGCGTCCCCGGCGACGTCAAGGGCGAGTACAGCGGCCTGATCGGCGAGCTCGGCGGATCCGTCGTTCGGATCGGTGACGGCATCGGCCGTATCAACCCTCTGGACTCCGGGCCGCTCAAGGGCCGTGTGGCGTCGCTGCCGGTCGAGCGGCGCCAGGCACTGCTCGACGTCCTCAACGGCCGGCGGCTGGAAACGCTGGTCGCGCTGCTGTCCACCAAGCACGGGCTGGGCAGGACGCCCGACGAGGTCGAGCGCAGCGCG
Source organism: Streptomyces sp. BR123 (assembly GCF_013401435.1). Classification (GTDB taxonomy): domain Bacteria; phylum Actinomycetota; class Actinomycetes; order Streptomycetales; family Streptomycetaceae; genus Streptomyces. Next base: position 20,424 of record NZ_JACBGN010000019.1, read on the forward strand.
CTGGACACGGCCGTCCACGTCGCTTCCGACGCCCAGGAGCCGGGCAGCGACCCGATCGTCGCGGACGTCGTGCAGGTGTTGCGCGCGGCGCCGGAGGAGCTGCGCACCAAGCTCGCTGCCGAGGGCGACCGGTACCGGGACCTGACCCGGTCGGTCATCGCCGGGCTCGACAATCTGATCGGTGGCCCGCTGCGCGGGCTCTTCGACGGGCCCACCACCACGCCCTTGGACATCAACGCACCCGCGGTCTCCGTCGACATCAGCGCCCTGCGGGCGCGCGGCAACGACGTCGTCAGCGCGGGCATGATCGCCACGTGGGCATACACCTACAGTTCGATCGACTCGGCACGCTCGATCGGCCTGATGGACCGCAAGCTCGTTCTGCCCATGGACGAGATGTGGCGGGCCTTGCGGTCCGGCCCGGGCCTGGTCGACGCCATGGACGCCATCAGCCGCCTGAACCGCACCACGGACGACGTCACGATCTACGTGACGCACTCTCTGCTCGACGTGGAGGCGCTGCCGACCGAGCAGGACCGGGCCAAGGCGCGCGGCTTGATGGACCGCTGCGACACGTGGGTGATCGGCGCGTCCTCCGAGGAGGAACTGCGGCGCGTGACCGGCAAGCGGAGCCTGACCGAGCAGGAGCGCATGATGATCAGCTCATGGTCGTCGGCGACCTCCACGGGCCTGGACATCGACCCCACCGTGCTCACCGACGGGGACGACGTCCGGCCGGTCGAGGAGGAAGGCACCCGCCACCCGGGCCGCGGAAAGTACCTGATCAAGATAGGCACTCGGCCGGGGATCGCGGCGGCCTTGGAGTTGACCGGGACCGAGAAGCGCCTCTACCGCACGGACACCAACACGCGCCGGGCGACAACGACCACTGGGGGTGGCGCCTGATGATGACGGAGAACGACCGCGCTTGGCTCTTCGGAGGCATCCTGTTCGGCGGGGTGGTGACGCTGTCTGCGTCCTCCTGGGCGGGGGCGGCGGCCGGCGCCGTACTGACCGGCGGGGAGGTGGCGCCCGCGTCCCCGCTGACCGTCTACCGGATGGCCAACGACTGGACGGCAGTGTGGCCGGACTCGCCGATCGCCTCGGGCGTCGGCGCTTCCCTGCTGGACGTGGCCATCGTTGCCCTGGTCGTCTGGGGGCTGCGGGTCTCCTTCCGCTGGTTCCGCAACCCGTCCAGCCTGGCCACCCTGCATCAGGTCCGCAACCTCACCCCCCAACACGCGGCGCGCACCGCCACCCGCCTGCGGCTCTCCCTGAGGGACCGCAAGCCGAAGCAGGTCGAGCCGCGGGATCGCGGGGTCCTGCTGGGCGATCACATGCCGTCCGGTGTCGAGCTGCGAGGTTCGGACGAAGACACCTACATTGCGGTGATGGCTCCCCGGGCAGGCAAGTCCACCGCGCTGGCCATCCCCGTGGCGGAGGAGGCCCCCGCGGCCCTGCTGATGACCTCCAACAAGGCCGACGTCTTCGCCGCGACCCGGATTTCCCGCCGCCGGCTCGGTGAGACCTGGACCATGGACACCCAAGGCGTGGCCCGGGCCGAGCGCGAGATGTGGTGGGACATGATCGCCCAGGCGGAAACCCTGGAGGGCGCCGAACGCCTCGCCTCCCACTTCGTCAACCAGATCACGTCCGAGCAGGCAGACCCCTTCTGGAGCCAGGCGGCCGCAGACCTCCTCGTCGGTCTCTTCCGCGCGGCCTACCACGACGGCGGAACCGCCCGCGACGTCATGAAGTGGCTCAGCGACCCCAAGGAGAAGGCGCCGCTGCGCGTGCTCTACCAGCACGAGCCCGTGCTCGCGGAGCAGGTCGACTCGTCGGTCAACATCGCTGAGGAAACCCAGTCCGGCATCTACCAGAACGCCCGCACCGCCATGAGCGCCCTGCGTGACGAGAAGGTCCTCGCATGGGTCACCCCGGACCAGCACCGGCCGCGCTTCGACCCCGAGCACTTCGCCACCAGCAAGGACACGCTGTACCTGTTGAGCAAGAAGGGCGGGCCGTCGAGCGCGATCGTGGCCGCACTCGCCGACGCGGTCTTCACCGCCGGCGCCGAGGCGGGCGAGCGCCACGGCGGCCGCCTGCCCGAGCCGATGCGCGCCGTCCTGGACGAAGCCGCCAACATCTGCAAGATCGCCGACCTCCCCGACCTCTACAGCCACCTCGGCTCCCGCGGGATCACCCCGTTCGTGATCCTCCAGAGCTACCGGCAGGGCGTGAAGGCATGGGGGGAGGTCGGCATGGACTCGATGTGGTCGGCCGCCACCAAAAAGATCATCGGTGTCGGTATCGACGACGCCAAGTTCGCACAGGACATCAGCACCCTCATCGGCGCGCACTACGTCGACCGCGGCTCGTACTCCAAGAGCAAGGACGGCTACAGCCGCAGCGTCTCCGAACAACGCGAGCAAGTCCTCGACCCCGCCGAGATCCGCGCCATGAAAAAGGGCAGCGCCCTGCTGATGGCCACCGGCATGCCCGTCGCCCAACTCGCCCTGCGGCCCTGGTACGAGGAGGAGTCCATGGCCCACCTCGGCGCGCAGATGGCCGCCGAAGAGCTCTCCATCACCAAGCGGGCCGTCGCCGAGCACGAAGCACGAAAGGCGGCGCGCCGTGCCTGAACCTGAATTCGAGGTACCCGTCGGGCTCTTCCAGGATATGGAGGACCTGAAGGCCCAGATTGCCGCCCTGAAGGCCCAGGTCACGGCGCTGAGTGAGGGCGCCAGCGGCGACGTGGGCGAGGCCTCGGCGGACGACGACGCGGACGTCGGCGACGAGCCCGAGGAAGACGCTGAAGCCGAGGACGACGAGTGGCAGTTCCCGCCCTTCATCCTGCTGCTCGACCCGCCGCAGTACGACGACGAACTGCGCGCCCTGATCGAGTGGGTGGAGGGTGTCCTCGTCCCTGGCTACCTGGGCGAGCCGTCCGCCGACGCCCGCTGGTGCCACCTGTGGTTCGAGCACCCCGTCGCCATCGCCCGCCTGCACGCCTTGTGGCTGGCTTGGCAGGAGCTGACCGACCCGGCCACCTGCGGTTACACCGGGCCCAGTGCCTGGCACCGCGACCACCTCGACCCCTGCCTGCGTGAGTTGCGGGCCTCCAATGGCCCGTTCGCAGGCTGTACCAAGGGCGAGCACCAGGTCGACCACCGCATGCCCGGCACCGTCCCCAGCGCCTGGAACCGCGCCGAGGCCTGAGAGCCCCTGCCCCTGTCGGCATGCACTTCCGACAGGGGCCGGCGCGAGTCACCTCGGCGTGTTGCCGAGGTGCCCTTTTTCGGCTCGTGTGGCGTTGGGACCGAGCTTTCGAGCGCCGTGGCGCATGAGCCTTCGGCAGACCGCCATCGCACTCTCTTCTGCCCCGAATCCGGTGTGCACCGCATCGATCAGCACGCGGCCGTCAGGGGAGAAAACGGAGGCGTGGACGGTGATCTGTCCGTCGCCGCCGATGGTGGCGTAGCCGGCCAGCGGGGCGTTGCAGAAGCCGCCCAAATGGCGCAGCACAGTGCGTTCGGCGGTGGCCTGCCGCTCGGCGGTGGGGTCGCTGAGGCCGGCCGCGATCTCCAGGGGGATTTCGTCGTCCTTGCGGCACTGGAGGACGATGGCGGCGGCCCCCAGCGGCGGGCAGATCAGGTGCGGGGAAATGCGCTCGCTGATGCGGTGGGCCAGGCCGAGCCGGTCCAGCCCGGAGGTCCCGAGGATCAGGCCGTCGACTGCCCCGTCGTCGAGGGCGGCCAGCCTCTCGTCCGCCGGTCCGCGCAGGGGCACCACTTCCAGGTCCGGCCGCAGTCGGCGGAGGTACGCCCGCCGCCGGATGGCTGCGGTGCCGATGCGGGCGCCGCTGGGAAGGGCGTCCAGGGTCATGTGTGGGTTGCGGTGCACCAGGGCGTCACGCAGGTCTCCCCGCGGCCGGAAGCCGCCCATGACCAGCCCCGGGGTGTCGTGGGTGGGGGTGTCCTTGAGGCAGTGCACCGCGATGTCGATCTCACCGGCCAGTAGCGCCGCTTCGATCTCGTTCGTGAACACCCCCTCGGACTCCAGCGCGGCACGCGCCGTCCCGGCCTGGTCGCCGCCGGCCTCGTGGAACGGGATCAGGACGGTGTGGGTCGGGGACAGCGCGGACAGCAGGGGTGCGGTCTGGGTGAGGGACATCAGCGAGGCGCGGGCGCCGATTCGTAGACGGGACACTGGGGGTTCCATTCATAGTGACAATCTGTCGGAATCTGCACTGTTCTGGTGCAAGTAGGATTTCGCGTCAACACGCTTGCGGATGCGAGGAGTTGACTCATGAGCAGCGTCGTTACGATCGGTTCGAGGGCGAGCAAGCTGGCTCGGACGCAGGTCACCGAGTGGCTGACGCCCCTGGCAGCGCGGTTTCCCGATGTCCGGTTCAAGCGGGAGATCATCCTGGAGGGCGGTGACCAGGACCGGATCACGCCGACCCTCGCCGAGGTTGCGAAGACGGCCGGCGGCTCGGCCTTCTCCACCAATCAGGAGGCGGCCTTGGTGACCGGCCGAGTGGACGTCATCGTGCATTCCCTCAAGGACCTCCCCACCTCCGTGCACGGGGGCACCGTGCTGCTGACCACGCCGGGCCCCCGCGAGGACGTACGAGATGTGCTGTGCGGCGCGACGCTGGAGGACCTCCCCGAGGGGGCACGGGTCGGCACCGGTGCCCCCCGCCGGATCGCGCAGCTCCTCGCGCTGCGCCCGGACCTTGAGGTGGTGCCGATCCGCGGCAACGTTCCCGGCCGTCTCGCGCGGACCAGGGGCCGGGGCCGGCTGGACGCGGTGGTGCTGGCCGCTGCCGGCCTGAACCGGCTCGGGCTGATGCCGGAGGTTCACCAGGTCCTCGACTCGGCGCTCTTCCCGCCGTCGCCCGGCCAGGGCGCGCTCGGCATCCAGGTCCGCGCCGACTCCGACGCGGCCCGGCTTCTGGCCGGCACCGGCGATTGGGGCGTGGACGCGTGCGTGCGGGCGGAACGCGCCCTGCTGGCCGAGCTGCACGGCGGGTGCTCCGTACCGGTCGGGGCATGGGGGCATATCGCGCAGGACGGGCTGCTCCACCTGTCGGCGGCCGTCACCTCGCTGGACGGGGCGCAGCAGGTGACCGCGGCCGGAGCTGGTCCGGCGGACGCCCCGGAGAAGCTCGGCGCGTGCCTGGCCGCCGACCTCCAGGCCCAGGGCGCAGCCGCCATCCTCGCGGAGATCAGGAAGCCCTGAGCCGGCGGGCGAGGTCGAGGGCGCCATAGGTGAGGATCCGGCTGGCCCCGGACCGTTTGAGAACGGTGTAGGCCTCCAGCAGGCCCGTCACGGTCCGGCCGCCGTCCGGGGCGGGGTCGGTCAGCCGCAGGTACTCGCCCGAGACGGAGAACGGCATCACCGGCACCGGCAGCTTCTGCCTGAGTCCGACGAGGGTGTCCACGGTGTGGAGGGCGGGCTCGGTGAGGATCATGTCCGCGCCCTCGTCGACCATCTCCCGCGCGGTATGCACGGCCTGCTCGGGCTGGCCGGGATCCAGCTGGAAAGCGCGGCGACCGGAACGCGGCGTCGCACCCATGGTGGCGCGGTACCCCTCTTACAGGCTTGACTCGAAGATGAGGTGGGGCATGATCGCCACGTCACGGTGGTCGGCCGCGTTCAGGGCTTCGCGTACGGCCCGCACGGAGCCGGGGATCATCGCCGCCGGGCCCACGATGTCCGCGCCGGCCTCGGCCTGCATGGCAGCCTGCGCGGCCAGCACCTGCGTGGTCTCTTCCAGGTCCGCGTGGCCGCCGGGTTCCGTAAGGAAGCACTCGCCGGAGTTGTTGTGCGAGCACACAGGTCTCGGTCATCACCGCGATACCGGGCCGGGCCTTTTTCACTGCCCTGATCGCACGCGCCATGAGGCCGGTCGGCGAGGAGCTCTGGGAGGCGCGGGCGTCCCGCATCCGCGACCCGGCGAAGACCTTCACCGACCGCACGCCCGCATCATCCAGCGCGGCGATGACGCCGGGGAGCTCGCGCACGGTGTACGTGGGCATCGGGCGCGGGGTGGTGTCGTCGTCTTCTCGCATCAGCAGCACCATCGTCAGGTCTGCCGGTGCCAGGGTCGGCCCGCTGAGGAAGTTCCGGATGGCTAAGCGGTGGGTGGGCACATCATCCTCCTGGTGTGGTGGCGGCCCTGCGGCCGGGGGCACGCCCTCTACTTGCGGGAAGGGGACACCGTGCCAGGCCCGGGGAGGGCTGGGGCTGGCACGAGGAGAGGGCGTGTTCCAGGCCGCAGGGTGCGGCAGGACAGGGCTCTAGAGAGCGGTGCGGGTACCGCACCGGCAGACGGGTAAGGTCGATCACCAGCGCGGGCCCGAGAGGATCACGGCTGCCTAACCGCGCGGCGGGTGCTCGGTCACCTTCACGACATCTCGTATCAGGGCCCTGGCTTCGCGGCCTGAGGGGAGTCGGATCCACAGGTAGGCCTGGTCGGCCTCCACGCCCTTCCAGCCGGAGCCGACCTGCACGACGCGGCCGGCGATCTCCTCGGGCGTCTCTCGGCGGCGATCCTCGGGTTCCACATAGGACCAGCCGGTCACGGTGTCGCCGACCTTGAAGCGGGCGCGCCCGCCGCGGGCCATGGCGGTCACTCCTCCGTTTCGGTGGACACATCGCCACCGGTGCTGCCCCGGGAATCCCTTGGCGAGTCCTCCCAGCGGGCGAGGAATGTTTTCAGGCCGTACTCGGCCCGGTCGATGAGTTCGGGGCTGGGCTGGCCGTGCGGGTGCAGCCTACTGCTGGTCATCTTGGGGCCTCGTGCTCGCGTGGGAGTCGGGGAGTGTGGTCCCGCCCGCCGGCCTCGGGGGGAAACCTGCGGGCGGGACGGCCGCCCTGAGCGGCTGATCTCCAGTCAACCCAGAGACTGAGCAGGAGGAGACTCCACGGGGTGACTCCAAGACGGAGTCACCCCGTGCCGAATGGGCCTAGCATCGACTCACCGCTACTCGAGGGAGTCGCATATGCACCAACAGCCAGACCCGCGCGCGGTCATGGCCGGGCTGCTCAGTGACGACCGGCTGCTCCGTGCCTGCGCAGAACGCGACATGGGCACCGTTTTCCGACTGCTCAACAACCGGGGCGTCTCTACTCGCCAGATCGCCGGCGACGTCGGCATCACCCAAGGGCGGCTGTACGACTACATGACCGGCAAGAGCCGGGTGGAGAAGCTGGTCGTGTTCGAGCAGATCGCCGACGCCTTCCACATCCCCGGCCACCTGCTGGGGCTGGCTCGACGTTCCTGGGAGCCGGCAGCTGCGGTGCCGGAACACCAGCGCGCCGACCGTCCGCCGCCGGACGGCGATGATCTCACGGCGATGGACCACTTCCGCAGCGCCGACCGGCAGACCGGCGGAGGCCGCCTCTATGGGGCGGTGGTGCGGCACCTCTCGGACCGTGTGGCGCCGCGACTCGTGGACACCAGCAGCGGCCCTCAGGTGTTCGCCGCCGCCGCGGCGCTGACCGAAATGGCCGGGTGGTCGGCCAAGTCCTGGCAGCAGGTGAACGTGTCGATGCCACACTCCCAGATCGCCTGGATAGCTGGTGCGAGCTGCTCGTCGATCTGGGCATGGAGGTCCCCGACCCGGACGAGAACGGTGGGATGCGTGCCTTCGTAAGACGTCATCGCAGGAGCATAGAAGCGGAGTACTACATCAGAGTAGGCGGAGCCCGCCGGCAACATGCTCCGCTTCAACCAGCCGCGCACCCGCTAGGCCGTCTCCTTTGGATCTTGTCGGCTAGCCCGTATCCACCGGCACTGCATGGGACGACAGATGCCTGTGGTCGCCAACGGCCAGGCAGAATGTGGTGTGACCTGTGATGTCTGTGGCCATGAGATGCGACGAATGCCGGTGGGTGAACCGTCGATGCGGGACGTGGCGGTGAAGGAACGCTGGTTCTGCCCCTGGTGCTATGCGTGGACCGAATTCGGATACGACCCGCGCGAGGTCTCGCGGCCGCAGTACGGCTACATACCGTGGGAGCGGGCGGAATCCCAGCAACTTCCGGAGGGCGTCACCCACGTGTACGACGTGGCGTACGCGTACTCCGCTGACGGATTCGGTGCAACGCTGTGCGGACTGGCCCATGAGGGCCTCACCGCCTCAGCGTACCTGTGGATGTCTGAGTGGCCGAGTGCTTGCGAGGCGTGCAAGGAGGCCGTTGCGGTCATCGACGAGCGCTGGCCTCTGCATATGCGGAACGGCAACCGGGTCTCTCCCGCCCCGCCTCCGGGTTCCGACTGGCCGCCCTTCTAAGCGCTCCCTTTAGATCATCTGATCGTTGGTCCGGTGTGTCGTTGACTGACGCCCAGTGGGCCCGCATTGAGCCATTGTTACCGGACCGGACTCCTCGGCGGGGTGGGCGGTGGCGGGATCACCGGCAGGTGATCGACGCGATCGCGTTCAAGTACCGCACCGGCACCCCGTGGATGGACCTCCCGGAGCACTTCGGGTCATGGAAGGGCGCCCACAACCGGCTGCGGAAGTGGGCGGCCGACGGCACGTGGGCGAAGGTCTTCCCCGCCCTGCTTGCCCAGGCCGATGCGGAGGGCGACCTCGACTGGGTGGTCGCGGTCGACTCCACGATCGTCCGGAGGGCGTTCTGCCGCTCCACGGCGGCCGGGGTGAGGGGCTGGTCGCCCGCGTCGCCGCCGATCTCGCGCCGCAGGGAGTCGAGGCAGACCACGGCGTCGACCGCCGCGGTCTGGGCGTACGTCGACTTGCCCGAGGCCCCCGGGCCGACCGCGACCAGCAGTGTGCCGGGGACGAGGTCGAGGGCCGGAATGGTCAGGAAGCGCGTGGTGGTCGTCATCCCTGCACCTTCTCGGTGTCGGTGTTCTCGGGCGCGACCGGCTGGCCGTCGTCCGTGTCGTCGTCGGCCAGCCGCTGGAGCACGGCGGCCACGGTGACCGTCTGATCCACCGCCATGGCGTCGAGGAGCGGCTGATGCAGCGCCTTGTAGCCGGTCTCGAAGCCGTTGTGGTACCGGCAGGGGTCTGAGGCCTCGGAGCAGGCCCCGCAGCTCTCCCAGTCGGTGTCGTACGGCTCGATCTCCACCCGCTCGTGCTGCTCGGACGGTTCCAGGCGGAACGCGGCCTCGGGGCGGAAGACGCCGAGCTCGCGCTGCGGCCAGTCCTGGGGCAGCTCCCGAACCTGCAAGGCGAGGGCGGCCGCGACCGCAGGCTGGTGCTCGACCAGCCGACGCCACAGGTTCTCCGCGGCCAGCACCGGGTCGTCGAGGCTCACAGCGCCGCGCCCTTGCCGTCCCGGGGCATGAGCAGGCCGTTCGTGCGGTGCAGGATGCGGTCGATGTACTCGTCCAGGTCCAGGTCGAGGTCCGCGTCGGCGCGGAGTTCCTGGGGCGTGCGGGTCCAGTCGGTCAGGTCGGCCACCTCACGGGCGCCGCGGAGCGCGTCTTCCCGGGAGGGGAAGGCGGCGAGCCCCAGGCCGGAGTGGTGGGTCAGCCGCCACGGGTTGGCGGCGCCGTCTCCCTCCTCGCGGAGGTCTTCCGGCAGCTCGAAGACGCGCAGGCCCGGCACCGGCTCGACGCCGACCACGGCGAAGTCGCCGTTGGAGCCGACCACGCGGATCCGGCAGGCGACCGGCGGCAGCGCGGTGCCGTACGGGTCGATCTCGGGATGCGTGAAGCGGATCGGCTTGCCAAGGGCCCGGGCGTAGTCGATCTCAGAGCGGGTGGAGTCCCCGATGTAGTCGCCGACGATCAGCACCTCGTCGGCGAGGCGGATCTTCGCCCGGTGCAGCTCGTCGAGACGGTACTTCAAGTCCTCAGCGTTCGCCGGGTCGCCCCACAGCGTGTGCGGCTGCTTCATGTCGCAGCCCGGGCGGACGACGATCCGGCCGGCGGCGGTCTCCTGGAGGTCCGCCTCGGTCATCGCCTCCATGAAGCGGGTGGAGCCGCAGATGGCGACGATGACCGGCAGGCCGAGCCCTCGCTTCGCGGCGACGAGGTGACGCTCAGGGGTGAGTAACTGCGGGTGTGACATAAGCGGTTCTCCTCTACTTCGGGTTGAAGATGCAGTCGAAGGCCTCGCGGAAGACGGCCACGTTCTCGGCGGTCATCCGGTAGGCGATGGCCCTCTGCCAGCTCGGGTTGTTGGGGTCGTAGTGGGCGTAGACCGCGGTCTCGATGCCCGCGGGCCACCACTTCCGGCGCTCTCCTCGGGTGATGGCGCGGGACAGGGCGATGGTCGGGCCGCGCAGGTCGCCGCCGAAGTGCGCGCGCAGTTCCTCCGCGTCCTTGTCGCCGTCGGCCTCCACGACGAGGCGGGCGAAGGTGAGGGCGTTGCCCGGGAGCGACGCGAGGTACTGCACGGCGCGTTCGACATTCCACGAGGTGTCGACCGCCACCGCGAGCTCCTCGCGGTGCTCAGCGAGCAGTTCGAGCAGTTTCCGCTCGAACTCGGGGGAGGCGCCTTCAATGGTGATCTTCACGAAGGCCTCCGGTGAATTCTTGCCCGATTCTTACTTCGGTTCTGCATGGGAGGAGCATGCCGGAGCGCGCCCCGGCTCATCTAGACCAGGTAGAGAATCTGGCCAGAATTTTGCACGAAACGAGTGGACCGGCGCCCCGACAACGCCAGTTGGGCCATCCGCGCGCCCGGCGGCCGTGCAAAACAGCCACCCCTCGGTGCGTCCGTTGATGTAGTACTGGAGCGCGTCCCAGGTGACCGGCGGGATCGGCGGCGGGCTGTCCGCTGGGGGCATGGGCGCGGACGGGGAGGAATCGCTACCTCACCGTCCGCGACCGCGACGGTCGGGCTGGTGGCCCTGCTGTTGTACCGGGGCGGCCGGACGGCCGACCTGCTGAGTGGTCCCCGTGATGGAGCGGCCGGTAGGCGGCTTGGCGGTGACCGACCTCGCCCGCGCGGCCGCGGTGCTCACGCGCATGCCCGCCTCGGTGCTCCGGTGCTGCATCACGGGAGCGTGTGGGCCGGGCGCGGGCTCTTGGGCCCAGTCGCCGCGGTCGAGTTTGATCAGTCCGGTGAGCGCGCCTTCGGTGTAGAGCCGCTCGGCGTTGGCCCGAGCCACGGAGAACGAGGCCGCCTCGCCTTGCGCGTACAGGGCGCGGATGAGTGGTTCGGGCGCCATCCGGCCGCCGTAGTCTTCGGTGCCCTGATCGAACGCGATGCGGCCTTCTTGCCAGCGCAGCGCGTTCTGTTCGAGCGAGGTCTGCATCGGCACCTCGATGCTGAGCACGACCCTCTCGCTGTACCCCTGCCGGTTCAGGTCGCCGAGCAGAGACTTCGTCTTGTCGAAGTTCTTCATGACGCCGTCGTAGAGCAGGTTGAAGCCCTGCTCACGGGCCCAATCCTCGAAGGTGTCCTGGAGGTGGGCGCTCTCGCGGTGCACGAGCGGTGCGAGTTCGGCCGGAGCCAGTCGCAGCCCGCCAGGCAGCGCATATGCGTGCGACGGCAGGGCGGGTGCGCCGCCGTGGCGGAAGATCTTCTCCTTGAACTCGTCGGGGTCCAGTACCACGTACTGGTCGAGGTCCATTCCATGTGCTTGGGCCAGGGCCTGGCCGAGCTTGGTGTCGTCGCCCTGACGGTCCCGCAGCAGCCGCTGGGACTGTCCCTTGCCGGCGCCGGGCGGCCCCGCCGTGAGCAGTACAGCCTTGCCGTCGCGCGGAAGGCCGGAGCAGGCGGCCATTGCCTCGTCCAGAATCTCCTTGTGCAGCCGCCGCCGCTCCACCGTCCAGGTTCTGTTGCGGTAGTGCTGGCCGTAGGTGTCGGCCGGCCCGGTCGCCAGGTCCCCCGTGGTGAAGCGGTCCTGCAAGTGCCGGTAGAGGGCGCGGTACTCCGCGCGTAGCACGTCCACGTTGTGGTCTCTCCCTTGTCCGTTCAGTCAGAGGGACTGCCGGCGGCGGAAGATCTCCTCATAGTCCTCGTCGGTGATCTTGTCGAGGAGCATCGCTTGTGCCACAACGTCAGTGGTGTTGTCCTGGTGGTCGGGCAGGGTGTGGGCGGGGTCGAAGTCGCGCTCCTCGAACGGCCAGGCCGCGACCGTGCTGATCATCTCTTCCCGGCTGACCTCCCCGGCCGCGTAGCTGTTCAGGTATGCGCGCAGCGATGCTGTCATCGAGTGCTCCTTCCATGGCCGCGATGCGGCCACCTTGTGGTGGAATGTTGATCTTCGCAGACCGGTCGCTATGACCATGTCTCGGTCTTCGTGGATGGACACGCCTGGCTCGCCAGGAACGGAAGTCCGCAGAGCCCAAGACGACCCCTGCACGCTCTTCTCGTCCAGCCTTAGGTCGTGCCGTGATCCAGGGTGCCGGCGACGTCGGCGCCCAAGCCGTACCCGGGGCTGTCGTCGAGGAGTTCCTTGCGCTGGTTGTAGCGCTGGGTTGTGCGGGAGTCCTTGTGGTCGGCCCAGCGTTGGATCTTGTCCGGACGGGCATCGGGCCTCGAGAGCGCGTGCGTGATGGCGTCGACCTTGGTGCCGTGCGGACCGCGCAGCGGGAGCCCGGCGCGCCTGGCCAGGGACTGGAGGAGTCGCCACACCGCCGGTTCATCGAGCTGGCCGCCGGTAGCCGTGCAGAAAAGCCATCCGTCGGTCCGGCCGTCGAGGTACTCCTGGAGTGCATCCCAGGCCACGGGCGGAATGGGCTTCTTCTTCCGCCCTCCGCCTTTCATCTTCTCCAGGAGCAGGACGCGGTGTCCCCTGTCGTAGCCGAGGTCTTCGACGCGGGCGTTGAGCAGGGAGTCGATGCGCAGGCAGCAGGTGTAGAGCACGAGGAGCAGAGCGTACGCACGCTTGCGGTATGCCGCGACGCGATGCTCGTCGCGGGCGACGGCCAGGAACCGGGCCCACTCCGCTTCGGTGTAGCCGGGCGTGGACGAGTAGTCCGGATCGACGTACGGCCGCTGGACCGCGTCGAAGGGGTTCTTCACCCCGTCGTCGCTGACCTTGTCCAGGTAGACGAAGAAGCTGGAGGCTGCCGACAGAGCGTTCTTCCGCGAAGCGTCTGAGTACGGCTTGCCGGTGCGGGCCATCTCGCCCCGCCGGCCCCCCTTGACCGGCACCCACGTCGGGGTGGTCTCCAGGTACATGCGGAAGGTGTCGGCGAGGCCGAACTTCACGGCCATGGGGTGTGTGCCGTGGTCCCGGGCGAACTCCTCGAACGCGTGGAAGCCACGGGCGTAGGACTTCTGCGTGTTCACCGACCGCTGATGGGCGATCCAGGATGCGGCGAGCGTCGGCAGCATGTCCTCCTCTCCGTATAGAGCGAGCAGGTGGTCGTACAGCTTCCTCACGTGCTCGGGCCAGAGGTCGCGCGGGTCGTGCCGGAAAGTCGCGAGCGTCGCCCGGGGTGAGCGGGCAACCTTCGAGCCCGGCATGTCGGGTGATTCACCTGATTCCAGGACATCCTGATCCGATGTCAGCATACCCACAGCATAACCGTAATTATCCTGTGGGTTCATGGCGGAGCCCCGAACGTCATCCTCCGCCTGACGTGCGCGGCCTGTCTGGCTTTGACTGACAGAGCTGCTATGTCAGCTCTGATGGACAATCAAGACTGGGCAGTTGTGGTCTGACATATATCAATTGTCAGCTTCAGACTGACAGCGTGTGGGCGTCAGTCCTAGGGTGACGGGCATGACCGAGACGAGCCCCCAGGCCGACACGACTCCCGAACCGACGCACCCGTACACCCTGGCCGCCCTGGCGCGCCTCATGCTCTCCAAGGCGCACCGCGATACCGCCGAGACCGCACTCAGCCGCATCGGAACCCAGGACGACTCCTCCGCCACGGTCGCGCCGGGCGACTTCGTGCGCCAGGCCACCGAACTGATCCGGCTCGCCGAACACACCCAGCGCTGCGCCGTCGTCTACGAGCGCGAGCGCGGCACCAGCTGGGAGGACATCGGCGACGCCCTGGGCATCACCAAGCAGTCCGCCCACGCCAAGTTCGCCGAGTACGTCAACGAGTGGGACGAGCCGTTCGACAAGCCCGAGCGGCGGCACCCGGACGGCACCGCCGACGACAGGCGCATCCCCTACGGAGCCCGCTACGCACCGGGCGCCGCAGTGCCCGCGAACGGCAGCGCCGAGAAGACGGCCGCCGGGCTGGACCGATGGCTGCGCCGGCACGACGGCTGGGCCGACCAGGAACACCCGGTCAGCGGCAGCCTGCCCCGGTACTCGACCAGCGAGATGGCACTGCTCGTCGGTCGCGCCGCCCACCGCATGCGGATCGACCGGCTGGTGCCCGACCCCTACGCGGAGGCCGACCTCTGGGACTACCACGCCGAGCTCCAGGAGCGCATGGTCTACGAGAGCGAACACGGGGGCCTCTCCCTCCACCCCAAGATCAACTACCCCCTGGAAGCCGCCCGCTCCCGGGCCCGCGCCGCAGCCCTGCGCGAGGCCGCCGGCCACGCCAACCTCCGCGACGCCCGGCCCGCCCGAACCGGCGCCGCAACCCAGGAGAGCGCCCGATGACCGAATCCGCCGAGCCGAAGCGGCCGATGTCCCAGAAGACGGCCCGCGAATTCATCGCCGACGCACACCTCGTTCTCCGGGACCGCGAGACCCGCCACTACGAGGTCGTCACCGAACGCGGCACCGTCTTCGGCCACGTCGAGCCCGCCTACAAGGCCGGACTCCGATCCGGCTGGGCCGCAGGCACCATCCGCCCCGCCAACCTGCCCGTACACGCCACCCGTGACCAGGCTGGAGCCGAGGCTCTGCGGCAGTGGATCGCGCTGGCCATCGCCAAGCCCAGGCAGGTTTGAACCTGGCGCCCTACATGGAGGACGTTATCCATGGTCAGGCAGATGCTTGATTCGGCTGATCTTCAGCAGCCTTCTTTCGCTCGGCCAGCTTGCCAAGTTGAAAAGTGATGAGGGCTGCCATGATGGGTGCCACTGTCTGCAGCCAGCTGCGGGCGGTCTCGAATCTTTGTTTAGGCTGCGTCACCGCTACGTGGAGTGTTACCTGTCCACCCGGAATGGCCATGGGAACACTGCTGGTGGGCGCGGGGCTTGGCGCCACAGAGCTCGGTGCCGTGACTGTGGGCTGAGGGGAAGGGGTCCGGATCCCTTCTTCGATACCGAGGGGAATGAGACTCGCGAGTGCCGCCACGAGGGCTGCTGCTACGCCGAGGAGCATTTGCACCCAAAAAGACTTGGTGCGTGACGGCGTATGAGACGGCTGGCTGGGACTTCTCCCGGATGTACTCGCGCTCGGACTCCGCCATGCCGGCGAAGAAGGCGAACAGGGCGGCGCCGTGCCCGGAGGGATCGTAGACGCCCTTGAGCGGGCCGGTGAGGAGTTCGAGCTCGATGTCGTGGTGACGCAGGTCCTCGGCGATGGTGAGGAGTTCGGCGGCGCCACGGCCCAGGCGCTTCATCTCGTGGACGGTAAAGATGACCCGCTGGTGGGGGACGGCCTTCTTGATGGTGCGGGCGAAGTCCATGGCTTTGGTGAACTCCGGCCGGACTTTGATGCGGGTGCTGATCTTCTCCGAGAAGACCGGATCGCACCCGGCCTCGTCGAGCGCGTCGAGCTGGCTCTGGAGCTCCTGCTGCGCGGTCGAGCAGCGCGCGTACCCGACGCGGGTCGGCTTCGTCGCGGCCTCCGGCGCTGCGGCGTCGATCGCGGGGCCCATCTCCCAGGCGCGGCTGGGGCCGCGGTCGGCGGGGGTGCGGACTTCGAGTTCGGCGCGGAGCTGGGGGACGAGCATGAAGCGCGGGGTGTGGTACTTCGGGGCGACTTTGCCGCCGCGGGTGCGGCAGGTGCTTCCGGCGGGGGCGGAGCAGGTGGGGCAGTCGAACTGTTCGACGGCGGCGGCCGGTTCGGCAAGCTCTGACATGTCGCAGAACCTATCGCGAGAGTCTTTGTGTGAGTGCCGTTTTGCGAGAGGTTCTGAGAACGGCGGTTGGGGGCAAACCGGACACGTTCCGGCGGGGCTCGCGGTTTCGCAGAACTAACCATTTCTGCGAACACGAAGCGTGACTCCCTTAACACGGGTGCCGCCTGCCGCGCGGCAGGGCAAGTCACCCTGCCGACGAACGGTTTCGGGGCTGCGGTTGCGGCGGGCACGTCACCCGGAGGTCGTGGCTTTCGGCTCTGGTCCGAATTGGGCCGTAGAGGCGAGTCCGCTACTGCATCGGGGCGCCTTCCCGGTGCCGTCACCGGTTCCGCCGTCAGGGTGCGGCCGATGATGTGGGGCGAATCTGCCGGGCCCCCGGGGGCGCTCAGACAGACCGAAGGCGCTGCCCGTGCCCCGGTCGGGTTCACCTGCCGAATCCGATCCGAAGGAGGGCCATGCGGCCCGTGCAGATCCTGCGGTTGCTCCTGGGGGCCGTGCCCCTCGTGGCGACCCTTGCCCTGGTCCCTGGCGCCGTAGACGCCCAGGCAACGGAGCCCGGGGGCCGACCGGCCCCGGTGGTGGTCACCGTGCCGGCAGCAAGACCGCCAGAAAGACCGGCGACGTCGAAGCCGGTGTGTACGCCTAAGCCGGGCCGAGCCACCTGTCAGTCCCTGGTCCGCACCGACCTCCCGGCGGTGAGGAGCCTGACCCCGGGGTCCCTGCCAGCCGGGTACGGGCCTCCCCACATCCGCCGTATCTACCAGCTGCCCTTCGGTGGTGGGGGCCGCACGGTGGCGATCGTCAGCGCCTTCCACTACCCCACCGCCGAGGCCGACCTCGCCGAATACCGCCGCACGTACGGCCTGCCGCCGTGCACCACCGCCAACGGCTGCTTCGACCAGGTCTACGCGACCGGCGTCCAGCCGCCCGTCGATGCCGGCTGGGCGCTGGAGAGCGCCATCGACATCGAGGCGGTCAGCGCGTCCTGCCCCCGCTGCCGCATCGTGCTCGTAGAAGCCGCCAGCGACGTCATCGGCGATCTGCTCAACGCGGTGACCGTGGCCCGCACGGGCGTGCCGGGCGTCTTCCCGCCGGCGAAGTTCATCTCCATGAGCTGGGGCGACGGGGAGAACCCCGTCCAGCCGGTCATCGATCCGACCTACTTTGACTTCCCCGGCGTCGCTTTCGTCGCGTCCTCCGGCAACACCGGTGGTGTCCCCGACTGGCCCGCCCTGTCCAAGTTCGTCACCGCCGCCGGCGGCACCCGCATCAACGAGGTTGCGAACCCGGTACCGGGCCCGCAGCGCACCCGTCCCCGCCCCTATTACGAAACCGCCTGGTCCGGCTCCGGCTCCGGCTGCACCCAGTTCCAGCCCAAGCCGGTCTGGCAGGCCGACACGATCTGCCCCACCACTCGCACCAGCGTGGACGTCTCCGCGCTCGCCGACCCGACCACCGGCATCTCCATCTACACCACGACCCCCACACCCGACAACCAAACGGGCTGGCTGATCGCCGGCGGCACCAGCGTCGCCTCCCCCCTGATCGCCGGCATCTACGCCCAGGCCGGCAACCCTGGACCAAACGACCGCCCCAACTCCTACCCCTACGCCAACCGCCGGTTCTTCTGGGACATCAACGTGGGCACCGCCGGCGCCTTCTCCGCCGGCCTCGGCTACGACGCCCCCACCGGGGTCGGCAGCCCCCGCGGAGTCCGCGGCTTCCGGCGCTGACCCAGACCGGAACGACAACCAGGCGGCGCCCGACCAGGACCACCTGGCCGGGCGCCGAACTGTCCCCTGCATCGGAGCCGCTGCGGACGATCAAGCAGCTGGCCGGGCACGGCGGCCAGCATCTATCCGCCCTCACTGTGTGAGCCGTTGCAAGCCCGGACCTTCGTGACGGCTCCCCCGGGCTACGGCCCGGCCGTTGCTCCGACGCCAACGACTCGTTGAGCCGAACGAGTGGCACAGGGGTGTGGCCGATGATGGGCTGACTGTAAAGGGGTGGGCACCCGGATGGCGCGTGATCTGGGCCTGGACGAGGTTGTCGACCACTTCACGCTCAACAGCGAGGAGACCGGGTGGCTGCGGAACAAGACCGGCGCCACCCGGCTCGGTTTCGCGGTGCAGCTGAAGTTCCTGCTCTGGCGCGGGCGGTTCCCGAAGATGCGGCTGGAGCTGCCGCGCGACGCGGTGGAGCATGTTGCCCGCCAGCTCGGCGTCGACGCCGGTGAGCTGGCCGCGTACGACTTCACCTCCCGGACCGCCCAGCGGCACCGAACTGAGCTGCGGGAGCTGACCGGCTGGCACGAGTGCACCCGTACCGACCTGGTGAAGCTCACCTCCTGGCTGGTCGATGAGATCTGGCACGACGAGCGGCGCGAGGAGCCGATCCGCGCCGAGCTGCTGGGGCAGATGCGCACCAACCTGATCGAGCCGCCCACGGCCGACCGGGTCACCACCATCGTCCGCTCCGCGCTCCACCAGGCCGAGGAACGCGCGATCGAAGAGGTCGCCGCCCGGCTGGCGCGGGCCGACGGGTGCACGCGACGGCTGGACGCGCTGGTGTTCACAGACGTCGACGACGACCAGGACGACACCGAGCCCGGCGACGAGAGTGAAGCCGTCGAGGCCGTCTTGTCGCAGATCAAAGCCCACCCGGGCAACGTCAGCCTGAACTCGCTGCTGGAGGAGATCGCCAAGCTCAAGCAGGTCCGCGCCCTGGCGGTGCCAGCCGACGCCTTCGCCCGGATCGGGCCGCAGGTCATCGACGCCTGGCGAGCCCGCGCGGCGGCGTCCTCGCCCAGCCACCTTCGGCGCTTCAGCCCTGAGGTGCGGCACGTGCTGCTCGCCGCGCTGGTCTTCCGCCGCGAGCGGGAGATCACCGACACCCTGGTGGAGCTGCTGAATTCCACCGTGCACCGCATCAATGCCCGCGCCGAGAAGAAGGTCACCTGGCCCAGACATCCGGCCCGACCGTCTCCCCGACCCACTCCCCTTGAACCACGAAAACGAGTCTGGCCCCGCCGCTGACACGGCGGGGCCAGAACCCAACATTTTCATCAGTCTTCTAGGACTCCGGGGCCGGGCCAGGCGGTATCGCTGTCCGCCTTCCTGGTCGGCAGCGCGCCAGCGGTACGGTCCGGGTGCCGCGACTGCCGTGACGACCGCCACCGTCTGCGGGCGGGCGTCCTCCGTTCTCCTGGGCGTCTTCTCCTCGCGCGCCACCGATGACCGGGTCGGCGCGACGGGAGGATCAGCTCTCGACGGACTTCCCGGACGTCTCTTCCGGAAGGTTCTCCCACTGCGGCGCCGTGGCGGGTCGCCGCCCGAACCGCTCGGCGGCCTGTCGGACCGCCCGGGCGGCGAGGCCCAACAGGAACGCCTGGAAGAGGTAGGAGAACAGCAGGATGAACCACACGACCGCATCCGATTCCGGCGCCCATTCCCCGGCGGCGTTGACCATCGCGATGAGGGCGGCCCCCGTGGGCACGGCGAGCAGCAGGGCCCACAGCCCGGCAGTCTGGCTGCCGTCGTCGCCGGCGCCGATCAGCAGCAGGAAGCCGGCGAGGCCGAGGTAGGCCCGCGAGAGCCAGTTTCCGAAGGTGATGCCGACGATCGTGCGCAGCTTTCCGGAACGCAAGGGGTTCTCCTGGTGGTGGTGCCCGGGGCGGGCGGTCAGCCCGCGTGTGACCGCCATGGTGATCCCGCCCGGGCGGCCGCGTCAGAGTACGCGTACTCAGAGCGTCCGGCTGTCCTACTCGTTCGGGGCCGGTCAGCATCGGTCAGACGGTGAAGGGGACCTCCGGGTTGAGGAGTTGCCGCACGGGCTCCGCTTCGGGGACTCCGAGGCTCTCGAAGATGTCGAGCGCTTCCCGCCAGCACGCGGTCGCCCTGACCGTTTGGCCCATCTCGCTGAGGGCCTCTCCGAGGACCACGAGGACCGTGGCCCGGCGCCAGTCACCGCCGAGGCCGCGCAGGGCGAGCGCCTGTTCGGCGTGGGCAGCGGCTCGGGCGGGACGGCGGGCGGCGAGGTGGGCCTCGGCGAGGCGGAAGTGGGTGACGCCCTCCCAGAGGCGCTGGCGGTTGTCGTGGAAGAGGGACAGCGCCCGGTCGAGATGGTCCAGGGCCTCGGCGAGGCGGCCCGCCCGGGTGAGGGCGATGCCGAGCGCGTACCGGCCGTTGGCCAGGCGCAGGGTGAGGCCCATCCGGTCGTAGACGGCGATGGCCTGCTCGGCGAGTTCGATCGCGCTGTCCAGGCGGCCCAGATTCACGTGCACGCGGGAGAGGTTGCACAAGGCGCTGGCCTCGCCAACGCGGTCGCCGTCCTGACGGAAGTTGTCCCTGGCTTCGAGCAGGTGGCGTTCCGCGTCCTGCAGCCGACCTTCGTACAGGGCGATGATGCCGCGGTCGTTGGAGGCCCAGCAGTGGGGCAGGGGATCGCCGGAGTCGCGGGCCAGGACCAGGGCCCGGCGGGCCTCGTCGTCGGCCTCGGCGAAGCGGCCCGCGATCAAGTGGACGCCGGCGAGGGTGGTGCGGGCGCGGCCCTCGGCGTACGGGTCCTTCGCCGCCCGCGCCGCGTCGCGCAGGGCCAGCGCAGCGGATTCGTACTGGCGGACCTTGGCCCCGGACTCTGCGAGGTCCTTCGACGCCCACAGCAGGTCCACTGCACGGCGAAGTGCATCGAGGGTGCGCACGGTGTTCTGACGGATGCAGGCGAGGAGGAGATCTGCCTCGCCGTACAGCCAGTCCTGGGCAGAGCTCTCGTTCGGGAAGGACAGCCCCGGGTGGCGGGCGTGGGCCAGGTGATCGACGACCCGGTCGCCGGGGCGCTCCAGGGCGTAGACCCCGGAGGCGGTGGCGAGGTAGAAGTCCAGGAGCCTGTCGAGGGCGGCGTCCCGCTCGGCCGGGAACTCGTCGCGCTCGACGCAGGCGCGCGCGTAGAGGCGTACGAGGTCGTGGAAGCGGTAGCGGCCGGGCGCGGCGGACTCCAGCAGGGAGAAGTCAACCAGGCTTTCCAGTATTTCCTCGGCGTCGTGCTCGGGCCGGTCGAGTACGGCGGCTGCGGCGGCCAGGGAGATGTCGGGGCCGTCGGCGAGGCCGAGGAGGCGGAACGCGCGCTGCTGGGCGGGCTCCAGCTGGCCGTAGCCCAGCTCGAAGGTGGCCTTGACGGCGAGGTCGCCGGCCTGGAGCTCGTCGAGGCGGCGGCGTTCGTCGGCGAGCTTCGCGGCGAGGACCGACACCGTCCAGGTGCGGCGGGCGGCGAGCCGGGACGCGGCGATGCAGATCGCGAGCGGTAGAAAACCGCAGGCAGCGACGACATCGTCGGCGGCCTGCCGTTCGGCGCCGACCCGTTCGGCGCCGGCGATCCGGCTGAACAGCTGGAGGGCTTCCTCGGGGCTCATCACGTCGAGGTCGACGAGGTGCGCCTCGGTGAGGCCTGCCATGCGGACCCGGCTGGTGATCAGGGCGGCGCAGCCCGGAGCGCCCGGCAGCAGCGGGCGGATCTGAGCGGCGTCGCGGGCGTTGTCGAGGAGGACCAGGACGCGGCGGCCGTCGAGGGTGGACCGGTAGAGTGCGGCCCGCTCGTCAACCGGGTCAGGAATGACGGCATCAGGGGTACCCAGGGCGCGCAGGAAGGCGCCGAGGACCGCAGCAGGCTCGGCGGGGCGAGGCCCGGTGCCCCCGAGGTCGGCGTAGAGCTGGCCGTCGGGGAAGTGCGGGCGGGCGGCGTGCGCCACGTGCACGGCCAGGGTGGTCTTGCCGACCCCGCCCATGCCCGCGACCGCGGAGACGGCCATGACCTGGCCCTCCGCGCCGGCGAGGATCTCGCTCAGTTCCCGGATGCGATGCGTGGCACCCGTGAAGTGGGGCACGGGTGCCGGGAGCTGGGCGGGCCGTACCTGAATGGACGGTGGGGCAGGGGCCGGGGCATCGCCGCCGGCAAGTTCGGCGTCGGCTCGCAGGATGCGCTGCTGGAGCGCGGAGAGTTCCGGGCGGGGGTCGACGCCGAGCTCGTCGGCGAGGAGCCGGCGGGTGTCCGCGTACACGGCAAGCGCCTCGGCCTGCCTGCCGCTGCGGTACAGGGCGAGCATGAGGAGCTCGCGCAGCCGTTCGCGCAGCGGGTGGGCGGCGGTCAGGGCGGTCAGCTCGGCGACGGCCTCGGCGTGGTGGCCGACCTCCAGGTCGAGGTCGAGGCGGGCCTCCAGCAGCTGGAGCCGCCATTCCGCAAGGCGGATCCGCTGGCTTTCCGCGAAGGGGCCGGGGACTCCGGCCAGTGGCTCGCCGTCCCATTGTTCCAGGGCGCGGTTCAGCAGGGCGCGGGCCAGGGCCCGGTCCCCGGCGGTGCGGGCCCGTTCCGCTTCGTCGGCGAGGCCCTCGGCGATACCGAGGTCGAGGGACTCGGCGCGGGGCAGGCGGATGGCGTAGCCGCCGGATTCGGAGACGAGCAGCCCGGGGTCGAGGACCTTGCGGAGCCGGGAGGCGTACGTACGCAGCACGGCCAGGGCTTGCGGCGGAGGGTTCTCGCCCCACATGGCGTCGAGCAGTTCCGGCGCGGTGGCGGTCCGGCCGCCGCGCAGCAGGAGGGCGGCGAGCAGGGCGCGCTGCTGCGGGGTGCCGGACGGCAGCGCCTCGCTGCCGCGCCAGGCACGGACAGGGCCGAGCACCGTGAACCTCGTCCTTGTTCCGTCTGCCCCTGCTGTCACTTCGTCTCGCACCCCCCGGTACGACCTCCTCGACGTATGCAGGACGTACAGCGTTCGTATATCTCCGGAAGTCAGGATGGATCCACTGACGTCTGGACCAGACTGCCCAGTCCGGTTTGCTGTGCGTCCGTAAAGGTACCCCGGGATGGCTTCCCGGGGTCCTTGGCGTATTCAAATTTCCCCAACTCTATTGCAGCGAGCCTGCTTTGGGCTACCGTCGAAGCGTCGTCACGCCGCTGAAGGTGCCGAGGACCCTCTAGCCAAGGGTTCCGTCGACGCGTCTCTCGTGCCGCGTGCCGATGCACACCCGGACTGGGCAATCGGACGTTAGGAGAGGGCGCACTGTCATGCACTTCACGACTTCGTCGGTGGGGCTGCTGGCCGGCGTGATCATCACGCTGGCCTACTTCGCGCTGGTCGGCTATGTGGTCAGATCGCTGCGCAGCACCCGTCGGCTTCCCACGGTCATCCTGGCCGTCTCGGGGCTGGTCGGAGCGTTGCCGGCCATCCTCTACGCGCTGTACCGCGCGCTCCATGTGACCGCCTGAATTTGGCGGAACTTAACGGATCATCAGCACGGGAGGGCTGCGGCACGGTAGGTGCCGCAGCCCTCCCCGAATCCGTCCACGCCCCTGCCGTCGCCACCCTCGTGTACGCAGGGTCTCCGCAGTCGTGCCGCAGCTCCCACTCCGGCACGAGATCCCGCTGCGGGGCGCCGGCCCGCACCCGCAGGACGGCAACCCGGGCTCCCGGCCTGGCCGCTGCTCGTCAGGGAGCAGGACGAGCGCCGAAGCGGCCCCGTACCGCTCAGTCCTCCCAGTCCGCGTCGTGGCCGCCGCGCATGGTCCGCCATGCCTCAAGGTCTGCCAACGCCTTCTGCGCCAACTGGGCGTACTGCACCGGGCACTCCCACAGCTCGCGGGCCGAGAACTCGGCGGGCACGGGGGTGTCGGGGTGGTCGTCCGGCGCGTACAGGTGGACCACCGCGCGGTACCGGGACTGCACGGTGGAATCGGCGGTGGACCAGGGGTGCTGCGGATGCTCGCAGGAGACGTCCAGGTCGATGGTGGCGAGCGCAGCGGCCAGGTCGCGCGCGTACGAGGGCGGCAGACCCTCGTACGTCTGGGCAATGCCCATCCACAGGCACAGGAACACGCCGATCCGCTCCTCGTCCCGCAGCTGCCCGGTGAGCCAGCGGCGGGCGGACCACAGAGCGACCGGGCCGGTGTTGCCCTCCCCGCTGCGTCTGATCGCCTCCTGCACGGCGACGACGTCGACGCGGCCGTCGCCCCGGACGAACTGCGCGTCCAGATGGGAGACGTCGATGCCGCCGAAGACCTCCTCGTGCGCCTCGTGCAAGCGGCCCAGGGCCTCATCGACGAGTTCCGCGAGGAACCCTTCACAATCGAAGGCGGCCAGCTCCTCCTCATCAAGGCCGTAGTCGTCGGCGAAGACGGCCCGTCCCGCCTCGGTCAGCATGCTCACCCCGGCCTCGACCGCGTACTCCGAGTCCAGGTCCGCGGGGTGGGCGCCGGCCGGGCAGGCGCAGGAGGCCCGGTCCAACTGCGCGCGGAACCCGTCCAGGGCCCGTACGTACGACGCGAACAGGGACTTGCTGAAGATGCGGGCGGAGACGTACCAGCAGGTGGCGTGCAGGAGGATCGTGTACCCGGTCCGCTCCCGGCGGCCCTCCGGGGTGGCCTCGCGGCCGTGTGCCTCCGCCGCGTCGTCGGCGAGGACGGCGAGGGTCGATTCGGGATCTGCGTAGGGGTGGTCGCTGACGATCCCCGACAGGTCGGAGACCAGCTCGAGGTGGTCGGCAGGCAGCGTGGGCATCGCTTCAGTCACATCCGTAACCGACGATGATGCAGGTCGGACGGTTCCCCCGGCGTGCGTGGCCGATGGTCCGGTCGACCCCGTCCTGAGTCCGGAGGGCGGGGAATCGGGAGCGCCGGCCTGTCGACGGGCACGGCGTCAGGACGTGGGAGGTCGCCGGAGTCCCTGGAGGAGGAGGGCGATCAAGCGTCGTGGGTCGTAGCGGGGGTCGTTGTCGCGTCCGATGCAGAGGTTGCCGATGCCGCGCATCAGCTCGTACGGCTGCGTGCCGGGCCTGATGTCGCCGACCTCGACCGCGGCGTCGAGCAGTTGGGCGCAGACGGGCAGCAGCCGGTCGAGGAAGTAGGCGTGCAGCGCGGCGAAGCGTTCGTTGTCGGACTGCAGGGCGTCGGCGAGTCCATGCTTGGTGACGAGGAAGTCGACGAAGAGGTCGATCCACTGGCGCAGTGCGTCGAGTGGGGAGTCGGCACTGGCCAGCAGGTTCGGGCCGGCCTGCGCGCACGCCTCGATCTGGTGGTGGTAGACGGCTGTGACCAAATCAGCCCGGGTCGGGAAGTGGCGGTAGATCGTGGCCATCCCGACGCCCGCCCGGGTCGCGATCTGGCGGATGGGCGCGTCGACGCCGGAGGTGACGAAGACCTCGGCGGCGGCGGTGAGTACGGTCTGCCGGTTGCGCTGGGCGTCGGCCCGCTTGCTTCGGGACGGCGACTGCCCTGCGGGGCCCTCGGTGGCCATCACGTTCTCCTTCTCCTTCTCCTTCGACACTGCTTGACAAAACGGAGCGCCGCTCCGGATATTAAATGGAGCAGCGTTCCGTTTCAGCTTAGCCGAAGCAGGACGCTTCCGACCGTCTTGCCCGCCCACCGGTCGCAGGAGACCGGCGGGCGGCGGACGCCACCGAAGGGGAACCCATACCGTGAGCACGTCCACCGCCACCAGCGCCGACCCCTGGGCCACGCCCGCCCCGGTCCTGTCCTTCAGCCCCGTAGTCCTCTCCGTGCCCACACGTCCCGTGGACCTCCAGGTGCGCGTTTCGGCACCCGCGACCGGAACCAGCCTCCCCGTCATCCTCCTCTCCCACGGCCACGGCCCCTCGAACCACCTCTCCTCGCTCAACGGCTACGCGCCGCTCGCCAACTTCTGGGCCGCCCATGGATTCGTCGTCGTCCAGCCCACCCACCTCACCTCCAGGACACTGAGCCACCTGGTCGCCGACGCGCCCGGCGCGCCCGATTTCTGGCGCTCGCGCGCTGAGGACATGACCCACGTCCTCGACCGACTCGACGTGATCGAGAGCACCGTGCCGCAGCTCGCGGGCCGGATCGACCACACCAAGGTCGCCCTCGTCGGACACTCGCTCGGCGGCTTCACCGCCGCCCTCCTGCTGGGCGCCGGGCTCACCGACCCCGATACGGGGAAGGTGGTGCACCTCGCGGAGCCCCGGATCAAAGCCGGCGTACTGCTCGCCGCGCCCGGTAGGGGCGGCGACGCCCTCAACGGGCCCATGGCCGGGCAGTGGCCGATCATCGGCGCCGTCGACTTCTCCACCATGACCACACCCGCGCTGGTCGTCGCCGGCGACAAGGACGACTCCCGGCACTTCACGGACATGGGACCGGGATGGCACGCCGATCCCTACACCCTCGCCCCCGGACCCAAGACCCTGCTCACCCTGTTCGACGCGGAGCACGGACTCGGCGGTATCGCCGGATACGACGCCGCCGAAACCACGGACGAGAACCCCGGGCGGGTCACCGCCCTCGCCCGGCTCGCCGCGGCCTACCTCCGCACCCGGCTCCACCCCGGCGCCACCACGTGGCAGGCCGCGTGCGAGGCACTGACGACCGGCCCCGACCCGGTGGGACGAGTCGAATCCAAGTAGGCGGAATCCAAGTGCGCAGCAGGCTCGTACGCGACGACAGTTCCCAGGGCGGCCGGCTGCCGCGCTGTGAAGTGCCTCGGCATCCAGGCCCCTCAGCCGCATCGGCTGCACGTCGTGATGCGCGCCCTGCGACGGCGACCGTCGCCGGCTACCGGCCCGCACACCACCCAGGGCGGCCTCGGCCGGTCCGACGGTCGTCGGGGGCCCCGGGCGGGAGCCGGGCCGCGTCAGGGTGGCGCCGGCGCCACTCCGCGTAGACCGGGCTGGCGGCACAGGCGTCCAGGTAGCCTGCCGCCACCGCGCGCAGGATCTCCTCGCCGCGGTCGGCGAGCGGGCCGTCCCGGTGCCAGGCCAGCACGTGGCGGTACCAGAGCGGGTTTCCCGCGAGAGGTCGGACGGCGACGCCGGGGGTCTGCGAGAACGTGGCCTGGCAGAGGCTGACGGCCAGGCCCGCACGGACCAGTTCGATCAGCTGGCGCCCCTCGGCCTCGTGCGGGGCGGAGGGGCGGCGGCCGGTCAGCGCGCACACGGAGGACCAGTACTCGCGGGTGCGGTCGCCGTCGGGCCGGGGCATCGCCCAGTCGTGGTCGGCGAGTTCGGTCAGGCAGACGGCCTCGCGGCCGGCCAGCGGGTGGGCCGAGGGCAGCAGGGCGAAGACGGGTTCGGTGACGAGGGGGATGAGGATCACCCCGTCGCGCGGAGGAAGGCGCTGCTCGGGGTGGTCGCCGAGGACGGCCGCTTCCAGCCGGCCGGCGGCGAGGTCGTCCAGGAGCGTGACGGGGGAGTAGTGGCAGCGTGATGTCACCTCGGCCCCGGGGAGGAACTTCCGCACGGCCAGGAGGAGGTGGCCGAGCAGGGGAGCACCGACCGATCCGACGCGGACCCGGTCCGGGGACGCCAGATGGCGGGCCGCGCGGGCGGTGTCGGCAAGGAGCGCGTCGATGCCCGGCAGGACGGCGTGTGCCCGGGCCAGCACCAGCTCACCGAAGGCGGTGGGCGTGGCTCCGGCCCGCTGCCGGTCGAAGAGGACACCGCCCAGCATGTTCTCGATGCGGCGCAACTGTGTGCTGAGGCCCGGCTGGGTCATGGACAGCGCGGCGGCGGCCCGGGTGAGGCTCCCGGCCTCGGCGATCGCGCACAGCACGCGCAGGTGCCGTACCTCCAGTTCCATGCCGCGCATGTTATGGAGCGACGACAGCTGTCGGACAGGAGCGTGCACTCATCACTTTATGTGAAATGTCACATGCTATTCAGCGAGGGCCGTGATCCGCACCGGGCGCCACGACCGCGTACGTCGTCGAGTCCGGGCATGGGGTCGCGCCGTTCAGGGTCGGCGAGTCGTTCACCGACGCGGCGGCCTTGGGGTACGGATCGACGTGCTCGGCGCCGACGGCTACGAGGGCTACGGCGAGACCGTACGCATCACCAAGCCGTAGGAGCGCATGAGCGCGAACGCGGCAGGCGCTGCGCGGCGCGGCGCAGTGCCCGCGGCTTCGTGAACCGAGCCGCGGGCCTGCCGGAGCCCTGTGGCGGGATCTCAGTTCCTCCCCTGCGCAGGGTCCTTGAGGCCGATGGTGGCGTAGTCGAGCTGGCCGCCGAAGGACGTGTGGCCGAAGGCTCCGGCGATGTTGGTGCCGAGCAGCAGGGGCAGGCGTTCGATGACGGCGGGCGCCGCCGGGGCCTTGGCGAGGATCTCTCCGTCCAGCTGCTGCCATGCCTTGTCGGCCTCCCCCGTGTCGGTCATGGCGGCGATCTCGTCCATCCTTTTCATCGTCGCCTCGTCGCGGAAGAGCGAGTGATTGCCGGAGTTCCCCTTCTCCTTGATGTAGCGGCCGTCGAAGACGAAGGGCAGGAAGGTGGAGCCGGAGGGGTAGTCCGGGCACCAGCCGGTGTAGACCAGGGCGCTGCGCTCCTTGGTGTCGCCGATGGTGTCGTAGAAGGCCGCCGGGTCGACCGCCTCGATGACGACCTTGATCCCGGCCCGGCCCAGTGAGTGCTGGATCGCCTCGGCCACCCCCTTGTCGCCGTTGGAGACGGTGATGGTGGTGGTGAATCCGTCCGGCTTGCCGGCCTCCTTCAGGAGCTGCTTGGCCTTCTCCGGGTCGCCGGTGGCCGGGATCCCCAGCGTGTCGGGCTGCTTGCCGCCGAAGAGCGAGCCGGGCATGAGGGCGGTGGCAGGGTCGTTGAGGGCCGGGCCGCCGGAGGCGGTCACCACCGCCTCGCGGTCCAGGGCGTACTGCACGGCCTGCCGGACCTTGACGTCGTCGAAGGGCGCGCGGCCGGTGTGCATCTGCACCATCTCGGTGCAGTTGGTCGACTCGGCGAGCAGTCGCGCCTTGACCTGGGGCTTGGTGAGCACCTTCGGGGTGCTCTCCGGGCGCAGCCTGCCCCAGGAGACCGCCGAGGCGTCCACGCCCTCCGAGGCGATGAGCCGGTCGTCGATCTGGTTGGCCCTCAGCCCCATCACCACGACGAGCCGGTCCGGGTAGGCCTTGCGTACGCTGTCCGTGGCCTGGTCCCAGTGGGGGTTGCGGACCAGTACGAGCTGCTTGTCCCGGTCGTACGACTCGATCTTGTACGGGCCGGAGGAGAACGGGCGGTTGTCGTACTGGGGGCCTCTGTCCTGCGCCCTGGGCACGGGGGCGAAGGTGGGCAGGACGGTGGCGTTGGGGAATTCCGCGAAGGGCTTGCGGAGTTCGAAGACGATCGTGTGGTCGTCGGGAGTCTTGACGGAGTCGAGGTGCCTGCCCTCGGCGGGGCCGCGGTACCCCTCGGCGCCGGCCAGGTAGCGGGCCGCGTAGTCCGGGCCGCCGGGCAGGTCGGGGGAGAAGGACCGCTCCACGTTGTACTTGACGTCCTGGGCGGTGATCGGGGTGCCGTCCTCGTACGTGAGGCCCTTCTTGAGCCTGAAGGTCCACGTCCTGGCGCCGTTGGAGGAGACACCGAGGTCCTCGGCGAGGTCGGGGACCAGCTCTCCGTCCTTCGCGCCCGGTTCCGCCTTGTACGTCACCAGCGTGCGGTAGAGCAGACGGGTGCCGAAGTCCATGTCGCCGATCACCCAGTTGCGGGCCGGGTCGAGGTGGGTGAAGTCCTGGTTGGACAGGACGGTCAGCGTGCCGCCTCTGCGCGGGGTGCCGCCGACCGTAGCCCCTTCATTGGCCAGGGCCGGGTTCTGCGCGCCCTTTTCCCGCTGGCTTCTGCCGGAGTGCGTGCTGTCGGAGCAGCCGGCCGTGCCGAGTGCGACCGTCGCCGCCAGGGTGGTGGCAACAGCGTGGAGAGTGCGCTTGTTCATCAGTGGTCACTCCGTGAACAGTCGGACAGCCTGGAGCGGCTGGAATGTGACCGATAACATAGTAATGTGAAATTCTACTCCACAAGTGTCGCCCCTCCATAGCGCGGAGTTATGGGCAAGTGGGGGCTCTGCGGCCGCAGAGGGGCACGCCATTCTGTCGGCGTAATGTCACATGTCACTGCGCGGCCCTTCGGCCGTGAAAGGGCCCGCCCCATGAACCCCGCATACGCGACCGTCGACCACGTCTTCACCGTGCCCCTGGACCACTCGGCCCCCCACGGCCCGACCATCCGGATCTTCGCCCGGGAGGTCACCGATCAGGCCGGCCGGGCGGGCCACGGGGGCCGGCAACTGCCGTGGCTGCTCTACCTGCAGGGCGGCCCCGGCGGAAAGTCGCCCCGGCCGTCCGCGGGTTCGCCCGGCTGGCTGCCCGAGGCGCTCAAGACCCACCGGGTCCTCCTCCTCGACCAACGCGGCACCGGCCGCTCCACCCCCGTCACCGCCAGAACGGCAGCCCGCTTCGCATCACCGGCCCGGCTCGCCGCCCATCTCGCCCACTTCCGCGCCGACTCGATCGTCGCGGACGCCGAACTGATCCGCCGGCAGCTGTGCGGCGACGAGCCCTGGGAGACCCTCGGCCAGAGCTACGGCGGCTTCATCACCCTCACCTACCTGTCCCGGGCTCCCGAAGGACTGCGGGCGTGCTACGTGACCGGCGGCCTCCCCGGCCTCTCGGCCACCGCCGACGACGTGTACGCGCGCACCTACCCCCGTGTCCGGGACCGCGTGCTCTCCTGCTATGCCCGCTACCCGGACGACGCCGCCCGGCTGCAGGGGATCGCCCGGCTCCTGGCAGCCACCGACGTACGCCTGCCCGACGGAGACCGGCTCACCCCCCACCGCCTGCGCACGCTCGGCCTCGTCCTCGGCATGGGCGACGGCTTCGAGCGGATCCACTGGCTCCTCGACGAATCCCTCGACGACGACGGGGAGCTGACCGACACGTTCCTGCACCAGGTGATGGCGCTGACCGGCTTCACCGACAACCCCCTCTTCGCCGTCATGCAGGAGACCCTGTACGGACAGGGCGCCGGGCCGACCGGCTGGGCGGCGTCCAGGGCCATGTCGGCCATCCCCGAGTTCGACGGGGAGGCCGACCCCCTCCTGCTCACCGGAGAGATGATCTACCCCTGGATGTTCCGCGAGATCAGGAGCCTGCGCCCCTTCGCCGACGCCGCCGAACTGCTCGCCGAACGCCCCGACTGGCCGCCGCTCTACGACCATCGCCGCCTCGCCGCGAACCAGGTCCCGCTCGCCGCGCTCGTCTACCACGACGACATGTACGTCGACGCAGGGCTCTCCCTGCGCACGGCACGCGAAGTCGGCGCCACCCGTGTGTGGGTCACCAACGAATGGGAGCACGACGGTGTCACCGCCGCCGGCGGCCGCGTGCTGTCCCGACTGATGGACCTCGCCGCAGGCCGCGCGTAGCACGCCGAACACAACAACCGCACCCCTGCACCGACCACCAACACCACCCACCCCGCTTCCCCTCCGCGTACCGCTCAACCTGCCTCCGACGGGAGAGCCATGACCACCCAGCTCCACCGCCTGCGTCCCCTCGCCGCACCAGTCGTCCTCCTTTCCTGCCTTTCCGCCCCCACCGCGGCC
>NZ_JACBGN010000001.1 GCF_013401435.1 Streptomyces sp. BR123
CCCCGGTCCCGCCCGCGCCGCCGGTCCCGCACGTCCCGCCGCAGCCGGGCGGGGGCATGCCGCCCGCGGACGACGACATGGATGGCTACACCCCGACCCAGCGCGACCTCCCGGTCATCCGCCCCGGCGACCTCGGCCGCCCCGGCGGGCCCGGTGACACCGTCCAGGTGCACTACGTCCCCCAGCCGGCGCCGAGCGGCCCCGGCCCGCTCTACGTCGTCGGCGACGTGCACGGCTACCTCGACGAACTCGTCGCGGAGCTCCAGGCACAGAGCATCATCGACGCCGACCTGCGGTGGTCCGCGGGGAACGCCCGCATCTGGTTCCTCGGCGACTTCACCGACCGCGGCCCCGACGGCATCGGTGTGATCGACCTCGTCATGCGGCTGTCCGCCGAGGCAGCCGCCGCCGGCGGCTATTGCAAGGCCCTCATGGGCAACCACGAGCTGCTGCTCATCGGCGCCAAGCGGTTCGGAGACACGCCCGTCCAGTCAGGCGCAGGCACCGCCACGTTCCAGGCGGCCTGGCTGCTCAACGGCGGCCAGCGCACCGACATGGAGCGGCTGGAAGACGTACACCTGCAGTGGATGTCGCGCCTGGACGCTGCCGTGCTGGAGGACGGTCACCTGCTGCTGCACTCCGACACCACCGCCTACCTCGACTACGGCGACTCCATCGAGGACGTCAACGACACCATCCACGAGCTGCTCAACCGCAACGACGCGGACATCACCTGGGACCTGTTCCGCAAGTTCACCAAGCGGTTCGCCTTCCGCGACGAGGAGACCGGCCCGCAGGCCGTACGCGAACTCCTCGACACCTACGGCGGCAGCCGCGTCGTGCACGGCCACAGCCCCATCCCGTACCTGCTCGGCGAGGTGGGCACCGAGGACGGCGACGGTGCCGGCGGCCCGGAGCTCGTCGACGGGCCCCACGTGTACGCGGACGGCCTCGCCATCGCGATGGACGGCGGCGTGACGATGGCGGGCAAACTGCTGGTCGTGCAACTCCCCCTGAACGACTGAGGCTTGTCAGAAGGGGGGTATTTTCGCGAAATCCCCTGTCACGGCGCGGCATGAGCCCTCTACCATCGCCCTATACGTAGCAGGCTCTCCTCCGTTTGTGCCGGCGCCCGGGTCTACGCGGGTGAACCGGCCCCCACGGAGCATCGGGGGATGCACATGAACAGCGCTCCGCACCTGCTGACCGAAGACCGGCCGGAGTTCGACCGGCTCCTCGACGAGGCGCTGCGCACCGCACACGAACGGCCCGGACTCGACGGGCTCGGCGAACGGCTGAACGCCGAACAACTGCGCATCATGGCCGTCGGGGCCAGCGCACTGCTGACCGCCGCGGCCACGGCCGAGTACGAGCACTACGTGAAGGTGCGCAGCGCGCAGCGCGAGGAGATCCGCTCCACCCCGAGGGCGGACTACCGGGACGGCGAACGGGAGGAGAGCGGCGGGGCCGGCATCACCGCCATGGTCGCGGTCCTCGCCCCGGTCCTGGCGGCCACCGCCATGGTGATCTTCCTGCTGGTGGGCTACATCCTGAAGGCCGTCGAGCCCGAACCGTCTTTCGCCGAAACGATGCTGACGGCGGGCTGGGTGTTCGGCGTCCTGACCGCTGTCACGCTCTTCGGCGCGGTGATCGCGCTGCTGGTGACGGCCGTGCGCAACCGGGCGACCGAAGTGGTGGCCCGGGACGAGGCCGAGGTCGCACCCGACGCGGTCGCGCTCGCGCGCGAGGCGTGGCGGAACGCCCTGCTGGAGCAGGGCATCCTGCCGTTCCTGCGCGAGGCCCTGGCGGAGCCTGCCGCGGACCCGGCCGCTGAGCCTGCCGCGGAGCCGGCGCAACCCGCCCCGCACACGCCGAAGGCCGGGCGCATCCCCCACCTGGGATACACCCGGCCCGACTTCACCAGTCCCGGACCCCATTCACAGGGGACCCGTCCCGGCTACACTCCTCCGGACTTCACCAGCCCGGACTTCGGCGGCCCGGACAGGGCCCCGGAATAGTCACTGCAGGCTGTTACGGGCGCCTCCGTGGGCAAGGTCGCCCTTCCACTGGATGCCCTTGCTGCGCAGCCCGACGTTCGGGTTCGGCCCGGGCAGCAGGAGCGTCCAGGCCTCGTCCCAGATGAAGTCAGTGCCCTCCACGTCACCGTGAGTCTGGTATACCTGACCATCCGTGGTCAGCACCTTGATGTACGCGTCATCGCCCTGAGCCTCGATGGAGATGGCGCAGGCCCGATTGACGGGGAAGTTCGGGTTGTCGTCGGCGTCGCTGATGTTCTGCCATACCGGCACGCCGCCGAGTGGGACTCCGCGGCCCGCGTACGCGACCCCGCCCACGAGCGCGGCGTGGAAGTCCTCATCGGCCGAGGGGGCGTAGCTGTCGATGTCGACGCACAACGACGGGCCCGTGGGGCCGGTGGCTCCCGTGGCGCCGGTGGCACCCGTCGCACCGGTCACGCCGGGGGCGCCCGTCGGACCGGTCGGGCCCGTCTTCCCCCTCGGGCCGGTGGGCCCCGTCTTGCCCTTCAGGCCCCTCGGACCCGTCGGCCCCCTCTCGCCCCTGCACTTGTCGTCGGCCGTCGGCTGCGCCGTCTCCGCCGGGTCCATCGCCTTCTTCGCCACGGTCGAACAGTGGTCGCCGCTGTCCGGAACCACCACGGACCCGCCGGGCTGCGGCGCTCCGACGGCCGCGGGGGCCGCCATGCCGGCCAGCACCAGCGCCACGGAGGCGAACGTGCCTCCGACCAGCCAGCCGGTCCGGCGGGGCAGCGGCCCCAAGGGAGATCGGGGCCTGTCCTCAGAACTCATGTACCACTCCTCGTGCGCACGGGATCGAATGCTTCCTCGAAGCCCGCACATTCGCGCAGACTCCGCGAGCAGCCATCCTGAAGAGCCGTTCCCTCCGCGTCGGCCCGGCTCGCCAGCCAGTCAGACGAACGGACCAGCATGCAGGGCCACATGGCCCTGTGCACGCCAGCCGCCCGGGGCCGCGGACCGGCGTGCCGCACGCGGCCCGAGCGGCCCCGTCCCTAGGGTCGGCGGCCGTGAAGCCGACCATTTGTCTCTGCATGATCGTGAAGAACGAGTCCGCCGTCATCGAGCGCTGCCTGGACTCAGTACGGGACCTCATCGACACCTGGGTCATCTCCGACACCGGATCCACCGACGGCACCCAGCAACTGATCCGCAACGCCCTGCGGGGCATCCCGGGCGAACTCCACGAGGAGCCCTGGAAGGACTTCGGGTACAACCGCAGCCTCAACATCGCACACGCCCGGGGCAAGGCCGACTACCTGCTCCTCCTCGACGCCGACCTGGTCCTGCGCCGTAGCGGCCCGCTGCCGCCGCTCACCGCGCAGTCGTACATGCTGCGGCACGAGGGGGACACCGAGTACCGGATCAAGCGTCTGGTCCGCGGTGACCTCCCCTGGCGGTACGAGGGCGTCACGCACGAGTACCTGACCTGCGACCGCCCCGACGAATACGACCAACGCCCCGGTATGCAGGAGAACCTCGACGCACTCGTCATCGAGGACTACGCCGACGGCGGCTCCCGGCACGACAAGTTCGAACGCGACGCACGCCTGCTCAGCGCCGAACTCGAACGGGACCCCGCGAACCACCGGACGGTCTTCTACCTCGCGCAGACCATGCGGGACATGGGGAACACCGCGGAAGCGATCCGGCTCTACGAGCGTCGCGCGGCCATGGGCGGCTGGGAGGAGGAGGTCTACTACGCGCTGCTCCAAGCCGGTGTCCTGAACGCGGATGCGGGCGACTGGCCTGCCGCAATGGACGCACTCACGCGCGCCTGGGAGTTCCGGCCCACGCGCCTGGAGGCCTGCTACGAACTCGCGTCACGGCTGCGGCTGCTGGGCCGGTACCACGCCGCGCAT
Organism: Streptomyces sp. BR123; assembly: GCF_013401435.1. GTDB lineage: Bacteria > Actinomycetota > Actinomycetes > Streptomycetales > Streptomycetaceae > Streptomyces. The sequence goes on from NZ_JACBGN010000001.1 coordinate 3,914, forward strand.
GCAATCACGCTGGCCGTCTTGGACCGGCCGGCCCCGGCGGACATCCTCTTCGTCCACCCGTGGGTCTACCGGTGGGGGCTGCTCTTCGAGCACTCCATCACCGCCTACTGGGTGGGGGACATGGACGCCTCGCTGCGCGCCTGCGACCGGCTGCTGGCTCTGCCCGACCTCCCCGAGAACTACCGGCGTCAGACCGAGACCAACCGCGGTTACGCCCTGGAGCGCGGCGGCTCGTCCATCCCGGTTTCACGTGAAACATCGCCCGCTGCGACGGTGTGACTCCCCAGACCCGGCCGGAAGTGTCGCCCCTGGCCGGGGCATCACCCGGCGGCGCGGTCCAGCAGCGGGCGGCGGCGCAGCGCGGCATCCGTCAGTGCCGGCGGTCGCCAGACCCCGTCCGGGTGGTAGAGGTTCGTCCCGGGAGGCACGATCTCGTCGATGCGGTCGAGCGCGGCGTCGTCAAGTACCAGCGAGATGCCCCCGACCAGCGATTCCAACTGCTCCATGGTCCGCGGTCCGATGATCACCGACGTGACGGCGGGGTGCGCGACCGGGAAGGCGACGGCCAGCTCGGGCAGGGTGCAGCCGATGCCGTCGGCGAGTTCGATGAACTTCTCCACGGCCTCGAGCTTCGCAAGGTTGCCGGGGATCGCCGGGTCGAAGCGCGCCGGCGTGCGTGCGGCCCGTCCCGAGGTCAGGTCGACGGGCTCGCCGAGGCGGTACCTGCCCGTCAGGAAGCCCGAGGCGAGCGGGCTCCAGGTCAGCACGCCCATCCCGTACCGCTGGGCAACCGGCAGGACATCGGCCTCGATGCGGCGCGCGAGGACCGAATAGGGCGGCTGCTCCGTCCGGAACTTCGGCAGCCCTCGCCGCTCGGCGCTGTGGTGCGCTTCGACGAGTTCCTCGGCGGGGAACGTCGAACAGCCGAAGGACCTGATCTTCCCCGCCCGCACCAGATCACCGAGGACCGACAGGGTCTCCTCGATGTCCGTCGTGTGGTCCGGGCGGTGCACCTGGTAGAGGTCGATCCATTCGGTGTCCAGGCGGCGCAGGCTGTCCTCGACGGCGCGCACGATCCAGCGCCGCGAGTTCCCGCTGCGGTTGCGGCCCTCCCCCATCTGGAAGTGGACTTTCGTCGCGAGCACGACGTCGTCGCGGCGGCCGCGGAGGGCCTTGCCCACGATTTCCTCGGACTCGCCGGCGGAGTACATGTCGGCGGTGTCGACGAAATTGATGCCCCGGTCGAGCGCGGCATGCACGATCCGCACGCATGCGTCGTGGTCCGGGTTCCCCGCCGCCCCGAACATCATGGTCCCGAGGCAGTGCGCACTGACCTCCATGCCGGTGCGGCCCAGACTGCGGTATCTCATGGTCATGGGGCGGCACTCTAGGAGTTGGAGCGCTCTCCAGCGCAAGCCCCGCACGGCCGGGGCAGCGGTCAGCCGGGCCCCGGGCCGGGCCCGCGACTCCCCCCATACGGGTCGCGGGGCCGGCCCGGCGGGCCCGGCACGTCAGTCGGCGATCGGCAGGTAGACCCGGTTGCCGGTCGCCGCGAACTCGGCGGACTTCGCCGCCATGCCCGCCTCGATCTCGTCCGCCTTCAGGTCGCCGCCGTGCTCGCGGCGAATGTCCTGGGAGATCTTCATCGAGCAGTACTTCAGCCCGAAACCAGCCCATCGGCGCCGACTTCAGCGCCTCCGTGTCAACGTTCTCCGCGCCGCAGCTGCTCTCACCAGTGGATCGCGGTCCTGCTCCACTCTTGGTCGTCCGACTCGGACAGCTCGTGCCTGAAGCAACGCCTGCGACCCCCACGAGTAGCGGACCGCGGTTTGCTCTGATGGCCCGCCGGCCAACTCGCCTCAAGGATGGAGAAGTGGCGACGGCCCTGGCGGGTGCTACATGGCCGCAACTTCAGCGCGGGCTCGTGTGCTGGCGAGGCGGTAGGAATCGACTCCCGTCTGGCGAACGGGTTGGCGACGGTGGCCCGCTTCGTCCTCCTCAAGCTGTGGGTCTTCAGGAGACGCTGAGCGCCACCGGTCGCGGCTCCGGAGCTGCCTCGGCCACTGTCGGGCAAGTGCTCGTCCAGGCCCACCACCCGAGCAGGGCGCAGCCGGCGGTGCCCACGAGCAGCGCGGTCGCCGATCCGGCCGGCGGGTGCCAGTTGCCGGCGAGCGGGTTGAGCGGAGTGTGCTGGAGCGACGAGCCGACTCCGGTCTGCCAGCGGATCATGGTGTACGCCAGGAAAGCCAATTGCAGCGGCAGTACCACCAGGGCGACGGTCCGGACCAACTTGGCGGAGCGCTCCTCGTCCAGCACCCCGCGGCGGCCGATCAGGTAGGCCGCCAGCAGCGGGACTCCGACCGTGACCGGCAGCAGGTAGCGGCCCTGGCCGCCGAAACCGTACTTGTGCGCCCCCACCGCGTCTGAGAGCGTGATCACACCGAACGGTACGATGAAGAGCGCGAACAGCCGCCCGCGGTCGCTCCACCGGCCGAAAGCGACTGCTGGCAGGATCAGGGCGCCCAGGACCAGGTACCACAGGTCGTAGGCTGTGCCCGGAAGATGGGTGTCCAGCCACGAAGGCACACCGATCATCTCGGTGAAATAGTTGGGCCAGCGCACTATCACCTCGTGCCGCAGCCCCTGAGCCAGGGTGACCTGTGGCTGCACGTTGACCGGGGCCATCTCGGACGCCTTCATCACCACGGTCCAGAGCGCCCCCGCCGCGCCGGTGACGAGGAGCGCGCCGGCCATCCACCAGACCGGGCGGAACCGCAGCAGGGCACGCAGCCGCTCCCGCTTGGCCGGGATCAGCATGATGCCGATCACCGCAGTGCACCAGACCGGCCCGAGGGCGCGGAGCGTCATGAGGACGCCGCCCGCGATGCCGATCTGGACCATCGCGGCCTGGCGCAGCGGCTGGTCCGGCTCCAGCACGGTGGGGACGAGCGCCGCGATCAGCGCCAGGCCGGCGGCGATCTCGACCCCGTTGGGGTTGACCGAGCCAGCGAGGTGGGCGGTGATCGGGGTTACCGCGGCAAGCACGCCGGCCGCCGCGACCCGGTGCCTGGTCCAGGCGACCATACTGTGCGCAGCAGAAGCCAGCAGCGCGGAGACCAGACCCGCGCTGATCAGACGGGCCAGAGTGACGCCCGACCAGTTCGGCCACAGCGCAAGCGGCCACCCGACTACGGCGTAGAAGATCGGGTTGTATCGTCCGGCTCGGGTGGCCACCTTCTCCACACGCTCGTCGCCACCGATCGGCTTGGCGCAGGCCGCAGACTTTCCGGCGTCGAAGGCCCAGCAGTTCTCCCTGACCAGCGAGACCGGGACGTGCTGGAAGGCGCCGGTGCCGCCACCCGCCGCCTCCGGCCTAGGCGCGAACTCACCGCGCGCCACACCGGCCGCCCGGATGATGTGCTGGGCCTCATCCGGGCTCGCATCGTACGGCGCGGCCAGGGCCCAGCCTGCGCACAGCAGGAAGAAGCCGATGAAGGCGGTCCACCAGGTGCGTTGGAACAGCAGACGGCTCGGGCGGTAAGCACCGCGTCGGCCGATTTCGCTCGTGGAGGGCGCAGGCAAGGACGTGACGGAGGTGGAGTATGAGGACACGCGCCCAACCTACCGGGCGCAAGAATCCAACTACTCAAACACTTGTAGGACGGTGCTTCGCAGCACGTACGATTCCCCCGTGACTTCACAGGAATCGCCCATATACGTGTCCGAACCCACCACCGCGAGAGGCGGCGTCGTGGGACTGCTGGGCCATAGCGCCGTACGATTCCTGGTCGCCGGTGTCACCAGCGCGACGGTGGACATGGGCCTGCTGTTCGTGCTGCACGGTCTCTTGCACCTGCCGCTGGCGCCGTCCACATTCACTGCGGTGCTGGCCGGCTTCGTCACCAACTTCCTGCTGAACCGGATATGGGCGTTCGAGAGCTCGTCAGCAGTCGGCAAACAGAGCCTGCGCTACATCGCGATGGCGGTCGGCAATTGGGTCGGCACAGTGCTACTGGTCGGCGGACTCGTCAAACTCGGGCTGTTCTACCTGCTGGCCCGCGCTCTCGTGCTGGTGGTTCTTTCGGTGGTAAACTATTTGGGCTACAAGCACTGGGTGTTCCGGGCCAAGTGACGACATGACCCGGCGGGATGTATGCGCTGCCGACAACTCCCGGGCCTGGTATTTCGGCCACCAGGAGCTGCGGCGCTTCGCCTCGTGGCCGCCGCTTCTGCTACGGCCGGCTCCCCATGATGACTAGCAGCCTGCGCCACTCGTCAGCACGTAAAAGGGCCCCATGGCGTCGACTGAGATGCCGGCCAGCCGCTCACAGTCTGCGTAGGAGCCCCGCAAGCCCACCCCGGTGAACTCGTCGATGGCTGTCGTGGTGTTGCCCCACGGAACCCGCTTCTGATGGCTCGCCGCAGCACCGCCGAGGGCACCCTCCACTTGATCGGGACTCATCCCGAACCTCAGGGGCTCCACACCAACATACGGCCCGGCAAGTAGTCTGCGCCCGTTCGTCGTCTCACTTCCCGATCCACGTACTCATGACCGCTGCCCCGTTCCGATCACTCACAGCGCCGAATGAACAGCCTACGGGCAGTGCTGGGGAGCTCCCCCCACTTCCCGGCACCGCGTCCCCACGGGCGATGGCGTCAGTCGGGACTGACACGAAAATGACCACCGGTGGTGGGTCAGGCTGTGATCGGTTCGAAGCGGATGGCCAGTCCGAGACAGCGCGAACATCCCGGCATCGAGGCCGTATGCCGCGACGGCTCGGCCACCTACCGAGGCCGTCCACCGCGCCCTTCCCGATGCGGTGCAGGTCAGCGACCGATGGCACCTGTGGCTCTATCTCTGCGACAAAATCCAGCTCGAGGTCCGCGCGCACGCCGACTGCTGGGCCACCAGCACCCGCCCCGCCCCGGCGGAGTCCTCGCCCTATGACAACGGCCGCACCGAAGGTGTCAACACCCGCACCAAACGGATCACGAGACTGATGCACGGACGCGCCGGATTCGACCTCTTCCGCTACCGCGTCCTCCTGCGCTGACGGACCCAGAGCGTCACCACCGACTAGGGGCCAGAGCCCTGCGATTGACAGACGCCGGACCGGCACCCATCTCGACCTCGGCCCGTTGACGAGCGACCGAGCGCCGCCCCGAGAGGCGAAAGCTCTCGGGGCGGCGCTCGGTGTGGTGTGTCAGTCGGCCAGCGGCAGGTAGATCCGGCCGCCCGAGGCGGCGAACTCCGCCGACTTCTTGAGCATGCCGTCGGCGATCTCGTCATCCGACGCGGCAGGCTCGTCGCCGCCGAACTGCTCTGTGATGCTTCTGCTGATCTTCATCGAGCAGAACTTCGGGCCGCACATGGAGCAGAAGTGCGCGGTCTTCGCCGGCTCGGCCGGGAGCGTCTCGTCGTGGAACTCGCGGGCCGTATCCGGGTCGAGGGCCAGGTTGAACTGGTCCTCCCAGCGGAACTCGAAGCGCGCGTCCGACAGGGCGTCGTCCCACTCCTGGGCGCCCGGGTGCCCCTTGGCCAGGTCCGCCGCGTGCGCGGCGATCTTGTACGTGATGACGCCGGTCTTGACGTCGTCACGGTTGGGCAGACCCAGGTGCTCCTTGGGTGTGACGTAGCAGAGCATCGCCGTGCCCCACCAGGCGATCATCGCGGCGCCGATGCCCGAGGTGATGTGGTCGTACGCCGGGGCGACGTCCGTGGTCAGCGGACCGAGCGTGTAGAACGGCGCCTCCTCGCAGATTTCCTGCTGGAGGTCGATGTTCTCCTTGATCTTGTGCATCGGAACGTGGCCCGGGCCCTCGATCATGGTCTGCACGTTGTGACTCTTGGCGATCTTGTTCAGTTCGCCCAGCGTCTTCAGCTCGGCGAACTGCGCCGCGTCGTTGGCGTCCGCGATCGAGCCGGGGCGCAGGCCGTCACCCAGCGAGTACGTCACGTCGTACGCTGCGAGGATCTCGCAGAGCTCCTCGAAGTTCGTGTAGAGGAAGTTCTCCTTGTGGTGCGCCAGGCACCACGCGGCCATGATCGAGCCACCGCGGGAGACGATGCCGGTCTTGCGGCGGGCAGTCAGCGGCACGTAGGGCAGCAGCACACCGGCGTGGACCGTCATGTAGTCAACGCCCTGCTCGGCCTGCTCGATGACGGTGTCCTTGTAGATCTCCCAGGTCAGCTCCTCGGCCTTGCCGTCGACCTTCTCCAGGGCCTGGTAGAGCGGCACGGTGCCGATCGGCACGGGGGAGTTGCGCAGCACCCACTCGCGGGTGGTGTGGATGTTGCGGCCGGTGGAGAGGTCCATGACCGTATCGGCACCCCAGCGGGTGGCCCAGGTCATCTTTTCGACCTCCTCCTCGATGGAGGAGGTGACCGCGGAGTTGCCGATGTTGGCGTTGACCTTCACCAGGAACCTCTTGCCGATGATCATCGGCTCGATCTCCGGGTGGTTCACGTTCGCGGGCAGGACGGCGCGTCCTGCGGCGAGCTCCTCGCGCACGACCTCCGGGGAGACGTTCTCGCGGATCGCGACGTACTCCATCTCCGGGGTGACCTCACCGCGGCGGGCGTACGCGAGCTGCGTGACGGCCTGGCCGCCACGGCCGCGGCGCGGCAGGCGCGGACGGCCGGGGAAGACCGCGTCGAGGTTCTTGAGGCCGCCGCGCGGCGAGGTGTGCTTGATGCCGTCGTCCTCGGGGCGCACGGGACGGCCCGCGTACTCCTCGGTGTCGCCGCGGCCGATGATCCAGTTCTCGCGCAGCGGCGGCAGGCCCCGTCGGACATCGGTCTCGATCTGCGGGTCGGTGTACGGACCGGATGTGTCGTAGAGCGTCACGTCCTTGCCGTTGGTGAGGTGGACCTGGCGAACCGGCACCCGGATGTCGGGGCGGGAGCCCGCCACGTAGCCCTTGTGCCAGCCCGGCTGGCGCTCGGTCCTGCCGTCGGCGTCCGGGCCGACGGCAGGCGTGCGTGCGTCCTGAATGGTCATGAGACCTGATCTCCCTACGCCGGCATTACCCGGTAACAGGTTCGGCGGTCGGCGCAGCCTCTTCCCGTACGCGCGTCGTGCCCGCGTACGGTGATCAGCGCCCTCTCAGCCCGGTGCTCCGAGCTCCCGCGTTGTGCAAAGGTGCCACCACGCTAGCGTCATCTGTGGCGTGCTGAACAGTGGGCCCCCTCAACTCTTGCGATGATCAGCTGGTGACGTCCTCGACACAGCCCCCCGACGAGCCCACCGAGCCCACGGGTCGCACCGGCCACGAACATGCCGACCACGACCACGGTCACGGGCACGGCCATTCCCACGGCCACGGGCCTGCGGCTCCCGTCTCGAAGCACCTGCGCAAGGTCATCGCGGCCGTGCTGATCCCCTTCGCCACGGCCGTGTTCGTCGGCATGGCGGTGCTCTGGCCGGGCGGCGCCCCCGCACACGAGCGCTCCGGTGTGGGCTTCGACCGCCAGACCGAGCAGGGCCGGGTCGTTCGGCTCGAACAGGTCGACTGCAAATCCGTGAACGCCTCGCAGGTGCCGCCGACGGCCAACCCCTCGACACCGGAAGGCCGCGAGGCACAGGCCGCGCAGACCGGCCAGTGCAAGAAGGCCACCGTCGAGGTCGGCACCGGCCGCGACAAGGGCCGCACCTTCATCGAGATCGTCCAGCCCGGGGCTCCCCGGCAGCTGGCGGACGGTCAGAAGGTAGTCGTGGCCTACGCGCCCGACGCGCCCCGCGACCTGCAGTACTCCGTGATCGACGTGAACCGCAAGATCCCGCTGGCGGTGCTGGCGGGAATCTTCGCCCTGGTGGTGGTCCTGGTGGGGCGGATGCGCGGCCTGTTCGCGCTGATCGCCCTCGTCATCAGCTTCGCCGTGCTGACCCTGTTCATCCTGCCGGCGATCCTGCAGGGCTCGAATCCGCTGGTCGTCGCGGTCATCGGGGCGAGTGCCATCATGCTGATCGCGCTCTACCTGTGCCACGGGCTGACCGCCCGCACCTCCGTCGCGGTCCTCGGCACGCTCGTCTCGCTGCTGCTGATCGGACTGCTGGGCTCGGTGTTCATCGACTGGGCGTTCCTCACCGGCAACACCGACGACAACACGGGGCTGATCCACGGGCTGTACCCGGACATCGACATGAGCGGTCTGCTGCTCGCCAGCATCATCATCGGATCGCTCGGCGTACTCGACGACGTGACGGTCACCCAGACCTCGGCGGTCTGGGAACTCCACCACGCGGACCCGGCGATGGGGCCGCGTTCCCTGTACCGCGCGGCCATCCGCATCGGCCGCGACCACATCGCGTCGGTGGTCAACACCCTCGTGCTGGCCTACGCGGGCGCGGCCCTGCCCCTGCTGCTGCTGTTCTCGATCGCGAACAGCAGTGTGGGCGCGGTGGCCAACAGCGAGCTCGTCGCGGTGGAGATCGTACGGACCCTCGTGGGCTCGATCGGCCTGGTGGCCTCGGTCCCGGTCACAACGGCGCTCGCAGCGCTCGTGGTGTCCGCCGACCGGCCGGCGGGCACGGCCGCTGCGACGGCGGCCCCGGGTGCCGGGCGCGGGAGCCGGGGCCGGGGCCGACGGCGCAAGCGCTGAGTCCGGCTGTCAGCCGGCGTTCTGCTCGTTCTGCCGGGACTCGGCGAAAATTCTGTCGAGCGCCTCGTCGAGGCTCATCTCGAAGTCGCCGAGGCTCCGCTCCTGACCGAGCGGAACCAGCCGGTCGGTGCGGTCGAGGAAAGCGACCAGGGGGGCTGCACCGGCCCGGAAGACGGCGCGGTCGCTGCCGACCTGGAGCCGGATGCGGACGTCGGACAGCTCCTCGGACGAGGCCGGGGCGATGTGGACGTCGCCTTCCCCACACGGCTTGTTGATGCCGTCGAGCAGGAGTTCCCGCCCGAACGCCCAGGTCACCGGCGCATCACCGGGAAGGTGGAAGGTAAGCCGCACTGCGTACGGGTCGCCGGCGTCGTACCGGAGCTCCACCGGGATCCGGAACGAGAGCTCCTCGGAAACGAGGAAGCTCATCATGACCTCTGCCTGTACCGACTCGCGCATTGCCTACCCCGCTGTTGTGGAAGTGGCCAGGAATGACCCCCCGGAACCCCCTTGACAAGACTGGTGGAAGCGCTAGCGGATCACAAGGAGTGAGTTTTCAGATACTGATAGAGAAGGAGAGGGAGCTCAACAGCGCGCCTACTTCACTCCGTAGTCGATCGACTGCACATGGCAGCCTTTCCTGCTGATGGAAAGGGAGAGAAATGGCCATCGTTGCGGCTGCGTCGCCGGCGGTGATCGGGATGGCGGCGCACACCGTGCCCAGCGCGTACTCCTGACGCTCGATCACGGGCTCCATGCGCCCCAGGGAACGGATCCTCTGCTCCAGGACTCGCTGGTCCCGCACGGTGTAAGGGGTGATGGCCTGAACGGGATGGCGATCGTAGTAGTCCCGGCGCGTCTCCTCGTCGAGCTGGGCCAACAGGCACTGCCCGACCGCGTGCGCGTGGCCGGTGGTCCGGAAGTCGGCCCACTCTTCGACGGCCGGATCGGCCGGGGTGTCCGACACGCCCACCACCTCGATCTCACCGTCACGGAAGACGGCGAAGTAGACGGGGGCCCCGACCGCATCGCGGAAGTGCGCGAGCGCATCGAGGATCATGGTGCGACGTTTCTGCTGCAACCCGCCGGCCGCCAGCCGTCCGGCCGCGGCCCCGAGAACGAAGACGCCGCCCTCTCGACGCAGGTATCCCTCATGCGTCAGCGTCCGCAGCAGGTGGTACGCGGTGGGCAGCGGGAGCCCGGCCTCGCGCGCCAGCTGCTTCGCCGGGGCTCCCCCGCTGTGGGAGCCGGCTGCTTCGAGCAGCCTCAGCGCCCGCTGTACCGAGCCGATCAGTGTCGGCACACCGGCATTGTGAACCGGAGACAAGGATTCACCCCCAGGCGTGGCGGCAGGCCGTGAAGCCCACCCGGCGGGGGCCGCCCCCGCGCATGCCGCGGTCCTGGGGCCGTGCTCGTTCCTGCGTGGCATGATCGCGGGGTCGGAGCGGTCGTACCGGCGTTCGCACCCAGGGGGACGGCGCAGACTGCACTCTAGCGACCGCGTCCCGCCCGGTGAGCTGCCCGGAGCCCCGCGTTAGGCCACCCGGGTTACTGCCCGGGCGGCCCGAACAGGGGACCGCGAATCCCCGCTACCACTCGCGCGACGACGACTTCGCGCTGCTACCACCGAACTTCTTCACCAGGAAGACCAGGCCGGCGACCAGACCGACGAAGAGCAGCAGCTTGAACGCGAACCCGATCAGGGCACCGAGGATGCTCGTGATGACGCCGCCGAAAACGAAGAGCACCAGAAGCGGGATCGCGACCCACTTCACCCACCAGGGCATGCCTGCCAATGTCGCCCGGATGCCGTCCATGTCCTCGCCTCTTCCTCTTCCGCGTCCCCGTCGGTGACGTCCGTTTTCCTGCCTCCGATGCTAGGAGCACGCACATGCGGACGGGGGCCCGCGAGCCCCCGGACTCCCCTGATCCTGCCCCTAGGGGGATCAGGGCTTCGACCCTCACCCGCGGCGGGGGTCATGCCTCCGGCGGGGAGAACACCACCAGCACCTTCAGGTCCTCGGAGATGTGGTGGAACTTGTGGGGCACGCCGGCCGGCACGTAGACGACGCTGCCGCGGGCCACCGTCGTCGTCTCCTCCCCGACCGTGATCGAGGCGCGGCCGCTGACCACGAAGTACACCTCGTCCTGGCGGTGGGGCTGCTGCGGATCGCTCTGGCCGGCGTCGAGTGCGTACAGCCCGACCGACATGTTCCGCTCGCGCAGGAACTGCAGGTAAGCGCCGTCGTTGGCGAGCCGCTCCGCTTCGAGCTCGTCCAGCCGGAAGGCCTTCATCGTTGTGCCCCTCGTGTTCTCGCGGTCCGGGATCGGCGGATCCGCCGATATACCACCTGGATCTTCTCTGCCACGATCAGACACATGACGAATTTCGTAGTCAAGACGCTGGCGAACGCGGCCGCCCTCGCCGTTGCCATCTGGCTGGTGTCGGGCATCACGCTCGACGACGGAAGCCCCCTGGGGCGCCGAACGCTGACGCTGGTCCTCGTCGCCCTGGTCTTCGGCCTGGTCAACCTCATCGTCAAGCCGGTGGTGAAGCTCTTCTCGCTGCCGCTGTTCGTCCTCACCCTCGGACTGTTCACCCTCGTCGTGAACGCGCTGATGCTGCTCCTGACGTCGTGGCTCGCCCAGCTGCTCGACCTCAGCTTCCACGTCGAGAACTTCTGGAGCGCGCTGCTCGGCGGCGTGATCATCTCCATCGTGTCCTGGGCCGTGAACCTGGCCCTGCCCGAGAAGAACTGAACGGAGCGGCGGTGTACCGCGTGTGCTTCGTCTGCACGGGCACCATATGCCGCTCTCCCATGGCCGAGTCCGCATTCCGCGCCTGTGTCACCGAGGCCGGACTCGCGCGCCTGGTCGAGGTGGACAGTGCCGGAACCGAGGACGCGGCTAAGGTCCGGCTGCTGCGGTCCTACGACCCGGCCGCGCCGGCCGGGGCCGACGTACCGGACCCCTACTACGGCTCCCTCGACGGGTTCGAGAAGTGCCTGCGGCTCGTCGAAGCGGCGCGCCCAGGCCTGCTGGAGGCCGTGGAGGAGGCCCTGAACCCGAAGGAGCACGTCCCGTGACCGACCGTACGAACGACCACGTCCCGGAAACGGTCCAGGAGACGGATCCGGCGACAGCAGCGGCGGCGGAAGCCGGAATGGGCGACGGCACCCGGGCCGTGCGCGCCGGGCTGCCAGCGCCGGTGAAGAACGAACCAGCCCTTCCCGGGCCCGTCTTCGCCGCCCATTTCCACCTCCCCGGCGACGTTGCCGGTCCCTACACCTACGGCAGGGACACCAACCCGACCTGGACCCTGCTGGAGCAGGCCATCGGGGAGCTGGAGGCGCCCGGACGGGAGGGAGTGGACACCGTCGTCTTCGCCTCCGGCATGGCCGCCATCTCCGCCGTCCTGTTCTCGCAGGCCCGCGCCGGCGACACCGTCGTCCTGCCCGACGACGGATACCAGGCGCTGCCGCTGGTCCGGGAACAGCTGGAGGCGTACGGGATCTTTGTCCGGACCGCCCCCACCGGCGGTGACGGCCAGCTCGCCGTCCTCGACGGAGCCCGGCTGCTGTGGATCGAGACGCCGTCCAACCCCGGGCTCGACGTGTGCGACGTACGGCGCCTGGTCGACACGGCCCGCGCGGGCGGCACTCTGGTCGCCGTCGACAACACCCTCGCCACCCCGCTCGGGCAGCGGCCTCTGGAGCTGGGGGCCGACTTCTCCGTGGCCAGCGGCACCAAGGGACTCACCGGCCACGGCGACCTCCTCCTCGGCTACGTCGTCTGCCGCGATGCGGAGCTCGCCGCCGGAATCCGCCGCTGGCGTAAGATCATCGGAGCGATCCCGGGGCCCATGGAGGCCTGGCTCGCCCACCGCTCCCTGGCCACCATCCAGCTGCGCGCCCAGCGCCAGTGGGCCAACGCCCTGGCCGTCACGGAAGCCCTGGCCGGCCGCTCCGAGGTGGCCGGGCTGCGCTACCCCGGCCTGGCCTCGGACCCGTCCCACGCCACGGCCGCCCGGCAGATGCGGGGATTCGGCTCGGTCGTCTCCTTCACCCTGCCCGACCGCGCGTTCGCCGAGCGGTTCCTGGCCGCGCTGCACCTCGTCGAGGACGCCACCAGCTTCGGCGGCGTGCGCTCCACGGCCGAGCGGCGCGGACGGTGGGGCGGCGACCCTGTCCCGGAGGGCTTCATCCGCTTCTCCGCCGGCGCCGAGGACACGGACGATCTGGTCACGGACGTGCTGCGCGCCCTTGACGCCGCGGGCGCGGACCGGGGCTGAGCCGCAGCCCGCGCGAAGGGCGGTCCGAGCCTCCCCCCTCCTGGCTCGGACCGCCCCGGGTTCCCGCGCGAAGAACCACGGACTCAAGGCTAGTTGACCCAGTGTCAGAGTCCAATCACGGTAACGACAGTGGCCTATCGACATATTTATAGTTGAAGGCCCACCGAGAGGGGCCTCTCATGGACCTGGCCCTGCTGCGCACCTTCGTCGCCGTACACCGGGCCGGCTCGTTCACCCGTGCCGCCGCACTCCTCGGGCTGTCCCAGCCCGCCGTCACCTCCCAGATCCGCACCCTCGAACGCCAGCTGGGGCGGCCTCTGTTCCACCGGCGGGCGCGCGGGGTCACCCCCACCGCTGTCGGGGACGAACTCGCCCACAAGGCCGCCCCGCACCTCGACGCACTCCTGCAGATCACCGAGGCCGAACGGGAGATTGCCGGAGCCGCGCGTACCCTGCACCTCGCCGGTCCCCCGGAGTTCCTGTGCCTGCGGGTCCTGCCCGCCCTCGCGCCCCTCGTCGGCCAGGGCCACACCCTGCGGACCACCCTGCGGACCGGAGCCGAGGAGACCCTCGACGAACTCGCCGCCGGCCATCACGACCTCGTCGTCACCACCGCCCGCCCGCGGGGCGAGCTTTTCACCGCCACCGCCCTGTGCGACGAGGAGCACGTACTGGTCGCCGCGCCCTACTGGGCAGCCCTGGTGGACCCGGACCGGCTCCGCGACAGCGGTCCCGCGACTCTCGACGGCATTCCGCTCGTCGAGGTCCACGAGAGCCTGCCGCTCGTCACCCGCTATTGGGCGGCCGTCTTCGAGACCCGGCCCGACAACCGACAGCCCGATGCCGCCACCGTGGTCGTGCCGGACTTGCGGGCCGTGCTCGAATGCGTCCGGGCCGGCGCCGGACTCGCCGTTCTGCCGCGCTACCTGTGCCAGAACGCCCTCGACAGCGGGCAGATCGTCGCCCTGCTGGAGCCCCCTGTGCCTCCTCTGCGGACCTGGTTCCTCGTCGTACGCACCGGAAGCCTCTCCCTGGCCCACCTCTCCCGTGCCCACGAGCGGCTGCTGCGTGCCGCCGCACAGTGGTAAGCATTCCGGTTCCGGCCCGTGGCGCGTTTCAGAGGCGCAGTCCTGGGCCACTCTTCTCCCATGACCGAACGTCCCGTGGTCAAACGCACCGCCCGCGCGATCCTGCTCGACGGTGACGACCTGATCCTCATCAAACGCACCAAGCCCGGCGTCGACCCCTACTGGGTGACCCCCGGCGGGGGAGTCGAGCCCTCGGACGAGACCGTCGTGGACGCCCTCCACCGGGAGGTCCACGAGGAACTCGGCGCCAAGATCACAGATGTGGTGCCCTGCTTCGTCGACACCGTCGAGCACATCGCCGACGGGGGTGTGACCGGCGTGAAGGTGCAGCACTTCTTCGTCTGCCGGCTCGCCTCGATGGACCCGGCCGAGCGGCACGGCCCCGAGGTGGACCAGCCGGAGGGGACGTACGAGATCGTGCGGGTGCCGTTCAGCCGGGTCGGCATCGCCGCCGTCCACCTCGTGCCCCTGTCCCTGCGCCACTACCTGGACGGCAACATCGAGGGTGTTCGTGCCATGCACGCTCCCGACCTGGGCTGATCCGGGCCTCTGGAAGGCGGGCGGCCGCCGGTGTCAGCCGGCGACACCCGCCAGCTCCTCGACTGCGTCATAGCGGATCCGATCGCGGGGAACGCCGATCCGCTCAAGCTCGCCCACACCGCTGCGGATCATCGCCGGCGGCCCCGAGACGAAGGCGTCGTACGAGCTCCACGGGCCGTGCCGGCCGACCGCGTGCGGCAGCTGCCCCTCCAGCCCCCCGCCGACCACCGGGCGTACCGACAGCCACGGGTGCGAGCGCTGGAGCCCCAACAGCGTGTCCTTGTCGTAAAGGTCCCCGTCCGTGCGCGCCCCGAAGAAGACCTCCACGGGGCGCCGTTCGCCGTGCACCGCCACGTCCTCGATCAACGCCCTGATCGGGGCGATGCCGGTTCCGCCGGCCAGGCACAACATCCCGTTGTCGGTGCTGTGGTCCACCACCATCGATCCGGCCGGCGGCCCGAGCCGCAGCACGTCGCCCGGGCGTGCATGGCGTACGAGGGCGTTGGAGACCCAGCCGGCCGGGACAGCCTTGACGTGGAAGGACAGCAGGCCGTCGGGACGCGGGGCCGAGGCGAACGAGTAGTGCCTCCAGACCCGCGGCCACCACGGGGTCTCCAGGCTCGTGTACTGGCCGGCCAGGAAGGTGTACGGCTGGTCGGGGCGAACGGTCAACACCGCGATGTCGGGTGTGCGCAGCTCGTGCGAGACCACCTCGGCGTGCCACCACGCCGGGGACTTCCGCTCGTCCTCAGCGGCAGCATCGATCATGATCTGGGAGATGGCGGTGTAGGCCCGCACCCATGCGGCTTGCGCCTGCGGCCCCCAGGTGTTCTGGGCGTACCGGGACAGCGCCCCGATGAGGGCCTCACCCACCACCGGGTAGTGGCCCGCGAGCGTGCCGTACTTGCGGTGTCCGGTGCCCAGCCGCTGCAGATAGGGCCTGAGGACCGCGGGGTTGTCGAGGTGTTCGGCTGCGGTGAGAAGCGCCTTCAGCAGCCTGTCGCGCTGGGCGTCCATCGCAGCAGGGAACATGCCCCGCACCTCCGGGTGCCCGGCAAACACCAGGGCGTAGAAGTACGAGGTCACCCGGTCTGCAATGGGTGCGATCTCCTCCAGGGTCCGGCGGATGAGTACCGCGTCCGGGGAGGGCTCGGCCTGACTGCCCGCGGACGGTATCCGGACCGTCCCTCTGGCCGATCTGGTGGGCGGAGCGTCCATGCGGTGCCTCGCTTCGAACATCTCGGTCGGTAAAGCAGGCCACGGCCTTTGAATCCGTGGTTCCGGGGCTCACAGACTGCCAGCCGACCCAGATACTCGCGGGGGAATGAAGAAATCCCCCGTTTCGAACCCACTTTCCTCTTAAGATGCCTCAACTCCCGGGCGTGCCGACGCAACGAGCTGGTATGCGTCACGCAGATCCCGTCCTTCGTAGATGTGTGTGGCACGCTCGGCCAGAGCGGGCCGGGCGTTGACCGCCACCGACACCGGAACCGCGTCGAAGAGCACCGCATCGGTCGCGGAGTCTCCGTAAGCCACGCAGTCCGCCCGGTCGAGCCCGAACCGGGAACACAGCCGGTCGGCCACGGTGACCTTGTCCTTCGGCGTCAGGATGCCGGTCACATCCACAGGCCGGGTGAAGGGGACCTCGGGGAACACCGAGCCGTGGGCGGCGTGTGCACCCCACTCCAGCAGCAGCTCCACGAAGAAGGACGGCGACAGCGAGATCACCGCGCAGTAGTCGCCCCGTTCCCGGATCTCC
Source organism: Streptomyces sp. BR123 (assembly GCF_013401435.1). Lineage (GTDB taxonomy): Bacteria > Actinomycetota > Actinomycetes > Streptomycetales > Streptomycetaceae > Streptomyces. Next base: position 20,194 of record NZ_JACBGN010000001.1, read on the forward strand.
TGCCACACCTCCTGGATCCCGGCCAGCCACGGCGCGCCATCGAACGCCGCCCGAACATGCGCGGGCGTCAACTCGGCCCACAGGGCATGGGCCGCCACCGAGAACTCCTGGGGGCCGATCTCACGGGCTCCGAACGCTCGCTCCAACTCGGCGATCTCCGCGCCCAGGCCGAGCTGCCGAGAAAGCTCCACCGGCGCTGCCGTGCCGTACATCAAGGTGCCGTCGAGGTCGAAGAGGTGCAACAGCGTCATGGCAGTGCAGGCTAGCCGCTGGTTCCGCGTGGAACGGTCTGTTTCACGTGAAACTGCGGTTTGGTTTCACGTGAAACATCGTACGTTTCACGTGACACGTCAGACCGATCGGCGCCGAACATCGCCGGAATTTCCCTGGACGCGCACCCGTGCGTGATCCAATCTGGGCCGGTGACACCACCACACCTCACCGACCTGCCGATCCGTGCGCTGACGGTGGATGATCTCCGCTGCTGCGCCGACCTCTCCGAAGACCGCGGGTGGCCGCGCGAGGACCACAAGTGGGGCCTGCTCCTCGCCGCAGGCAAGGGCTACGGGGTCGACGCCCCCGACGGGCGGGGACTCGCCGCCGCCTGTGTCGTCACCTCCTACGGACACACCTACGGCAAGCCGCAGCTGGCTGCCATCGGGATGGTCCTCGTGGCCGACCGTTACGCCGGCCGGGGCCTGGGCCGCCGCCTGATGACGCACCTCTGCGACGGCACCCTCAAGGGCATCCCGCTCACCCTCCACGCCACGCCGTACGGCCGCCCCCTCTACGAGGAGCTCGGCTTCACCGCCACGGGCCAGGCCGAGATGCTCCGAGGCACCTTCCGCCCCGGCCCCGCGGCGGAGCGGGACAGCACCGCGGTCCGGCCCGCCGCCGCTGAGGACATCTCACGGATCGTCCACCTGGACGCCGAGGTGTTCGGCGCCGACCGGACCCACCTGATCACGCGGCTCCCGGCCTTCGCGGACCGACTCATGGTCGCCGAGGACCGCGCGGGCCACCTCACCGGTTACGCGGCGATCTGGCCCAACATGGAGACGCATGTGATCGGCCCATTGATCGCCCGTGACACGGCCTGCGCCCAGGCGCTCGTCATCGGCCTCGCCGCCACCACCAGCAGGCCCCTGCGCACGGATGTCGACGTCCGCCACGAGGAGTTCGCCGGCTGGCTCAAGGATCGGGGCCTGTCCTCCGTCGCCTTCAACGTGGTCATGACCCGTGACATCCCCGGACTGCCCGGTGACTGGACCCGGCGCTGGGCCCCGCTCACCGTGGCGGCCGGCTGAGCAAGGAGCGCCTCATGTACGACACCACCGACCTCACCATCCGTCCCGCGACCGAGGAGGACCTGCCGGCCATCGTCGCGATGCTGGCTGACGATCCCCTCGGCGCCACACGCGAATCCGCGGACGATCTCACGCCGTACCTCGCGGCGTACCGCCACCTGGCCGCGGACCCCTACCAGCATGTGGTCGTGGCGGTCCGCCAAGGGCGGGTCGTGGGCACGCTCCAGCTCACCATCGTCCGGGGGCTGTCCCGCAAGGGGGCCACGCGCTCCATCATCGAAGGCGTCCGCGTCCACGCCGACGAGCGGGGCAGCGGTCTGGGCACTCGTTTCATCGAATGGGCAATCGAGCAGTCCCGCCGGGAGAACTGCCAAATGGTCCAGCTCACCTCCGACGTGACCCGCACCGACGCCCACCGCTTCTACGAGCGACTCGGCTTCACGCCGTCCCACGTGGGCTTCAAGCTCGCTCTCTGATCGCTCACGGCGCTGAGCGGGGCAAGAAGCCGGCCCGGCGGTGTGGCGGAACGGCGAGGCCGTCGGCGGCCGGGGACAGCGGGCGGACGGGGCAACGTCTGGCGGATGCTCGGTTCCCCCGGCCGGGCCGCGGAAGCGGTGGTGGCGGCCGAGGGTCAGCCGATTCCCCGCCACCCCTTCGGGTCCACCCCACCCGGTACCGGGGCCTCGGGGTCGTACGGCTGCCGGGTGAACATGAACGACCCCAGGTCGAGATGGCCCACCGAGCCGTCGGCCCGCCGGACCGCCCGCAACGTCTCCCCCGCGTAATAGCCGTTCAGGCCCCGCCAGCTGCCGTCCGGCTCCGCCCGGAACCTGGCGGCCCGGCCCACCGCGCCTGCAGGGCCCAGTTCCAGCTCACCGTTCGACCGCAGCCGGACCACGTGCGCCGCGGGACCCCAGTACCAGGGCCCGCACAGCTCCAGTGCCACCGGATCCGCCTCCTCGAACGGCTTCCACGGCTCCGGAAAACGCGGTTCGGCGTCCGCGACAAGGGTCAGCAGCTCAGCGGCCACGGTCCCGGCCGGCAGCCCCGACGTGCAGTTCGCCAGCACCACGGCCACCAGGTCCTCGGCCTGGTTCAGCCACAGGCCGGCGACGAAGCCCGGCAGCGAGCCGCAGTGCCCCGCGAGCCGGCGCCCGCCGCTCTCCGTCAGCTGCACCCCCAACCCGTACCCGAACTCGGCGATTCCCGGCTCGGGGGGCGACGCGGCAACAGCCATCTCACGGACGCTCTCGGCACCGAGCACCTGCTCGTTCCCGTGCAGCAGGAACTGCCCGAACCGCGCCAAGTCGCGTGTGCTGGACCAAAGCTGACCTGCCGGGGCCATCAAACCCAGGTCCTCCGGCGGCTCGGGCATCAGCACATCGGCCCACGGATGGACGGCCCAGCCGTCCGCGTAAGGCGTCTGTGGCTGCACGGTAGTCCGGTCCAGACCCAGCGGCTCCAGCACCTCGGCACGCAGCACCTCTTCCCACGGCTTGCCGCGCACCGCCTCCACAAGCGAACCCAGCAGTGTGTAGCCGGGGTTGGAGTAGTGGTGGCGCCAACCGGGCTCGAAGAGGAACGGCCCCGTCCCCAGGACGTCGGAGAGCTCGGGGCGCAGCGAGGCGGAGCTCCGCTCCCACCATTCACCGGGCGTCTCCGCGGCCAACCCAGCAGCGTGGGAAAGCAGCTGTCGGACCGTCACTGCTCCGGCGCCGGTCCCGGGCAGGTGTTTTTCCAGAGGGTCACCGAGCGCCAGCAGACCCTCGTCGCGCAGCCGCATCACCAGGACGGCAGTGAAGGTCTTGGTGATCGACCCGATCCGGTACTGCGTGTTCCCGTCCGGGTCGTGCCCGCCGGCCGGGCTCCGAGCCCCCTCCCAGACCAGGGCGCCTCCCCTCGCCACGGCGGCGACCACCGAGGGCGCCCGGCCCTCGTTCTGGGCGACGGCGATCCGGTGCCCGAGGGCACGCCGGGTGGAGGGGAGCAGATCCAGGTCTTCGGGCAAGGCGTCCATGCCCGGATGCTACGTGTTGGCCATGTCCACGAACCGCGAATAATGCCCCTGGAAGGCGACCGTGATCGTCGCCGTGGGGCCGTTTCGGTGCTTGGCCACGATCAGGTCGGCCTCGCCCGCACGCGGCGACTCCTTCTCGTAGGCGTCCTCGCGGTGCAGCAGGATCACCATGTCGGCGTCCTGCTCGATCGAGCCCGACTCACGCAGGTCGGAGACCATTGGCTTCTTGTCGGTGCGCTGTTCGGGACCACGGTTCAGCTGGGACAGCGCGATCACCGGCACCTCGAGCTCCTTGGCCAGCAGCTTGAGGTTTCGGGACATGTCCGAGACCTCCTGCTGGCGGCTCTCGGGCCGGCGGGAGCCGCCCGACTGCATCAGCTGGAGGTAGTCGATGACCACCAGTGCCAGGTTGTTGCGCTGCTTCAGGCGCCGGCACTTTGCCCGGATCTCCATCATCGACAGGTTGGGGGAGTCGTCGATGTACAGCGGGGCGGCGGAGACGTCCGGCATACGGCGGGCCAGCCGGGTCCAGTCGTCGTCCGTCATCGTGCCGGAGCGCATGTGGTGCAGGGCGACGCGCGCTTCTGCGGACAGCAGGCGCATCGCGATCTCGTTGCGTCCCATTTCGAGGGAGAAGATCACGCTCGGCAGGTTGCTCTTGATGGAGCAGGCACGGGCGAAGTCCAGCGCGAGAGTCGACTTGCCCATGGCGGGGCGGGCCGCGATGACGATCATCTGGCCCGGGTGCAGGCCGTTGGTGAGCGAGTCGAGGTCCGTGAACCCGGTCGGGACGCCCGACATCTGGCCGCTGCGCGAGCCGATGGCCTCGATCTCGTCGAGCGCGCCCTCCATGATGTCGCCGAGGGGCAGGTAGTCCTCGGAGGTCCGCTGCTCGGTGACGGCGTAGATCTCGGCCTGGGCGCTGTTGACGATCTCGTCGACGTCACCGTCCGCCGCGTATCCCATCTGCGTGATCTTCGTGCCGGCGGCGACGAGGCGGCGCAGGACCGCGCGCTCATGGACGATCTCCGCGTAGTACGAGGCGTTGGCCGCCGTGGGCACCGACTGGACCAGCGTGTGCAGGTACGAGACGCCGCCGACCTTGCCGATCTCGCCGCGCCGGGTCAGCTCGGCGCCGACCGTGATCGGGTCTGCGGGCTCGCCCTTGGCGTAGAGGTCGAGGATGGCCTGGTAGATGGTCTCGTGCGAGGGCCGGTAGAAGTCGTGGCCCTTGATGATCTCGACGACGTCCGCAATGGCGTCCTTGGACAGCAGCATGCCGCCGAGCACCGACTGCTCGGCGTCGAGGTCCTGCGGCGGAACGCGCTCGAATCCACCGCCGTCCCAGGAGCCGCCTTCGCGTCCCCGCTCGTGCTGCTCGTCCCCACGGCCGCGGCTGTCGGCGCCGCGGCGCGAGCGGGTGGGCAGACGGTCGCCGGGACCGCTGTCGGCCCAAGGGTCGTCCATGGGCTCGGGCATACTCACCGGCCCGCCTCCTCACGTCCGCAACGCGGACCTCGCCATGCCGTTCTCGCCGGGGCACGGCTCTGACATTTGGGACACCCGAGACGGCAGTCAGCCGGTCGGGCAACGCACAACGGTAGGGCCGGGAGCGGCGTCAGCCAATCTTGTTATCCACAGGCTGTGTGGATGAGATGTGGATGACGGACCCAATGCTGTGGGTAACTCGCCGGAAGCTGTGCACGGACCGGGGGACGACGCTGTGGACAAAATCACCCGACCCACCCCGTCACCGCACCTGACCTGCACATTCTCCCTCCACCGCCTGCGAGGAGGAAATTTCTTGCCCGCAGTCCCGAGATCACCTTCGACAGGGCGCCAAGAGCACCGGAATCGACCGTTCAGTAAGGATCGTCAATGCATTGCGTCTGTTACCTGTGGAAGATTAGATTGACCACATGACACAGGCCCCGGACATACCGAAGGCTCCACCGGGCCGGCACGACCGAGAGATCCTGGCTCTGGCCGTGCCGGCCTTCGGTGCACTTGTCGCGGAACCCCTCTTCGTGCTGGCCGACAGCGCCATCGTCGGGCACCTCGGCACCTCCCAGTTGGCCGGACTCGGGGTCGCCGCCGCCCTCCTGACGACCGCCGTCAGCGTGTTCGTCTTCCTCGCCTACGCCACCACCGCGGCAGTCTCCCGTCGCGTCGGCTCGGGCGACCTGGGAGCCGCCCTCCGGCAGGGCATGGACGGCATCTGGCTCGCCCTCCTCCTGGGCGCGGCCGTCACCGCCCTCGCGCTCCCCACAGCGCCCTGGCTGGTCTCGGCCTTGGGCGCCTCCGACACCGTCGCCCCTTACGCGATCACTTATCTGCGGATTTCGTCGTTCGGCATCCCGGCCATGCTCGTGGTGCTGGCAGCCACGGGCGTGCTCCGCGGCCTCCAGGACACCAGGACCCCGCTGTACGTGGCCGTGGCCGGCTTCGCCCTCAACGCCGTCCTCAACCTCGCTCTGGTTTACGGAGTCGGTTTCGGCATCGCGGGCTCCGCCTGGGGTACGGTCATCGCCCAGTGCGCCATGGCCGCCGCATACCTCTACGTGGTGGTCCGCGGGGCCCGGAAGCACAGAGCCTCACTGCGTCCCGACGTGGTGGGCATTCGCGCCTGTGCCCAGGCCGGGGTGCCGCTGCTGATCCGTACCCTGTCCCTGCGAGCCGTCCTGATGATCGCGACCGCCGTGGCCGCCCGGCTCGGTGACGCGGACATCGCCGCCCACCAGATCATCCTCGCCCTGTGGAGCCTGCTCGCCTTCGCTCTGGACGCGATCGCCATTGCCGGGCAGGCGATCATCGGCCGCTACCTGGGAGCCGGCGACGTCGGGGGCGCCAAAGCGGTCTGCCGCCGCATGGTGCAGTGGGGAATCGTCTCCGGTGCCGCCCTCGGCGCACTGGTGGCTGTGGCCCGTCCCCTGATCGTGCCGTTGTTCACCACCGACCCGGTGGTGCAGGAGGCTCTGCTGCCCGCTCTGCTGGTCGTGGCCGTGTCCCAGCCCGTCGCCGGGGTGGTCTTCGTCCTCGACGGGGTCCTGATGGGCGCGGGCGACGGACGCTATCTGGCCTGGGCAATGCTGGCGACACTCGTAGCGTTCGCGCCGGCAGCCCTGCTCGTGCCGGCCGTCGGCGGGGGGCTGACGGCACTGTGGTGGGCCATGACCCTGATGATGCTGGTCCGGTTGGCAACCCTCCAGCTGCGCGCACGCTCCAGCCGATGGGCCGTCGTCGGCGCGACCCGCTGAATCGCGGACCGATGTTTCACGTGAAACGTGCCCTTGAAACGGCCCGTGTTTCACGTGAAACCGCGCCACCCGGAGACGGCAGACAATGACGAAGGGCCGCACCCGGCGGGGTGCGGCCCTTCATGCGCAGCACTTAGGCGGCGACGACCTCGACGCCCACGTTCGCGGCGACCTCGGCGTGCAGACGCACGGAGACCTGGTACGAACCGAGGGTCTTGATCGGAGCAGCCAGCTCAACGCGGCGCTTGTCGACCTTCGGACCGCCGGAAGCCTCGATCGCCGTGGCGATGTCGGCCGGGGTCACGGAGCCGAAGAGGCGGCCGGCGTCACCCGAGCGGGTGGCCAGACGGACCTTCGTGCCCTCGAGCTGGGCCTTGACCTCGTTGGCCTGCTCGATGGTCGCGATCTCGTGGATCTTGCGGGCGCGGCGGATCTGCGCCACGTCCTTCTCGCCACCCTTGGTCCAGCGGATCGCGAAACCACGCGGGACCAGGTAGTTGCGAGCGTAGCCGTCCTTGACGTCGACGACGTCGCCAGCGGCACCGAGGCCCGAGACCTCCTGGGTCAGGATGATCTTCATTAGTCGGTCACCCTTTCCTTATCGCGCGGTGGACGTGTAGGGCAGCAGCGCCATCTCACGGCTGTTCTTCACGGCCGTGGCGACGTCACGCTGGTGCTGCGTGCAGTTGCCGGTGACGCGGCGGGCACGGATCTTGCCGCGGTCGGAAATGAACTTCCGCAGCATGTTCGTGTCCTTGTAGTCCACGTACGCGGTCTTGTCCTTGCAGAACGCGCAGACCTTCTTCTTCGGCTTGCGCACAGGCGGCTTCGCCATGGTGTCTCTCCTGTGTGATCAAGAAGTGGGGGTGCGAGCTCCCCTAGAAGGGAGGCTCGTCCGAGTAGCCGCCGCCGGAGTTTCCACCCCAGCCACCGCCGCCACCCTGCTGCTGGCCGCCGGCCGGCGCGCTGGACGCCCACGGGTCGTCGGAGGGACCTCCGCCGCCCTGCGGACCGCCGCTGGGGGCTCCGCCCCAGCCACCGCCACCGCCGCCGCCCTGCTGGCCGCCGCCGTACCCACCCTGACCACCGCGGCCGGTGGTCTTGGTGACCTTGGCCGTGGCGTTCTTCAGGCTGGGACCGACTTCCTCGACGTCCAGCTCGAAGACCGTGCGCTTGACACCCTCACGATCCTCGTACGACCGCTGCCTCAGTCGGCCCTGCACGACGACGCGCATGCCTCGCTGAAGGGACTCGGCGACGTTCTCCGCCGCCTGCCGCCACACCGAGCAGGTCAGGAACAGGCTCTCGCCGTCCTTCCACTCGTTGGTCTGACGGTCGAAGGTGCGAGGGGTGGACGCGACGCGGAACTTCGCGACCGCCGCACCCGAGGGGGTGAAGCGCAGCTCGGGGTCGTCGACGAGATTGCCGACGACCGTGATGACGGTCTCGCCTGCCATGGATGAACCTCTCGGCGGGGATTTGCTGCTGGCTGCTGTGCTACTCGAACCCGATTACCGCTGAACCGAGGTTCAGTGGGTCTCGGGGCGAAGGACCTTGGTCCGGAGAACCGACTCGTTCAGGTTCATCTGGCGGTCGAGCTCCTTGACGACCGCAGGCTCGGCCTGCAGGTCGATGACCGAGTAGATGCCCTCGGGCTTCTTCTTGATCTCGTAAGCGAGACGACGACGGCCCCAGGTGTCGACCTTCTCGACCTTTCCGTTGCCCTCGCGGACGACGGAGAGGAAGTTCTCGATCAGGGGGGCGACAGAGCGCTCCTCGAGATCGGGGTCGAGGATGACCATCACTTCGTAGTGACGCATGTGGAACCCACCTCCTTTGGACTCAGCGGCCACGGTCGTTCCGTGGCAGGAGGGTCGTGATGCGTGCCGCACGGCGTCTGAGAGCAGACACCGCGCAGACCGTACAGACTACCCCGCCGCCTCCTTCCGGTTGAAATCCGGCGCAGGGGGGCCACAATTTGTAGGCATCGGGTGTGCTCGGTGCTATGCCCCCGGCCGGGAGGCAGGCCCGCAGCACCGGTCCGCTTCAGCCAGGAGGTGCCTTCCGATGGCACAGGCAATGCGCTCGCAGCCCTCCATCTCGCTCCTCGCGACCGACGGCAAGCCCCATCCGCTGCAGGACACGCTGATGGCGATCACGCTCGTCTGCGGCGCCGTGGCATGCATCACAGCGTTCTTCGACAATCTGCACCTGCTCACCTCGTGGTCCGGGCTGGTCGGGATCCTGACCGGCGCATACGGACAGTTCATCTCGGAAACGACACGCGAGCGCTTCGCGCTGATCATCGGCCTTGGCGCATCAGGCCTCGGCTTCTATCTCGGCATGGCCCACGGCGGGCTCTTCGGGGGCCTGCTGGGCTGACCGGGGAACCTCCGCGACAGGGCGCCGGCCCCCCGACCGGCCCGAATACGGCCCGTCCCCCAGAAGGGTGGCGCCCTTGTCGCAGTAGGCTTCGCGCCATAGCCAGCGAAGCCGCCGGAGGAGACGCCCCGCATGAGCCTGTCCCTGAGGACCATCAGCCGAGAGCAGCATCTGGGATATCTCCAGACCCTGCCCTCGGCTAGTCACTGCCAGGTCCCGGCGTGGGCCGACGTGAAGAACGAGTGGCGGTCGGAGAACCTCGGCTGGTTCGACGAGAACGACGAACTCGTCGGTGCCGCACTCGTGTTGTACCGCCAGCTGCCCAAGGTGAAGCGGTACCTCGCGTACTTGCCCGAGGGCCCCGTCATCAACTGGTTCGCCCCGAATCTGGAGGAGTGGCTCCAGCCGATGCTGGCGCACCTCAAGCGCCAGGGTGCCTTCACCGTGAAGATGGGTCCGCCCGTCGTCATCCGCCGCTGGAACTCCGCCGCCATCAAGTCCGGCATCCAGGACCCGAACGTCAAGCGCCTGCGTGACGTGGAGGCCTCGCACATCGAGCCCCGTGCCTTCGAGGTGTCCGACAAGCTGCGCCGCATGGGCTGGCAGCAGGGCGAGGACGGCGGCGCCGGCTTCGGCGACGTGCAGCCCCGCTACGTCTTCCAGGTGCCGCTCGCCAACCGCTCGCTGGACGACGTCCTCAAGGGCTTCAACCAGCTGTGGCGCCGCAACATCAAGAAGGCCGAGAAGGCCGGCGTCGAGGTCGTCCAGGGTGGTTACGAGGACCTGGAGACCTGGCAGCACCTGTACGAGATCACGGCCGTGCGCGACAAGTTCCGCCCGCGCCCGCTCAGCTACTTCCAGCGCCAGTGGACGGCCCTCAACTCCGAGGATCCCAACCGCATGCGGCTGTACCTCGCCAAGCACGAGGGTGAGGCGCTGGCCGCGGCCACGATGATCACCGTCGGCCAGCACGTCTGGTACTCGTACGGCGCGTCGGCCAACCACAAGCGGGAGGTGCGGCCGTCGAACGCGATGCAGTGGCGCATGCTGCGCGACGCGTACGCGCTGGGCGCGAGCGTCTATGACCTGCGCGGAATCAGTGACACGCTGGACGAGAACGACCACCTGTTCGGCCTGATCCAGTTCAAGGTCGGTACGGGCGGCGAGGCCGTCGAGTACGTCGGCGAGTGGGACTTCCCGCTCAACAAGATGCTGCACAAGGCGCTCGACATCTACATGTCGCGGCGCTGACCGGCTGCACCCCCACCACCGCACTGCTGCTTCACGCAGCCATTCCAGAGAGGCTCCGGACGGGCATGGCGCTCACGCTCTACGTCGACACCGCGCGCTGGCGTGCGCACCACAAGCAGATCCAGGACCGGTTCCCCGGTCTGATCCCGGTCTGCAAGGGCAACGGCTACGGCTTCGGCCACGAGCGGCTGTCCGAGGAGGCAACCCGGCTGGGCGCGGACATCCTGGCCGTCGGTACGACGTACGAGGCTGCCCGCATCAAGGACCTCTTCAGCGGCGACCTGCTCGTCCTCACCCCGTTCCGGCGGGGTGAGGACCCGGTCCCGCTGCCGGACCGGGTGATCCGCTCCGTGGCCTCGCTGGACGGGGTCCGCGGTCTGGTCGGGGCCCGTGTGGTCATCGAGTGCATGAGCTCGATGCGCCGCCACGGCATCTCCGAGCAGGACCTGGGCCAGCTGCAGGCCGCGATCGAGGACGTGCGGCTGGAGGGCTTCGCCCTGCACCTCCCGCTGGACCGCCCGGACGGCTCTGACCCGGTCGAAGAGGTCATCGGCTGGATGGACCGGCTGCGCGCGGCCCGTCTGCCACTGCACACCATGTTCGTCAGCCACCTGAAGGCCGAGGACCTGGCCCGTCTGCAGCAGCAGTTCCCGCAGACCCGTTTCCGGGCCCGTATCGGAACCCGGCTGTGGCTCGGGGACCACGAGGCGACCGAGTACCGCGGCAGCGTCCTGGACGTCACCCGGGTGGCCAAGGGCGACCGGTTCGGCTATCGGCAGCAGAAGGCCGCCTCCGACGGCTGGCTCGTCGTGGTGGCGGGCGGTACCTCCCACGGTGTGGGCCTGGAGGCCCCCAAGGCCCTGCACGGTGTCATGCCACGCGCCAAGGGGGTGGCCCGGGCCGGCCTGGCCACTGTCAACCGGAACCTTTCGCCCTTCGTGTGGGCGGGCAAGCAGCGCTGGTTCGCCGAACCGCCGCACATGCAGGTATCGATCCTGTTCGTGCCGTCCGACGCGCCCGAGCCCCATGTCGGCGACGAGCTCGTGGCGCACCTGCGCCACACGACGACGCAGTTCGACCGGATCCTCGACGCCTGAGCCGGGCGCTCCGGGCCGCCAGGCCGGGTTGGTTCGAGGCCGAGGCCGTCAGTCCCCGGGGGCCGTGCCCCAGCGGACCCGCTGTCCCTCCGAGGGCGCCGCTTCCCGCGGCGCCCTCGCCGCGTCCGAGAGCACGAACACGTCCTCGGCCCCGTCCAGGACTCCTCCGGAGGGGTCGTCCGCCCCGTCGCGGCGTACGACATCCCGCTCGGGCAGCAGGATGTCGCGCACGACGACCGCACACAGGTAGAGCGTGCCCAGCAGATGGGCGGCGATGGCCAGCTGGTAGCCCTCCGTGGGCAGGCCCTGGTGCTTGTCCCCGCTGGTCGTGTAGGCCAGGTAGAACCAGATCCCGAGGAAGTACACGACCTCGGTGGCCTGCCAGATGAGGAAGTCCCGCCAGCGCGGCCGGGCCAGCGCCGCGAGCGGAATGAGCCACAGCACGTACTGCGGCGAGTAGACCTTGTTGGCCAGGATGAAGACGGCCACGACCAGGAAGGCCAGCTGCGCGAAGCGCGGGCGGCGGGGCGCGGTGAGCGCGAGCAGGCCGATGGCCGCGCACAGCAGCAGCGTCAGGCCCGTCGCATAGGTGTTGGCGTCGGTCAGGGGGTTACCGGAACGCTGGGAGATGAGCAGCCACACCGAGCCGAAGTCGATCGGCCGCTCCTGACTGAACGTGTAGAACTTCTTCCAACCGTCCCAGGCGAACAGCATGACGGGCAGGTTCACCACGAGCCAGGAGGCGGCCGCGCCGAGGACCGCCGCCGCGAACGCACGCCACCTGCCAGCCCGCCAGCACAGCACGAACAGCGCCCCGAGCAGCAGGACGGGGTAGAGCTTCGCCGCGGTGGCCAGCCCGACGAGGACACCGAAGAGCAGGGTGCGGCCGCGGGACCACATGAGCATGGCCGCGGCGGTCAGGGCGATGGCCAGCAGGTCCCAGTTGATCGTCGCGGTGAGCGCGAAGGCGGGCGCGAGGGCGTAGAGCAGCGCGTCCCAGGGCCGGCGGCGATGGGTGCGGGCGACGCACACGGCGATGACGGCCGCGCAGGCCATCAGCATCCCGGCGTTGACCATCCAGTACATCTGCTCGCGGTGCTGCATGGAGCCGCCGCCCGGGGTCAGCCAGGACGCGACTTCCATGAACAGGCCCGTGAGGACGGGGTACTCGAGGTACTCCATGTCGCCCGGCAGCCGGTCGAAGTACGGCGTGAGGCCGTCCGCGAAGCCGCGTGCGACGAAGAGGTGCGGGATGTCGGAGTAGCAGGCATGGGTGTACTGGGACCCGGCGCCCCGGAACCACGCCCAGTCGTAGCAGGGCAGCTTCTGCACCATGCCGAGGGCGAACATACCGAGGGCGACCAGCACCACGACGCGGACAGGGTGCAGCCAGTGGCCGCCCAGCCTGGCGTGGCGGCCGATGGGACCGCCGATGAATTCGCTGCCCGCCGCGGCGACCTCGTCCTGCTGTGTGGGCAGTACGGGCCGCTCCTCCTGCACCTTCGTCATGCGCTCATCCTGCCGTACGGCGCCGGGCACGCGGGAGGGCCGCCGCGGCGGAAGCGGCGGCCCTCCTCCGGCCGGGGGACGGGCGGGTCAGCCCCCGTCCGTGAACGTTCCCCAGCTGATACTGCCGCCGGGGCGGCCCGGCTTGCCCGACGGGGTCGGGGACGGCGATCCGGTGGATGTGCCGCCGTCGGCGCCACCGGTGGTGGTGGTGCCGCCGCTGTCGGGGATGCAGTACAGCTGCCACGGCTTGCAGGACGGCTTGCCGCCCCTGGAGGGCGTCGGGGACGGGGAGAGGGAGGGGGACGGGGACGCCGACATGGACGGCGACGAAGAGACGGAGGGGCTCGGCGAGGGAGCGCCGGCGCCGTCCGCGATCACGCCGATCGGGGCGGGCTCCGGGAAGTCCTTGACCGGGGCGTCCTTGAGCGCTTCCTTCATGTAGGCGGTCCAGATGACGGCCGGGATGTCGCCACCGTGGATGGAGTCGGTACCGCCCACGCCCTTCATGGAGATCAGCTTCTTGTCCGGCGAGTTCGGGTCGGTACGGAAGAGCGTGACCGAGGTGGACAGCTCCGGGGTGTAGCCGACGAACCAGGCCGACTTGTTGAAGTCGGTGGTACCGGTCTTCCCGGCTGCCGGCCGGCCGAGCCTCTTGGCCTTGGTGCCGGTGCCCTTCTCCACGACGTTCTCGAGCACCTTGGTGACGTTGTCGGCGATGGAGTCGTCCATCGCCCGCTGCTCCTTGGGCGGCTCGAAGCCGGGCAGGTCCTTGCCGTCCTTCTGCACACTGCGCACGGAGAACGGCTCGCGGTGGACGCCGGACGCCGCGAAGGTGGCGTAGGAGTCGGCCATGCGGATGGCGCTCGGGGTGGAGGTGCCCAGGGCGAACGAGGCGTCGTTGTTCGGGTTCATCGAGTCTTCGAGGATGCCCGTGGCCTTGGCCACCTGGCGGACCTTGCTGTGGCCGACGTCGAAGACGAGCTGCGCGAACGGCACGTTGATGGACTTCTCCATCGCCTCGTTGAGGGTCACGTAGCCGTAGGGGTACTCGCTCTCGTTCTTCTGCCGGAACGGCTGGCCGGAGGCATCGCGCAGCGGCTTGCCGTCACGGTTGTTGATCACCGTGCGGTCGTTGGCCATGTACTTGCTGTCGGGCGAGATGCCCTGGCCCTTGGAGTTCTGGGTGCCGTACTCCATCGCCGCCGCCAGCACGTACGGCTTCCAGGTCGAGCCGACCGGGACACCGATGGTGTTGGCGTTGTTGCTGAAGTACTTCTTGTCCATGCCCGGACCGCCGTACAGGGCCACGATCGCGCCGGTCTTGACGTCCACCGAGGCCGCGCCGAACTGGACGAAGGTGTCGTGCTCCGGCCGGGCCTTCTCGTCGAGGAAGTCGTTGCGGGTCTCGTCGACCGCCTTGGTCAGGGCGTCCACCTTCGGCTTCTGGAAGGTGGTCTTGATCTGGTAGCCGCCCCTGGCCATCTGCTCCGGGGTGATCTTCGCGACCTTCATGACGTACTGCTTGGCCGTCTCGACCAGGTAGCCGGTCTGGCCGGAGAGGCTGCGGGCCTGCTCTGAGTCGACGAGCTTCGGGAACTCCTTGAACTGCTCCCGCTCCGACTTCTGCATGCGGCCGACGGCGACCTCGCGGTCCAGCACCCACGCCCAGCGCAGGTGGGCGCGCTTGGTGTTCTCCTCGGGAGTGGCCGCGGGGCCGATGCCGCCATCCGGGTTGTAGAGGTTGGGGCCCTTGAGCACGGAGGCCAGGAAGGCGCTCTCGGAGGGCGTCAGGTCCCAGCAGTCCTTTCCGAAGTAGGCGCGCGCCGCGGCCTGGATGCCGTAGGCATCACGCCCGTAGTAGGCCGTGTTGAGATAGCCGGCCAGGATCGTGTCCTTCTCCTCGGACACGCCGAGCCTCATCGAGATGAAGAGCTCGGTGACCTTGCGCTTCAGCGTCTGGTCGGAGTCCAGGTACGTGTTCTTCACGTACTGCTGGGTGATGGTCGAGCCGCCCTGGGTGGAACCGCCCGTGGCCATGTTCCACACGGCGCGGGCGATACCCATCGGGTCGATGCCCTTGTCCGTCTCGAAGGACTCGTTCTCCGCGGCGATCACGGCGTTCTGCATCGACCTGGGGATCTTGTCGATGGGCACGATCTGGCGGTTCATCGTGCCGCCGGTGGCGACCATCTGGGTGCCGTCGTCCCAGAAGAACACGTTGTTCTGGGCCCTCGCGGCGAGGTTCGGGTTGGGCGTGCTCACCGCGGCGATCCCGATGCCGGCCCCTGCCGTGATGACGGCGAAGAAGCCCAGGGCCGTGCCGCCCACCAGCTTCCACGACGGGACGAAGCGCTGCCATCCCTCCTTGTCGGAGCGCGGGTAGTTGATGAACCGCTTGTCGGGGCGGCCCGCGCCCCGCCCCCGGGTTCCGGATCCGCGCTGGCCCACCCGGCGCGCCTCTGCACGGCTGCCGTGGCCGCGGGGGTCTGCGTACGGTCCGCTGTACGACGCCGTGGGGACGTCGCGCGCGGGTCCTGCGCCCCGTCCCGGGCGCTGCTGGGCGGCCCGGCGGGCAGCAGCACGTCCGCTGCCCTCGGGCTGCGGCGGTTTGCGGCGGTGCTCGCTCATCGAACGACTACTCCTCGGGCAGGCGAGTGGCCTGGAAGCGGCTGGTGAATTCCGGTTCCCCCTGTGTCCTGCCGCAAAGACTACGCACGCTCAAAACCCGAACAGTGCCGAAGTTCACCCCAAAACAGGCAAGTCGCATCCTGCGAACCGGTGATGTGATGCCGGTCACGAGATCACCACTTGTCGACGATGACCACCCGTTCTATCGTCTGGATGTATCGAGCCGATACATCAGCTCGGTATAAAAACTCAGAGGCGAAGGAGGCAGGCGGATGAGCAGGCGCTCAGGCATCCTCGAGTTCGCCGTCCTCGGCCTGCTTCGCGAGGCCCCCATGCACGGCTACGAGCTGCGCAAGCGGCTCAACACCTCGCTGGGGGTGTTCCGGGCGTTCAGCTACGGGACGCTCTACCCCTGCCTCAAGACGTTGGTCGCCAACGGCTGGCTGGCCGAAGAGCCGGGCAACGCCCCGGAAGACGCCCTCGCCGCACCACTCGCAGGCCGCCGCGCCAAGATCGTCTACCGGTTGACGGCGGCCGGCAAGGAGCACTTCGAGGAGCTCCTGTCCCGCACGGGCCCCGATACCTGGGAGGACGAGACCTTCGCCGCCCGGTTCGCCTTCTTCGGCCAGACCGAGCGGGACGTGCGCATGCGGGTCCTCGAAGGCCGCCGCAGCCGGCTCGAGGAGCGTCTGGAGAAGATGCGCGCCTCGCTCGCCCGCACACGGGAGCGCCTCGACGACTACACGCTTGAGCTGCAGCGGCACGGAATGGAGTCCGTGGAGCGCGAAGTGCGCTGGCTGAACGAGCTCATCGAGAGTGAGCGGGCGGGCCGGGATCTGCGACGACCCGGTCCGCCCGACGAAACCGCAAAGTGAGGCCTGCACCTCGCAGGCCTCGTCCGAGAACAAACAGGGAGCAACCGGAATGGGTTCGGTTCGCGTAGCCATCGTCGGCGTGGGCAACTGCGCCGCCTCGCTGGTGCAGGGCGTCGAGTACTACAAGGACGCCGACCCGGCGTCCAAGGTCCCCGGGCTGATGCACGTCCAGTTCGGCGACTACCACGTCGGTGACGTCGAGTTCGTCGCCGCGTTCGACGTCGACGCGAAGAAGGTCGGCCTCGACCTCTCGGACGCCATCGGCGCCAGCGAGAACAACACCATCAAGATCTGCGACGTTCCGCCCTCCGGCGTGACCGTCCAGCGCGGCCACACCCTGGACGGCCTGGGCAAGTACTACCGCGCGACGATCGAGGAGTCCTCCGAGGCCCCGGTCGACGTGGTCCAGGTCCTCAAGGACCGCGAGGTCGACGTTCTGGTCTGCTACCTGCCCGTCGGCTCGGAAGAGGCGGCGAAGTTCTACGCCCAGTGCGCCATCGACGCCAAGGTCGCCTTCGTCAACGCCCTCCCGGTCTTCATCGCCGGCACCAAGGAGTGGGCCGACAAGTTCACCGAGGCCGGTGTCCCGATCGTCGGCGACGACATCAAGTCGCAGGTCGGCGCCACCATCACGCACCGCGTGATGGCGAAGCTGTTCGAGGACCGCGGTGTCCGTCTCGAGCGCACCATGCAGCTCAACGTGGGCGGCAACATGGACTTCAAGAACATGCTGGAGCGCGACCGCCTGGAGTCGAAGAAGATCTCCAAGACGCAGGCCGTCACCTCGCAGATCCCCGACCGCGACCTGGGCGACAAGAACGTCCACATCGGCCCGTCCGACTACGTCGCGTGGCTCGACGACCGCAAGTGGGCCTACGTCCGCCTTGAGGGCCGTGCCTTCGGCGATGTCCCGCTGAACCTCGAGTACAAGCTCGAAGTGTGGGACTCCCCGAACTCCGCCGGTGTCATCATCGACGCCCTGCGCGCGGCGAAGATCGCCAAGGACCGTGGTATCGGCGGCCCGATCCTGTCGGCCTCCAGCTACTTCATGAAGTCCCCGCCGGTCCAGTACTTCGACGACGAGGCGCTGGCGAACGTCGAGAAGTTCATCAAGGGCGAGGTCGAGCGCTAAGCACGACACAGCGCGCGGCACCGGGAGTCCCCCCGGACACCTGGTCTTCGACCGTTCTTCCACGGAGGGTCCCCGGGCAATGTGTCCGGGGACCCTCCGCGTGTGTGACCCTTGCCCTCATGCCTGTCGTACGTGATCTGCGCGTACTCCTGCGCCTGAGGGACTTCCGCAACCTGCTCGCCGTACGGCTGTTCTCCCAGGCCGCGGACGGCGTCTACCAGGTCGCGCTGGCCACCTATGTGGTGTTCTCCCCGGAGAAGCAGACCTCGCCCGCGGCAATCGCCTCGGCCATGGCGGTCCTGCTGCTGCCGTACTCCGTGATCGGCCCCTTCGCCGGGGTGCTCCTGGACCGCTGGCGCCGCCGCCAGGTCTTCCTCTACGGCAACCTGCTGCGGGCCTTCCTCGCCTGCATCACCGGCGTCCTGATCGTCGCACACGTCCCGGACTGGCTCTTCTACGCCTCTGCCCTCTCCGTGACCGCGGTCAACCGCTTCGTCCTGGCCGGCCTCGCCGCCTCCCTGCCCCACGTGGTCGCGCCCGACCAGCTGGTAACTGCCAACGCGCTCTCTCCCACCGCGGGGACTCTCGCCGCCACGGCCGGAGGCGGGCTGGCCTTCCTGCTGCAGTTCCTGGCCTCCGACTCCGACGCCGTCGTCGTCCTGCTCGGAGCCGGCCTCTACCTCTGCGCGGCACTTGTCTCGCTGCGCCTGGCAACCGACCTGCTGGGGCCCGACCATCGCGTCGGTGTGGCCCATCCGACGGTCGCAGAGGGGATCGCCCTCACCGTCCGGGGCATGGCCGAGGGGCTGCGGCACCTGGCCCAGCGGCGGGAAGCCGCCCAGGCGCTCACTGCGATGACGCTGATGCGCTTCTGCTACGGGGCCCTCACGGTCACCCTGCTGATGCTCTGCCGCTACTCCTGGTCGGACAACGAGTCCGACGGGCTCGCCCTGCTGGGCATCGCGGTGGGCTTTTCCGGGGCCGGTTTCTTCGCCGCCGCCGTCATCACGCCCCGGATGGTGGGCCGCCTGGGCACCCTCGGCTGGATCACTGCCTGCTCGGCCGCGGCCTCCGTGCTCGTGCCCGCGCTCGGCCTGTTCTTCCTGCCGGGTCCGATGCTCGCCGCCGCGTTCGTCCTCGGCCTCGCCACCCAAGGCGCCAAGATCGCCACCGACACCGTCGTGCAGTCCCGGGTGGACGACGACTTCCGCGGCCGTGTCTTCTCGGTCTACGACGTGCTGTTCAACGTCGCATTCGTACTCGCGGCCGCCGTGTCCTCCCTGATGCTGCCCTCCGACGGGCAGTCCGCAGTGCTCATCGTGACCGTCTCCGTGCTCTACGCACTGACCGCCGTCTACCTCGGGCGCCAGGGCAATGTTTCACGTGAAACACGGCCCTGAAGCCGCCCAACAGCCTGCCCGGGTCGGTGTTTCACGTGAAACACCGACCCGGGCACCCGCGGATCAGGCCTGCGCTGCCCACCACTCCTTGAGCGCGGCGACGGCCGCGTCCCGCTCCATGGGGCCGTTCTCCAGCCTCAGGTCCAGCAGGAAGGCGTAGGCCTTCCCGATCAGCGGCCCGGGACCGACGCCCAGCTCCTGCATGATCTCGTTGCCGTTGAGGTCCGGCCGGATCGCGTCCAGTTCCTCCTGCTGCTGGAGCTGCGCGATGCGCTCCTCCAGGCTGTCGTACGTGCGCGAGAGGGCGTTGGCCTTGCGCTTGTTCCGGGTGGTGCAGTCCGACCGGGTCAGCTTGTGCAGCCGGTCCAGCAGCGGACCGGCGTCGCGGACGTAGCGTCGCACCGCCGAGTCGGTCCACTCTCCGTCCCCGTAGCCGTGGAACCGCAGGTGCAGTTCCACCAGCCGGGAGACGTCCTTGATCATGTCGTTGGAGTACTTCAGCGCGGCCATGCGCTTCTTGGTCATCTTGGCTCCCACCACCTCGTGGTGGTGGAAGGAGACCCGGCCGTCGCTCTCGAACCGGCGGGTACGGGGCTTGCCGATGTCGTGGAGCAGGGCTGCAAGCCGCAGGACCAAGTCCGGGCCGTTGTCCTCCAGGTCGATCGCCTGCTCCAGCACGATCAGCGAGTGGTCGTACACGTCCTTGTGCCGGTGGTGCTCGTCCCGCTCCAGCCGCAGCGCGGGCAGCTCGGGCAGTACGTGATCGGCCAGCCCGGTGTCCACGAGTAGGCCCAGGCCTTCGCGGGGGTGCGCCGACAGCACCAGCTTGTTCAGCTCGCCCTGCACCCGCTCCGCCGAGACGATCTCGATCCGCCCGGACATCTCCCTCATCGCCGTGACGACCTCGGGGGCGACCTCGAAGTCGAGCTGCGCGGCGAAGCGCGCCGCCCGCAGCATCCGCAGCGGGTCGTCGGAGAACGACTCCTCCGGCGTGCCGGGGGTCCGCAGCACGCGCGCCTGGAGGTCCTCCAGACCGCCGTGCGGGTCCACGAACACCTTCTCGGGCAGCGCGACCGCCATCGCGTTCACGGTGAAGTCGCGGCGGACGAGATCCTCCTCGATCGAGTCGCCGTAGGAGACCTCGGGCTTGCGCGAGGTCCGGTCGTACGCCTCCGAGCGGTACGTGGTCACCTCGATCTGGAAGCCCGCCTTCTGGGCCCCCACTGTGCCGAAGGCGATGCCGACGTCCCAGACCGAGTCGGCCCACGGCCGGACGATCTTGAGGACGTCCTCGGGGCGGGCATCGGTGGTGAAATCGAGATCGTTGCCGAGACGCCCGAGCAGCGCGTCGCGTACGGACCCGCCGACGAGGGCAAGGCTGAAGCCGGCCTCCCGGAAGCGGAGGCCGAGCTCGTCGGCGACAGGGGCGACCCGCAGCAGTTCGCTGACCGCGCGGTGCTGCACCTGACTCAGGGCACTGGGGTTGTCTTCGTTGGCGTTCGGCACAACAGAAAAGGGTACGTGCCCGGCCCGGCAGGGGCTCCCGGGTTTGTCGCCCCCCCACCCGGCGGCGCCCGCGGAGCGGAACCGATCATGTGGAGCAAGGCGCGGCACTCGCATGCAGCGGGTCTCGTTACCATTCCTGGACGCAGACACGACGACCACTGACACTTCGAGGGACGGGCTAGCGCGTGGCCGAGGCGGCAGACATCCAGGGGGCGTCCCCCGCTCCTGCCCGGCGCCGCTGGCTGCGGCGCGCCGCCGTCCTGTTGGCCGGGACGCCCGTCTTCGCCGCTCTCGCCGCCTCACCCGCGCCCCCGGCACAGGCCGCCGACGCGGGCACCGTCGAGGTCCAGCTCAGCACCGTGGCTCCGGCCGCCCCGGTCAAGGGCGACACGCTCACGATCTCCGGCACCGTGGTCAACACCGGCCACGAGACGATCACGGGCGCCCACGTGGGTCTGCGGGTAGGGCCCGCCCTCGGGGACCGGGCCTCGATCGACGAGGCGGCGGAGCGGGTCGGCTTCCGGGCCGGCACCGACCCGGGCGAGGTCGACCAGGCCTACTCCGCGAAGATCGCATCGCTGCCCTCCAAGGCCAGCCAGCCCTTCACTCTCTCGATCCCGGTGGACAAGCTGGAGCTGGGCAAGGAGGGCGTGTACCAGCTGGGCGTCTCGCTGTCCGGGGAGACCGAGAGCCGGAGCTACGAGCAGGTGCTGGGCATCAAGCGGACCTTCCTGCCCTGGCAGCCGGACCCCGCCGCGAAGCGCTCCCAGCTGACCTACCTGTGGCCGCTGGTCTCGACAACCCGGCTGACCGCGGAAACCGGCTCGGACGAGGTGCAGACGCCCGTCTTCCTGGACGACTCCCTCGCCGATGAGCTCAGGACCGGCGGCCGCCTGGAGCGAATGGTCTCGCTGGGCAAGGAGCTGCCGATTACCTGGGTCATCGATCCCGACCTGCTGTACACGGTCGACGCGATGACCAAGGGCTACCGGTACCGCACTCCGGACGGAAAGATCGTCCAGGGCAAGAACAAGGCCGTCGCCGAACAGTGGCTGAACTCACTCGAATCGGCCGTCCAGAGCAAGAAGATCGTCGCGCTGCCGTTCGCCGACCCCGACATCGCCTCTCTCGCCCACCAGGGCAAGGACGTCTCCGGCACCCTGGGCCAGCTGCGGCCCGCCACCGACAAGGCGAAGCAGGCGGTGGAGACCGTCCTGCACGTCACCCCGTCCACCGACTTCTCCTGGCCTGTGGACGGCGCCATCGACCCGTCGATCGTGAACGTCGCCACCTCGGCCGGCGCCCACCACGTGCTCGCCCGCAGCGACAGCCTCCAGGAGACCGGCGCCCTCGGCTACACCCCCTCGGCGGCCCGCCCCATCGGCGCGGGCACCACCGCCGTCGTCGCCGACGCCGACCTGTCGACCGCCTTCGAGGGCGACATGCTGAACGCCGGGAACTCCACGCTGGCCGTCCAGCGCTTCCTCGCCCACAGCCTGGCCCTCAACCTGCAGAAGACCGACAACCAGCGCAGCTTCGTCGTCACCCCGCAGCGGATGCCCACCGCCAGCCAGGCGCAGTCGATGGCCGATGCGCTGCGGGCCCTGCAGGCGGGCCGCTGGACGCAGCCCGCGGACCTCGACGCCGCCGCGGCGGCCAAGCCCGACACCGGCGTCAACACCCAGGTCCCGGGCGCCGGCCAGTACCCCGAGGCGCTGCGCAAGACCGAGCTGCCCGTCGCCGCGTTCGAGAAGATCCGCACCACCCAGAACACCCTCGACCACTTCAAGGTCATCCTGACCTCGCCGGACCGCGTGGAGATCCCGTTCGGCAACACCACCAACCGCGAGATGTCGACTTCCTGGCGGGGCCGTCCGCAGGACGCCGGGTACTACCGCAACCAGGTGCAGGAGTACCTCATCGGCCTGACCGAGAAGGTCAAGGTCGTCCCCAAGTCCGACGCCACCCTGTCCGGGCACAGCGCGACGATCCCGGTGAGCGTCCAGAACAGCCTCGTGCAGGACGTCCACAACCTCGTCCTGCGGGTGAAGTCCGCCAACCCGACCCGTCTGATGTTCGGCGACGGCGGCGAGGCCGAGCAGCAGGTCACCGTCCAGGGCGGCCACAGCCAGACGGTCAAGTTCACCGCCAACGCCACCGCGAGCGGCCCCGTCGAGGTCACTGCGCAGCTCTTCACCAAAGACGGTGTGCCCTACGGCAAGGAGCGCAGGTTCACCGTCGAGGCCACCGAGATCACACCGACTGTGATGCTCGTCATCGCCGGCGGGGTGCTGCTCCTGGTCCTGGCAGGCATCAAGATGTACGCCAGTCGCAAACGTGTCGCCGCCCGGGCCGCCGCCGCCGAGGAGAGCACGCAGCCGAGTGACGGGACCCCGGACACCGGACCGCAAAGCACCAGCCCGTCCGGCGCGGGTGAGACAGTGGACCGTTGAGCGATGCCGTGGCCGGCCGGCCTGGGACGATGAGGTGGGGTTTCGATGAACGCGCCGTACGACGGTGACCGCGCGCAGGGCACTGGCGCGCCCGCGCCCTCCTCGGGCGCCGATCCGGGGATGAGGCTGCCCGGACAGGTTCCCGTGCCTGGTCCTGCAGCGGACCGCGACCCGTACGTCCAGGACGTCTACGACCGCGACCCGTACCGGTCGCAGGACCTGTCGGCCCAGGACCCGGTCGCCGAGGTCCTCTACGACCGGGCGTCGCACCCCCCGCCGCCGCCGGGGACCTACCAGGACCCGGGACCGCTCTACGGGGCACCGCGGACCGCGCAGCAGGGCCCCGACCCGCGCGTGTGGGCCCAGACCCCGCCGCCCGAGCCGGACGGCCCCTCCCGCCACCTCCCGTACGGTGACCGCCCCTCCACCACGCAGTTCGTGGGCGTGGACTCCCTGGTCACCAGCGCGACGGAGGAGGAGGCCGAGCCCGACGCCTTCGCCCACCTGTACAAGGACCAGCAGGCGGCGCCCGGTGCTCCCGCCGAGGACGCGCCCGTCGCGTCCCCGGCGCCGAGCAAGCCGACCGGCCGGGCCGCCGGTCTCCTCAAGTCCAGTGCGCTGATGGCCGCCGGGACGATCGTCTCCCGCATCACCGGCTTCCTGCGGACTCTGGTCGTCGCCGCCGCCATCGGTGTCGGCACCTTCAACGACACCTACCAGATCGCCAACACGCTGCCGACGATGATCTACGTGCTGGTGGGCGGCGGAGCCCTGAACGCCGTCTTCATCCCCCAGCTCGTGCGGGCCATGAAGAACGACGACGACGGGGGCGAGGCGTACGCCAACCGGCTGCTGACCCTGGTCGTCGTCCTGCTGGCCGCAGTCACCACGATCTGTGTCCTGGCCGCGCCGGTGTTCATCACCATGATGTCGCCGAAGATCGCCTCCGATCCGCAGCAGATGGAGGTCGCGGTCGCCTTCGCCCGGTACTGCCTGCCGACCATGTTCTTCATGGGCGTGCACGTGGTGCTCGGTCAGATCCTCAACGCACGCGGCCGCTTCGGCGCGATGATGTGGACCCCGGTCCTCAACAACATCGTGGCCATTGCCACCTTCGGCGCGTTCATCTGGGCCTTCGGCGGCTTCACCACCTCCGGCGTCAGTGCGGCCACGGTCACTCCGGAGGGTGTGCGCCTGCTCGGCATCGGCACCCTCCTCGGCCTCACCGTGCAGGCGCTGGCGATGCTGCCGTACCTGCGCGACGCCGGGTTCTCGCCGCGCCTGCGCTTCGACTGGAAGGGTCATGGCCTGGGCAAGGCCGCCGGTCTGGCCAAGTGGACCTTCTTCTTCGTCCTGGCCAACCAGATCGGTCTGGTCGTGGTGACCCAGCTCGCCACCTGGGCCGGTGCGATCGCCGAGGAGCAGGGCCACCCCGGTACCGGCATCACCGGCTACCAGTACGCGCTGCTGCTGTGGCAGATGCCGCAGGCCATCATCACCGTCTCCGTCATGACGGCCGTCCTGCCCCGGATTTCCCGCTCCGCCCACGACGGGGACGCCGCCGCCGTCCGCGATGACATCTCCTACGGACTGCGCACCTCGGCCGTCGCAATCGTGCCGTGCGCCTTCGCGTTCCTCGCCCTCGGCGTCCCCATGGCCACGCTGCTCTACGCCGGCGCGGGCGCCGGCGCCCAGAACATCGGCTACATCCTGATGGCGTTCGGCCTCGGGCTCATTCCGTACTCGGTCCAGTACGTGGTCCTGCGCGGCTTCTACGCGTACGAGGACACGCGCACGCCCTTCTACAACACCGTCATCGTCGCCGCGGTCAACGCCTCCGTCTCCGCTGCTGCGTTCTTCGTCCTTCCGGCTCGCTGGGCGGTCGTCGGCATGGCCGGCGCCTACGGTCTCGGCTACGCCGTGGGCGTCGGCGTCGCCTGGAAGCGCCTGCGCAAGCGGCTCGGCGGGGACCTGGACGGCGCCCACGTGCGGCGCACCTACACGCGCCTCATCGGGGCCTGCATCCCGGCGGCCGCCGTGGCCGGCGGTGTCGCCTACGCCGTCACCCAGTGGCTGGGCAGCGGAGTCCTCGGCTCCCTCACTGCGGTGGTCGTCGGCTCCCTCGCCCTGGGCGGGGTCTTCCTTCTGGCGGCCAAGCGGATGCGGATCGAAGAGCTCAACGCCATGGTCGGAATGGTTCGCGGGCGCATGGGTCGCTAGATGCGCACAACCGTCGGACCCCTTCGCGTGTCGTGCATAGCGCCGGACTGTGGGCACAATTGGCATGGCTTCGCAGACTGGCCGACAGCGCGTAACGGATGGGGAGGCAGGAACGACGGTGGCGGAACGTAGCACGGCTGCCGTCGACGTGGCCGACAACGGCGGCGACCAGCCGCTCGTCGCAGATGCGGCGAAGGCCACGGCCGACGGGGTGGACACCCAGAACGGACGAGCCGCGGACGGACCCATGCCAGAGAAGGACGGCGAACGCAGGCCGGCGGCCTCTGCCGCCGCCCCCGAACTCCACAGCGGCCACAAGCTCGCACGGCGCTACCGCCTGGAGGAGTGCGTCACCCGTCTGGACGGATTCAGCAGTTGGCGCGCGGTGGACGAGAAGCTGCGGCGGGCCGTCGGCGTCCACGTGCTGCCCGCCGACCACCCGCGCGCCCGCACGGTCCTGGCCGCGGCCCGGTCATCGGCCCTGCTGGGCGACCCGCGCTTCGTCCAGGTCCTCGACGCCGTGGAGGACAGCGACCTCGTCTACGTCGTCCACGAGTGGCTGCCCGACGCGACCGAGCTGACCGCGATCCTCGCCTCCGGCCCCCTGGAGCCCTACGACGCGTACCAGCTCGTCAGCCAGGTCTCCCAGGCCATGGCCGCCGCCCACCGCGAGGGCCTGTCCCACCTGCGCCTGACGCCCAGCGCCATACTCCGCACCTCCACCGGCCAGTACCGCATCCGCGGCCTCGCCGTGAACGCCGCGCTGCGGGGCATCACGAGCGACACCCCGCAGCGTGCGGACACCGAAGCCATCGGCGCACTTCTGTACGCCGCCCTCACCCAGCGCTGGCCGTACGAGGACGACGCGTACGGCCTCTCCGGCCTGCCGAAGGGCGTCGGCCTGCTTCCGCCCGACCAGGTCCGTGCCGGTGTCCACCGCGGCCTGGGCGAGCTCGCCATGCGCGCCCTCGCCAACGACGGGGCCACCGCCTCCCGCCAGGAGCCCGCCTGCACCACCCCGGAGGAACTGGCCAAGGCGGTTGCTGCGATGCCTCGCATCCGGCCGCCGGAGCCCGCTTTCACCCCGCCGCCCGAGTACCAGCAGACGACCTACCAGCAGGGGAGCTACGGCCGTCCGCCGACGCGCCCCGGCTCACCCCTGACGCGCCCCATCCCCGTCACGCCTCCGCCCCCGCTGCAGAGCCGTACGGGCCGTGCCCTGAAGTGGGGCGTCGCGGCCCTGCTGATCGCTGCGCTGGGCCTGGGCAGCTGGCAGCTGGCCGACACGCTGCTGGACCGCGTCAAGGGCAACAGCGGCAGCAACGGCAGCTCCACGCAGCCCGCCAAGACCGACGACCAGAAGTCGTCCAAGCAGAGCAAGCCTCTGCCCATCAGCAGCGCAGCGCTCTTCGGCGGAGACAACAAGGCCGGCGACGTCCCGAAGGCCGTGGACGGCAAGACCAGCACGACGTGGATCACACAGGTGTTCTACGGCCACGCCAACTTCGGCAACCTCCCCGCCTACAGCGACGGCAGCGGCATCATCATCGACCTCGGCAGCGTCCAAGACGTGACCGGGCTCGAAGCGGAGATGTACGCCGCGGGACACACCGCCGAAGTACGCGCCGCAGCCCCCGAGGCCACCTCGGCGAACTCCCTCTCCGACTTCCCAGAGCAGCTCTCCAAGCTGGGCATCACGGAGAGGAAGCTGGTGGCCAAGCCTGACGAGCCGGTGAAGACTCGCTTCCTGCTGGTGCACCTCACCAAACTGCCCGCCTCACGCGACGGAGACGGCTACCGGGGCGGCATCACCGAGATCAAGGTCACCGGCCTGGTCGACTGAGCGGCCGCAGCAGTCCGCAAGGCCGTGCGATGCGGTGCAGGGGACGTTCCCGGCACCGCTCCCACGGCAGCCGCGGGGCAACCGCCCGCGGCCTCGGCAACACCGGTAGGCGCCCCCCTCGTGCTCCGCTCGCGAAAGCCCTAGTCTCCATGCCGGGAGGGAGCGAGGTGTGATGCAGGAAGCAGCGGCAGGCGGCCGCAGCGACCGGGAGCTGCTGGCGCTGCACGTCGCCGGGGACCCCGATGCCTTCGGTGAGCTCGTGCGCCGGCACCGCGACCGGCTCTGGGCGGTGGCGCTGCGCACCCTCGGCGACCGCGAGGAGGCCGCCGACGCCGTGCAGGACGCCCTCGTCTCCGCCTACCGGGCCGCGCACTCCTTCCGCGGCGAGTCCGCCGTCACCACTTGGCTGCACCGCATCACCGTCAACGCCTGCCTCGACCGGGCCCGCAAGGCCGCCTCCCGCAGGACGGCCCTCCTCGACGACACGGACCGCCTGGAGCGCCTCCTGGAGCCCCACGAGTCCGCCGAGGCCCCCGCGGAGCGCGAGGACCTCCACCGCGAGCTGCTGGCTGCCCTCGCCACCCTCCCGGCCGACCAGCGGGCCGCTCTCGTCCTGGTCGACATGCAGGGATACTCCGTCGCCGAGGCCGCCCGGGTCCTCGACGTCCCCGTCGGCACGGTGAAGAGCCGGTGCGCACGCGGACGGGCGAAACTCGTCCCGATGCTCACTCATCTGCGCTCGAATGCCGGGGATAACACGGCTATGGAGCGGGGAAGGAACCGGACGCCGGGGACACCCGTCCCACCAGCGGCAGACTCCAGTCAGCCAGCGCCAGGCGCAGACACGGTGAAGGGCGGAGGTGGACGAACGTGACTCCCGCAGCCGGCACGATCCGGCACCCTGACGTCTCGGAAATCTCCGACCTGACCGAGGGACTCCTCTCCCCGGCCCGGACCGCCGAGGTGCGCCGCCATCTGGCCGAGTGCCCCCTCTGCGCCGACGTGCACACATCCCTGGAGGAGATCCGCGGCCTGCTCGGGACGCTGCCGGGGCCGCCCCGCATGCCCGTGGACATCGCCGGGCGCATCGACGCGGCGCTGGCAGCCGAGGCACTACTGGACTCCACCACCCCCAGACCGGGCAACGAGTCCGCCCCCGACGCCGCCCCCGACACCGATCGGGTTGTTTCACGTGAAACAACGCCGGCCGCACGCTCCGGACGGGACGCGCGCCGACCCGCCGGTCACCCGGGCGGCACAACCGGTCCCGGGCGCCGTCGCGCCCGCCGCCGGATCGCGGTCATCGCGGGCCTCACCGGAGCCGCCGCCTGTGCGCTCGGGATTCTCCTCGCAGGCAATCTGCTGGGTGGCTCCCCTGACACGGCGGCCCGCAAGTCCCCCACGAACGCCACCGCCCAGGCCCCCGCCGCCGGCACCTATACCGCCCAGGGCCTCCAGGACAACGTGAACCGCCTGCTGGCCTCGGGAGAAGGCGCCATGAAGGCCTCCCCGAAGGCGCAGCAGCAGGAGAACAGCACCTACGGCCTGGAGAACACCTCACCGGCCCTGGGCGACCGGGCGGGCACGGACGCCGCTGCGGTTCCGTCCTGCGCCCGGAACGCCACCGGCCGCAGCGACACCCCGCTCGCCGTCGAGCGCGGCACCTATCAGGGCAGCGAGGTCTACCTCCTCGTCCTTCCGCATCCCGGCGACCCCGGGAAGGTGGACGCCTACCTCGTCGGCGCCGACTGTGCGGTCACCCCCTCGGACGGCGCAGGCCACCCCCTGCTGACCAGGACTTACCCTCGAAGCTGACAGCTTGGGGCTCGTGGGTGAGCAGCCCGGGAATGCTCGCGCCTTAGGATCCGTTGGGTGGGGTGAGACTCCACACCGGCCCCCAGGGCCCGCAGCGCGCAGTCCACAGAGACGAGGAAGAGACCCGTGAGCGACGTACGAAACGTGATCATCATCGGTTCCGGGCCCGCCGGTTACACCGCCGCCCTGTACACCGCACGTGCTTCGCTCAAGCCGCTGGTCTTCGAAGGCGCCGTCACCGCCGGCGGCGCGCTGATGAACACCACCGAGGTCGAGAATTTCCCCGGTTTCCAGGACGGCATCATGGGGCCCGACCTCATGGACAACATGCGCGGCCAGGCCGAGCGCTTCGGTGCAGAGCTCGTCGCGGACGACATCGTGTCTGTGGACCTCACCGGTGAGATCAAGACTGTCACCGACTCTGTCGGCACCGTACACCGCGCCAAGGCCGTGATCGTGGCCACCGGCTCCCAGCACCGCAAGCTCGGCCTGCCCAACGAGGACGCCCTCTCCGGCCGCGGTGTGTCTTGGTGCGCCACCTGTGACGGCTTCTTCTTCAAGGACCAGGACATCGCCGTTGTCGGCGGCGGCGACACCGCGATCGAGGAAGCCACCTTCCTCTCCCGCTTCGCCAAGTCCGTCACGGTCGTTCACCGCCGTGACGCCCTGCGCGCCTCCAAGGCCATGCAGGACCGGGCCTTCGCCGACCCGAAGATCAAGTTCGCCTGGGACAGCGAGGTCTCCGAGATCCACGGCGACCAGAAGCTCTCCCACCTCACCCTGCGCAACACCAAGACCGGTGAGACCTCCGAGCTTCCCGTGACCGGCCTGTTCATCGCCGTCGGCCACGACCCCCGCACCGAACTGTTCAAGGACCAGCTGGAGCTCGACGACGAGGGCTACCTCAAGGTCGAGGCCCCGTCCACGCGCACCGACGTCCCCGGCGTGTTCGGAGCCGGCGACGTCGTGGACCACACGTACCGTCAGGCCATCACCGCCGCCGGCACGGGCTGCGCCGCCGCCCTCGACGCCGAGCGATTCCTCGCCGCCCTCGCGGACGCCGAGAAGGCCCCCGCGCTGGTCTGACCCCAGACACCCCCCCACCTCAACACCCCGCAGGAAGAATTAGGAGGCCGCTGTGGCCGGCACCCTCAAGAACGTGACCGACGCCGACTTCGACACCGAGGTCCTCCGGAGCGACAAGCCCGTCCTGGTGGACTTCTGGGCCGAGTGGTGCGGTCCGTGCCGCCAGATCGCTCCGTCTCTGGAGGCCATCGCAGCCGAGTACGGCGACCAGATCGAGATCGTCAAGCTCAACATCGACCAGAACCCGAACACGGCCGCGAAGTACGGCGTCATGTCGATCCCGACCCTGAACGTCTACCAGGGCGGCGAGGTCGTGAAGACCATCGTCGGTGCCAAGCCCAAGGCCGCCATCCTGCGTGACCTCGACTCGTTCATCGAGGCCAAGGCCGTCTGACGGCAATGTTTCACGTGAAACGGGGCCGCCCCTTGTCAGGGGCGGCCCCGTTTTCCCGTTCCACAACACGATCGGACCCGGCTCCGATCCGGCCGCTCACCAGCACCCCTCTCACAAGGGGCGCAGAGCGGGCTCCTTCCGAGCCGCGCCCAGCAGCCGGTCCAGTGCCAGTTCCACGTCTTCCTTCCACGACAGCGTCGAGCGCAGCTCCAACCTCAGCCGCGGATGCACCGGATGAGGTCGCACTGTCTTGAAGCCCACCGCGAGCAGATGGTCCGCCGGCAGCAGGCATGCGGGCCCTTCCCAGCGCGCGTCGCCGAATGCCTCGATCGCCCGGAAGCCCCGCCGCAACAGGTCCTTGGCCACCGTCTGCACCATCACCCGCCCGAGGCCCTGCCCCTGATACCCCGGCATGATCCATGCGGTGATCAGTTGCACCGCATCCGGAGACACCGGGCTCGTCGGGAAGGCCGTGGACCTGGGCACATAAGCGGGCGGCGCGTACAAGACGAACCCCACGGGGACCTCGTCCACATAGATCACACGGCCGCACGAGCCCCATTCCAGCAGGACCGCGGAGATCCACGCCTCCTTCTCCAGGGCCGGAGTCCCCGCCTTGGCGGCGGCCTCACCGCTGACAGGATCAAGTTCCCAGAACACACAGGACCGGCAACGCAGAGGCAGGTCCTGGAGGTTGTCCAGTGTGAGTGGTACCAACCGACGCCCCATGAGCGCATCGTATCCAGGGTCCGAATCAGGAGAAACCGCAACAAGGCAAAGGGGCGGCTCGCACCGGCATACACCGGTACGACCCGCCCCTCAGCAGCCGGGAACTCACTCCCCGGACGGCCGCCGCTCCAGCACCTGGCCCTCGCCCGGCGCCAGCGTCGCCAGAATCCGCTCCAGGTCCTCCATCGAGGCGAACTCGACCGTGATCTTGCCCTTCTTCTGACCCAGGTCCACCTTCACCCGGGTCTCGAAGCGGTCCGACAGCCGCGTCGCGAGCTCACTCAGCGCCGGGGAGACCCGGGCTCCGGCCCTCGGCCTCTTCGGCTTCACCGGGCTTTCCGGCTCCGACCCCATCAGGAAGACGATCTCCTCGACCGAGCGCACCGACAGGCCTTCTTCCACGATGCGCTCCGCCAGGGCTTCCTGCGCCTCGGGGTCCTCCACGGGCAGCAGGGCCCGAGCGTGGCCTGCCAGGAGCACACCTGCCGCCACACGCAGCTGCACCTTCGGCGCCAGCTTGAGGAGCCGCAGCGTGTTCGTCACCTGAGGACGGGAGCGACCGATTCGGTCCGCCAGCTCGTCGTGCGTGCAGTTGAAGTCCTTCAGCAGCTGGTCGTACGCGGCAGCCTCCTCCAGCGGGTTCAGCTGAGCCCGGTGGAGGTTCTCCAGCAGCGCGTCCAGAAGCAGCCTGTCGTCTTCCGTCGCCCGGATGATCGCCGGGATGTACTCCAGGCCGAGCTCCTTGCACGCGCGCCAGCGGCGCTCGCCCATGATCAGCTCATAGCCGTCCGGGCCCGCCTGTCGCACCACCACCGGCTGGAGCAGACCCACCTCCTGGATGGAGGTCACCAGCTCCGTCAGTGCATCGCGGTCGAACTCCTTGCGAGGCTGGTGCCGGTTCCGCGTGATGGCGCCGATCGGGATCTCCGCGAACATCGCACCCGCCACATCGGCGACCGAAGGTTCCGCCGGCTCGGGCGTCGGCTCCGGCTCGACCGGTGCCGATGTTTCACGTGAAACATCGGCCTGGGCAAGCGAGGCCAGCTTCGCCGCCACACTTCCGCGTTCCGAGGTCAGTGGCGGCATCGCCGTCGGCGAGCTCGACCCGGCCGACCCTGCAGTGGTCACTGCCGGCGTCTTCTCCTGCGGGGCAGCAGGGATCAGCGCGGCGAGCCCCCGGCCCAGACCCCTTCGTCGCTCGCTCACTGGATCCCCTCCGCCACACTGTGCGTGCTGTTCATGCCCGCGCCCATATGGGCGTGCCGGGCGTCGTACTGGATTCCGGCCCCCCGCAGCGCGATCTCACGCGCCGCCTCCAGGTAGGAGAGGGAACCGCTGGAACTCGGGTCATAGGTGACCACCGTCTGCCCGTAGCTCGGAGCCTCGGAGATGCGCACCGACCGGGGGATGCTCGTCCGCAGCACCTCGCTGCCGAAGTGGGTGCGGACCTCCTCGGCCACCTGAGAGGCCAGCCGGGTCCTGCCGTCGTACATCGTCAGCAGGATGGTGGAGACGTGCAGCGCCGGGTTGAGGTGGGATCGCACCAGGTCCACATTGCGCAGGAGCTGGCCCAGGCCCTCGAGCGCGTAGTACTCGCACTGGATCGGGATCAGCACCTCGGCGCCCGCAACCAGTGCGTTGACCGTCAGCAGGCCCAACGAGGGCGGACAGTCGATGAGGATGTAGTCCAGCGGCTGCTCGTACGCCTGGATGGCCCGCTGCAGGCGGCTCTCGCGTGCCACCAGGGAGACCAGCTCGATCTCCGCGCCCGCCAGGTCGATGGTGGCCGGGGCGCAGAAGAGGCCCTCCACATCCACCACCGGCTGGACCACTTCCAGCAGCGGCCTGCTGTCGACCAGCACGTCGTAGATCGAAGGGACGTCCGCGTGGTGGTCGATACCGAGCGCGGTGGACGCGTTCCCCTGCGGGTCGAGGTCGATGACCAGGACCCGCGCGCCGTGGAGCGCCAGCGAGGCCGCCAGGTTCACGGTCGTCGTGGTCTTGCCGACGCCGCCCTTCTGATTGGCGACGACGATCACCCGTGTCCGGTTCGGCCGGGGCAGCCCCTCACCGGCACGCCGCAACGACTCGAGCGCAAACGGGTCGGGCACACCGCCGGACGTGTCGTTGTCGGCAGGGGGCGGCGGTGATGTTTCACGTGAAACATCACCGCCTGCCGCTTCAGAGCGGGGACCGGGGACCGGGTCGGCCATCGGCCCCGCGAGGTTGGCGTCGGACCGCACGGTGTCACTCTCCTCGGCAGGGGGCTCGCGATGCACAGAGCCTGCCATGCCACCGGGGCCGCGAACCAGCGGGGCCCGTACTGCTGTGGATGAACCCACAGATGTGGACAACTCCGTCCCCCTTCCGTCCCTGGAGGACCGAGGGGGCGCGGCTTCCCGGCCGCGACTGATGATTCCGTGCAGCAGAGAGCGACGTTTCACGTGAAACACGATGCCGGGGCAGAGCCGACAGGTCTCTACGACACTCCCAAATCCGCACCTATAGGGCCCAACACCCCCGCTAAGGGGGTGCTGGGGAAGCCACAGGCCAGGATCGCCACTACCGGCGTCGGCGCGAACGCCCCACCCGGGCCGCCTTGGCCCGCTTGGCCGCGAACCGCACACCTCCGGGGCTCTCGCCGACCTCGACCCGCACCACCGTCGACATCGGGTCCACCACACCCGCGCCGACCTGGAGCACGGAGGTCTTGACCACACCGAGCCTCGCCAGCGCGACCTTCGCCGCCGCCAGCTCCTCCTCGGCAGTGTCGCCCTTGAGCGCCAGCATCTCGCCGTACGGGCGCAGCAGCGGCACGCCCCAGCCCGCAAGGCGGTCCAGCGGGGCCACCGCCCGCGCCGTCACCACATGCACGGGCTGCACCTTGCCGAGCATTTCCTCAGCCCGGCCGCGCACCACCGTCACATGGTCCAGGCCCAGCAGTTCCACGGCCTCCTGGAGGAAGTTCGTGCGCCGGAGCAGCGGCTCCAGCAGCGTGATCTTCAGGTCCCGGCGCACCAGGGCCAGCGGGATGCCGGGAAGGCCGGCGCCTGAGCCCACGTCGCACACGGTGACGCCCTCGGGCACCACCTCCGACAAGACCGCACAGTTCAGCAGGTGCCGCTCCCACAGGCGCGGCACCTCGCGTGGGCCGATGAGGCCCCGCTGGACCCCTGCGTCCGCGAGCAGCTCCGCGTACCGCACAGCTTCGGGGAAAAACTCGCCGAACACCGCGCGCGCCTCTTCCGGCGCCGGGGGAAGCTCCGCTGCCTCCGTCACGGGGACCGTCCTTCCGTTTTGCGTACCGCGTGATCAGTGATCGTGAAAACGCACTGGTACTGCCAGGCTGACAAACATCGGCCCCGTCTGCGACACAGACGGGGCCGAACACATCGGGGCTTGCGATCAGGCCGGGAGCACAACGACGAAGCGCTGCGGCTCCACGCCTTCCGACTCGCTCCGCAGACCGGCGGCCGCCACGGCGTCGTGGACGACCTTCCGCTCGAACGGCGTCATCGGGGCCAGCTTCAGGGGCTCGCCCGACGCCTTCACGTCGGCCGCCGCCTTGGCCCCCAGAGCCGCCAGTTCCTGGCGCTTCTTGGCACGGAACCCTGCGATGTCCAGCATCAGTCGGCTGCGATCCCCGGTCTCTCGGTGCACGGCGAGGCGGGTCAGCTCCTGCAGGGCCTCCAGGACTTCGCCGTCGCGCCCCACGAGCTTCTGCAGGTCGCGGCCGCCGGAGTCGCTGACGATCGAGACCGAGGCCCGGTCGGCCTCGACGTCCATGTCGATGTCACCGTCGAGATCGGCGATGTCGAGCAGACCCTCAAGGTAGTCGGCCGCGATCTCACCCTCCTGCTCGAGGCGGGTCAGGGTGTCGCCACTCTCAGCGGCGGCGGTGGTGGTGCCTTCCGTCACGGGAGGGACTCCTTCTTACTTCTTGGGAGAGGGCTTGGAGGGCGTCTGGCGCTGCGCCTTCGTCTGGCGCTTCGGCTGCTGACGCTTCTGGGCGCCGCTGCTCGCCGCGTCCGCGTCCGCCGTGGCCACGGAACTCTTGATCACAGAACCGTCATCCTGGGCGGCCAGACCCTGCTTCGTCAGAGTTGCGATGAACTTGCGCTCGATGTCGTTGCGGTCCGGACCCTTGGCCACGATCGCGGCGACGATCTTCTTCTTGCCCCGTCCCTTGACCTGCCCGTGCGAGCTGACGGACTTGAGCAGGCGCGTCAGGTACTGGTCCTGCGCCTTGCTGCCCGGCGTCGGGTTCTGGTTGATCACGTACATCTGCTGGCCCATGGTCCAGACGTTGGTGGTCAGCCAGTAGACGAGGACACCGACGGGGAAGTTGACACCCATGACGGCGAAGATCACCGGGAAGATGTACATCAGCATCTTCTGCTGCTGCATGAACGGCGTCTTGACCGTCAGGTCCACGTTCTTCTGCATCAGCTGGCGCTGGGTGTAGAACTGCGACAGCGACATCAGGATGATCATGAACGCGGTCACGATCCGGACGTCCGTCAGCGAGGCGCCCAGCGCGGCGACCTTCTCAGGGCTGTCCATGAACTTGGCGGCGATCGGCGCGCCGAAGATCTTCGCCTCGCGGGCGCTGTCGACCAGCTGCTGGTCCAGCACACCGATGGTCTTGCCGTCGGCGATGTGCGCCAGCACGGAGTACAGCGCGAAGAAGAACGGCGACTGCGCCAGGATGGGAAGACACGAGGAGAGCGGGTTGGTACCCGTCTCCTTGTACAGCTTCATCATCTCTTCGGACTGACGCTGCTTGTCGTTCTTGTAGCGCTCCTGGATCGCCTTCATCTTCGGCTGGAGCGCCTGCATGCCCCGCGTCGCCTTGATCTGCTTCACGAAGAGCGGGATCAGGCAGATACGGATCAGGACCACCAGGGACACGATGGACAGGCCCCAGGCCCACCCGCTGTCCGGCCCGAAGATCGCTCCATACAGTGAGTGGAACTGGACGACGATCCACGAGACGGGTGTGGTGATAAAGCTGAACAGACTGGCAATCGTGTCCACTAATCAGGCTCCTTGAGCATTGCGAGATCTACGCAACGCAGTGCGCAGCTGCTCGTGCCAACGCGGGCGTTTACGAGGTGGGACATGATCAACCCCACCCGCGGACCACGGGTTGCACCGCAGGATCCGCCAGGCGGTGAGAACGGTCCCCTTCACCGCACCATGCCGGTCGATGGCCGTGAACCCGTAGCGCGAGCACGAGGGGTAGTAACGGCACACCGGGCCGAGCAGCGGACTGATGGTCCACTGGTACAGCTTGATCAAAGCGAGCAGCGGGTACTTCATCGAGCTGCGCCTCCCAGGAGCCGCAGCAGAGCGGCATCCAGGTCCTTGGCCAGGTCCTCGAGGCGGGCATCGCCCGATCCGGGCAACGCCCTCACCACCACCAGGCTACCGGCGGGCAGGCGGGAGAGCCGCTCGCGTACGAGATGGCGGAGGCGGCGCTTCACCCGGTTCCGGACGACGGCGCCCCCCACGGCCTTGCTGACGACGAAACCCGCACGGGTCGAGGGAACTGTCTCCCCCGGCCCGTGCGGGTCCGTTGCACCGCTTGTGCGTAGGTGGACGACGAGGAGCGGGCGACCGGCCCTGCGGCCTCGGCGTACCGCGCTCGCGAAGTCCTCGCGCCGCCTCAGCCGATTTTCGGGAGACAGCACGACGTCACGACCTGCGTGAGTTACGCGGAGAGGGCAGCGCGGCCCTTGCTGCGGCGGTTCGCCAGGATGGCGCGGCCGGCACGGGTGCGCATCCGCAGGCGGAAGCCGTGGGTCTTCGCGCGGCGACGGTTGTTCGGCTGGAAGGTGCGCTTGCTCACTCGGGGGCTCCAGAGAATGAATCGTTGTGGCGGGACATCGCCTGGCTGTCACCGTGCGCCCACGAGGAACTCGCGTGTTCGCCCGAGTGGCACCGCTCAACGACCACGATCAGTGATCCTCGCCCATCGGTAGGCAGGCGGCAGCAGCCATCGACAACTCGACCTCGTTACGGTACGCGCGGCTACGCCATCCGGTCAAACCGAGGCGACGCCGTCCCGCGCTGTACACAGGCTGTGGACAACGACTTGAACCCTACCGGTCGCGCTGACTACCGTTGTCTGACCCCGGATTTTTGTCCCGACCGTCCCAAAGAACCACACATTCGTGGGACCCCCTGTGAGAGAGCGTGCCCTGTGGCTGACGTACCTGCCGATCTTGCCGCAGTGTGGCCACGGGTGCTCGAGAAGCTCCTGGGGGAAGGACAGCAGGCGGTCGAGCCGAAGGACCAGCAGTGGGTCGAGCGCTGCCAGCCCCTGGCCCTCGTCGCCGACACCGCGCTGCTCGCCG
Source organism: Streptomyces sp. BR123 (assembly GCF_013401435.1). Taxonomy (GTDB): domain Bacteria; phylum Actinomycetota; class Actinomycetes; order Streptomycetales; family Streptomycetaceae; genus Streptomyces. The sequence goes on from NZ_JACBGN010000001.1 coordinate 57,454, forward strand.
TACCCAACGAGTACGGAAAGCGCGTCCTCGAAGGCCGTCTGGCGCCGCTGATCAGCGATGCGCTCAGCCGTGAGTGCGGCCGCCCCATCCGTATCGCCATCACCGTGGACGACTCCGTCGGCGAGCCCGCGCCGCCGCCGGCCCCGCCCGCCCCGCAGCGAGGCGAGTCGTACGAGCCGTACGGCGGCCCGCGCCCCGGCGGCCACCACGGTCCCGGGCCGGGCGACGACCAGCTGCCCACCGCGCGCCCCGCGTACCCGGACTACCAGCAGCAGCGCCCGGAGCCCGGCGCCTGGCCCCGTGGCGGCCAGCAGGACGACTACGGCTGGCAGCAGCCGCGCCACGGCGGCTTCCCCGAGCGCGACCCGTACGCCTCCCCGCAGCCGGGCTACCTCCAGCAGGCCGAGTCCGGCGGCTACGACCAGGGCTCCTACGAGCCTCAGCCGTTCGAGTCCTCCCCGTACGAGTCGCCGTACGAGCCGTCGGGCCCCCGCCCGGGGCCCGGCCGGTCCGCGCCCCCGCCGGCCCCGTCCGGGGGCTCCACCTCGGGTCCGCCGGAGCCGACCGCCCGGCTGAACCCGAAGTACCTCTTCGACACCTTCGTCATCGGCGCCTCGAACCGCTTCGCGCACGCCGCCGCGGTGGCCGTCGCCGAGGCGCCGGCCAAGGCCTACAACCCGCTCTTCATCTACGGGGAGTCGGGGCTCGGCAAGACGCACCTGCTGCACGCCATCGGGCACTACGCGCGGAGCCTCTACCCGGGCACCCGCGTGCGGTACGTGAGCTCGGAGGAGTTCACCAACGAGTTCATCAACTCCATCCGAGACGGCAAGGGCGACGCCTTCCGCAAGCGGTACCGCGAGATGGACATCCTGCTCGTCGACGACATCCAGTTCCTGGCGAGCAAGGAGTCGACTCAGGAGGAGTTCTTCCACACCTTCAACACGCTCCACAACGCCAACAAGCAGATCGTGCTGTCCTCCGACCGGCCGCCCAAGCAGCTGGTCACCCTGGAGGACCGGCTCCGCAACCGCTTCGAGTGGGGCCTGATCACCGACGTCCAGCCGCCCGAGCTGGAGACCCGTATCGCGATCCTGCGCAAGAAGGCCGTACAGGAGCAGCTCAACGCCCCGCCGGAGGTACTGGAGTTCATCGCCTCCCGCATCTCGCGCAACATCCGCGAGCTGGAGGGGGCGCTGATCCGGGTCACGGCCTTCGCGAGCCTGAACCGGCAGCCGGTCGACCTCGGGCTGACCGAGGACGTCCTCAAGAACCTGATCCCCGGGGGCGAGGACTCCGCACCCGAGATCACGGCCTCGGACATCATGGCGGCCACGGCCGACTACTTCGGTCTGACGGTGGACGACCTGTGCGGCTCCTCGCGCAGCCGCGTCCTGGTCACCGCCCGGCAGATCGCGATGTACCTGTGCCGGGAGCTCACGGACCTGTCCCTGCCGAAGATCGGGGCACAGTTCGGCGGGCGGGACCACACCACCGTCATGCACGCGGACCGCAAGATCCGCGCTCTGATGGCCGAGCGGCGCTCGATCTACAACCAGGTCACCGAGCTCACCAACCGCATCAAGAACGGCTGAGCCGCAGCACCCGGAACCTGACACCCGCCACCCGGAACCTGACACCCGGCACCCGGCACTCAGCAGCCAGCACTCAGGGCCCGGCACACCCGGCACCGAGCACCCGCCGTCCGCATCCGCATCCGCATCCGCATCCGACGGGCCGTCAACGGCCCTTCGGCGCTTCGCCAAACGCATCCACGGGGCGCTTCCGGAGTAATCCGGGGGCGCCCTTCTTCATGTGCGCGCCCCTGGTCTGTTCGAATACGCCCCCTGTGGAGCAACTTGTCCACAGATTGCGGAACTTTCTTCCGTCCACAGGCTGGGGACTGGCTTGCTCGCCCACAATCTGTCCACAGGGCTTCTGACTGAGGACCCATCAGGCCAGGTCACAGGCCTGTGGAATTGTGCGTGAGGGATATCCACAGACTGTGGACGGGCGATTCATCCACAGGCCCGTCCACCGTGTTGTCCACCGCTCACCCACAGGTTGCCCCATCCTGTGCACAGGTTCCGACGGGTTACCCACATCGCTGTCCACTGTTCGGCAACCAGGCGCCCCTCTTCACCGCCCGGAGTGAAAGCCGTCACACGGAAGTCGACGTTTGGGCTGTGGAGTACTTGGGGAAAGCTGGGGACACACCTGTGGAGTAGTCCGGGTCACCTGGGGATGGCCTGTGCAGAACTTTCTGTTCTCCACAGCACCCCCCTGTTGTCCACCGGTGCCACCCACAGGGCATGGGGATAAAAAACAGTGCCTGACCTGCAGCGACGGGCTTATCCACCGTTTCCACAGGCCCTACTACTACCCCCATGGACAGTTAGGCCGGATTCGGTTTTCAAGCAGGTGCTGTGCACAACGTGGTCGAGAGGCCTCCCCGACACCTCGCTCCCGATTTGACGGGCGGCAGCACCAGCTGTCGGCGCCGTACGTCAGACTGGTTCCCGGCATCGAGGCCCCCAGCCCTCCAAGGCACCGGGCCCGACGGGCCGACGACGAAGGCCGGCAGACGGACGAGCGAGCAACAGCAGGAGGCGGTTCCGGTGAAGATCCGGGTGGAGCGCGACGTACTCGCGGAGGCGGTGGCCTGGGCTGCCCGCAGCCTCCCGGCCCGGCCGCCGGTCCCCGTACTCGCGGGCCTGCTGCTGAAGGCCGAGGACGGCACCCTGTCCCTCTCCGGCTTCGACTACGAGGTCTCGGCCCGCGTCTCCGTCGAGGCGGACGTGGAGGAGGACGGCACCGTCCTCGTCTCCGGCCGGCTCCTCGCCGACATCTGCCGCGCCCTCCCCAACCGGCCGGTGGAGATTTCCACAGACGGTGTGCGGGCGATCGTGGTCTGCGGCTCCTCGCGGTTCACCCTCCACACCCTGCCCGTGGAGGAGTACCCGGCCCTGCCCCAGATGCCGACCGCGACCGGCACGGTCTCCGGCGAGGTCTTCGCCGCTGCCGCGGCCCAGGTCGCCATCGCCGCCGGCCGCGACGACACGCTGCCCGTCCTCACCGGTGTCCGCATCGAGATCGAGGGCGACCGCGTCACCCTGGCCTCCACCGACCGCTACCGCTTCGCGGTCCGCGAGTTCCTGTGGAAGCCGGAGAACCCGGACGCCTCGGCCGTGGCCCTGGTGCCCGCCAAAACCCTCCTGGACACCGCCAAGTCCCTGACCAGCGGCGACACCGTCACCCTGGCGCTGTCGGGCTCCGGCGCGGGTGAGGGCCTGATCGGCTTCGAGGGCGCCGGCCGCCGCACCACCACCCGCCTCCTCGAGGGCGACCTGCCGAAGTACCGCACGCTCTTCCCGACGGAGTTCAACTCCATCGCCGTGATCGAGACCGCCCCGTTCGTCGAGGCCGTCAAGCGCGTGGCCCTGGTCGCCGAGCGCAACACGCCGGTCCGCCTGAGCTTCGAGAAGGGCGTGCTGACCCTGGAGGCCGGCTCCTCCGACGATGCACAGGCTGTGGAGCGCGTCGACGCCTCCCTGGAGGGCGACGACATCTCGATCGCCTTCAACCCGACCTTCCTGCTGGACGGCCTCAGCGCGATCGACTCGCCGGTCGCCCAGCTCAGCTTCACGACGTCCACCAAGCCGGCGCTGCTCAGCGGCCGCCCCGCGGTCGACGCCGAGGCGGACGAGGCCTACAAGTACCTGATCATGCCGGTGCGCCTCTCCGGCTGACACCCGTTGTCCACAGGGCCCGGTCCCGCAGTCCGCGGAACCGGGCCCGACGGCGTTCACGTCCCGGCCCTCCGGCATTCCCCGCGCCGCCCGCAGCGCCGCCGGGTGCCGCGCCCGGCCCCCGTACGGCGGGTGCCTGGAGCGCCCGTGGCGCCGGGCGGCACCGCCCGGCGTAGGCTCGGAGCCGGGTCTCCCCGAGAATCGGGGCAATCCGGCACAAACGGCCACAACGCTTAAGGAACCACCTGATGGAGCTCGGTCTCGTCGGTCTCGGCAAGATGGGCGGCAACATGCGCGAGCGCATCCGCCGCGCAGGCCACACCGTCATCGGATACGACCGCAATCCGGACCTCGCCGATGTCCACAGCCTGTCGGAACTTGTGGACGGCCTGCAGGCCCCCCGCGTGGTGTGGGTGATGGTCCCGGCCGGTGCCGCGACCCAGTCCACCGTCGACGAACTCGCGGAGCTGCTCTCGCCGGGCGACATCGTCGTGGACGGCGGGAACTCGCGCTGGACCGACGACGAGAAGCACGCCGAGGAGCTCGCCGCCAAGGGCATCGGCTTCGTCGACTGCGGTGTCTCCGGCGGTGTGTGGGGCCTGGAGAACGGCTACGCGCTGATGTACGGCGGCGAGAAGGAGCACGTCGCCGCGGTCCAGCCGATCTTCGACGCCCTCAAGCCGGAGGGTGATTTCGGCTCCGTGCACGCCGGCAAGGTCGGCGCGGGCCACTTCGCGAAGATGGTCCACAACGGCATCGAGTACGCCATGATGCAGGCCTACGCCGAGGGCTGGGAGCTGCTGGAGAAGGTGGACTCGGTCACCGACGTCCGCGAGGTGTTCCGGTCCTGGCAGGAGGGCACGGTCATCCGCTCCTGGCTGCTCGACCTGGCCGTCAACGCACTGGACGAGGACGAGCACCTGGAGCAGCTGCGCGGCTTCGCGCAGGACTCGGGCGAGGGCCGCTGGACGGTGGAGGCGGCGATCGACAACGCCGTGCCGCTGCCCGCGATCACCGCCTCGCTGTTCGCGCGGTTCGCCTCGCGCCAGGACGACTCGCCCCAGATGAAGATGATCGCCGCGCTGCGCAACCAGTTCGGCGGCCACGCGGTGGAGAAGAAGTAGCCGCCGCTGCGGGCGCGGTACCGCGCCCGCAGCACACAGCAGTACCGCAGTACAGAGCAGAACAGCAGGAAGCCGGGGGAGGTCGGCGCCGCATGCATGTCTCGCATCTCTCGTTGGCCGACTTCCGCTCGTACGCCCGGGCCGAGGTTCCCCTCGACCCGGGCGTCACGGCTTTCGTGGGCCCCAACGGCCAGGGGAAGACGAACCTGGTCGAGGCGATCGGCTACCTGGCGACGCTCGGCAGCCACCGGGTGTCCTCGGACGCCCCCCTCGTGCGGATGGGCGCGCAGCGGGCCGTCGTCCGCGCGGCCGTCCGGCAGGGCGACCGGCAGCAGCTGGTCGAGCTGGAGCTCAACCCCGGGCGGGCGAACCGGGCCCGCATCAACCGGTCCTCGCAGGTCAGGCCGCGGGACGTGCTGGGGATCGTACGGACGGTGCTCTTCGCACCGGAGGACCTGGCTCTCGTCAAGGGCGATCCGGGCGAGCGGCGGAAGCTCCTCGACGAGCTGGTCACCGCCCGCTCGCCGCGGATGGCGGGGGTCCGGTCGGACTACGAGCGGGTGCTGAAGCAGCGGAACACCCTGCTCAAGTCGGCCGCCATGGCGCGCCGGCACGGCGGCCGCTCCATGGACCTGTCGACGCTGGACGTGTGGGACCAGCACCTGGCGCGCGCGGGCGCGGAGCTGCTGGCCCACCGGCTGGATCTGATCGCCTCCCTGCTGCCGCTGGCGGACAAGGCGTACGAGCAGCTCGCGCCCGGCGGCGGGCCGCTGGGCCTGTCCTACCGGTCCTCGGCGGGCGAGGCGGTGGACGCCGGAGCGGCGCGGACCCGGGAGGAGCTGTACGCGGCGCTGATCGACGCGCTCGCGCAGGTGCGCAAGCAGGAGATCGAGCGGGGCGTGACCTTGGTGGGCCCGCACCGGGACGACGTGCTGCTGCGGCTCGGGGAGCTGCCGGCGAAGGGGTACGCGAGCCACGGGGAGTCGTGGTCGTACGCGCTGGCGCTGCGGCTGGCCTCGTACGAGCTGCTGCGCTCGGAGGGGGCCGAGCCGGTGCTGATCCTCGACGACGTCTTCGCGGAACTGGACGCCCGGCGCCGGGAGCGGCTGGCCGAGCTGGTGGCACCGGCCGAGCAGGTGCTGGTGACGGCAGCTGTGGACGATGACGTTCCGGATGTCCTGGCGGGAGCGCGGTTCGGGGTGTCCGGCGGTGAGGTGACCCGGCTGTGAACGAGGAAAAGCGGAATGCGCAGGAGCCGGGCGGTCCCCACCCTGGGCGCAAGGTTCCGGAGCTGTCGGGTGTGGACCTCGCGCGCCAGGCGCTGGCGGCGGCCCGGGAGCAGGCGCGGGCCCGCGGCACCGCGGCCGGCGGGCGGAGCGGCCGGCACCATCCCGGCCTGCGCTCGGGGGCGCGGGCGGACGGACGGGATCCGATGCCGCTGATGGCGGCGCTGGACCGGCTGCGGACGGAGCGCGGCTGGGAGATGCCGATGGCGGTGGCCGGCGTGATGGAGCGCTGGCCGCAAATCGTCGGCCCGGAGATCGCGACGCACTGCGAACCGGAACGCTACGAGGACCGTGAGCTGGTCGTGCGGTGCGACTCCTCGGCGTGGGCCGCGCAGCTGAAGCTGCTGGCCCCGCAGCTGGTGGCCCGGCTGAACGCGGACCTCGGCCAGGGCACGGTCCGGCTGATCAAGGTGCAGGGCCCGGGCGGTCGGCCGAGGCGGCACGGCCCCTGGCGCGCACCCGGCAGCACGGGTCCGGGCGACACCTACGGCTGAGGCCCGGCCGGCTGTCCCGATCTGCCGACCCGGCCGGCTTCCCGGCCGGCCGACCCGGTCGAACCGGCCCGCCACGGCGCCCGCCTGTCCGCCGCGCACGTGGCATCCACCCCGACCGGCGCGGCCAGTACCGACCGCAGCCGCACCAGCAGTCACATCCACCACATCAGCCACGGCAGACCCTTGGCGGAGCCCGTGTAGAGCCTTGGCCAAGGCTCCGCGGGCGGGCCCGCGCATCCCCCTGCCCGGGTGGCGTCCCTCACGGTAGTGGAAGGTTGACAGCCCGAAGCGCTGGATGCCCGCGTGAGCCTCTTTGAGCCCCGGTCCGAATATGGGGAGTCGGAGAGAGGAGGTTCAGGGCGGCACATGCGTACTCAGGTACCGGCAAACCCCCATTCATGTCCGTGGTGCCGGTAGACTGAAGCGAATCCCGCCTCGCCGCGGGATCCCGAAGAAAACACGCTGACAACGCAGATCGACGCAGCCGCTCCTCACCCGGCAGGCCTGCCGGCCCGGAGTCCGGCCTGTGCTGTGCCAGAAAGGGCGCTTCGTGGCCGATTCCGGCAACCCCAACGACAACCAGTCCACAGCCGGCGAGAACGGGGAGGTCACCGCCTCGTACGACGCCTCCGCGATCCAGGTGCTGGAGGGCCTGGACGCGGTACGCAAGCGGCCCGGCATGTACATCGGCTCCACCGGTGAGCGCGGCCTGCACCACCTCGTCTACGAGGTGGTCGACAACTCCGTCGACGAGGCACTTGCCGGTCACGCGGACACCATCGACGTGACCATCCTGGGCGACGGCGGCGTGCGCGTGGTCGACAACGGGCGCGGCATCCCGGTCGACATCGTCCCCTCCGAGGGCAAGCCGGCGGTCGAGGTCGTCCTGACGGTGCTGCACGCGGGCGGCAAGTTCGGCGGCGGCGGCTACGCCGTCTCCGGCGGTCTGCACGGTGTCGGCGTCTCCGTGGTGAACGCCCTGTCCACGAAGGTCTCGGTCGAGGTCCGACGCGACGGCTACCGCTGGACCCAGGACTACAAGATGGGTGCTCCCACCGCGCCGCTGGCCCGGAACGAGGAGACCGTCGACCACGGGACCTCGGTGACCTTCTGGGCCGACGGGGACATCTTCGAGACCACCGAGTACTCCTTCGAGACGCTGTCCCGGCGCTTCCAGGAGATGGCCTTCCTCAACAAGGGCCTGACCATCTCGCTGACCGACGAGCGCGAGTCGGCGAAGGCCACCGCGGGCGCCGACGACCCGGAGGCGGACACGGCCGAGCCCGTGGCGCGCACCGTCCGGTACCACTACGAGGGCGGCATCGTCGACTTCGTGAAGTACCTCAACTCGCGCAAGGGCGAGCTGATCCACCCGACCGTCATCGACGTCGAGGCCGAGGACAAGGAGCGGATGCTCTCGGTCGAGATCGCGATGCAGTGGAACTCGCAGTACAGCGAGGGCGTGTACTCCTTCGCCAACACGATTCACACGCACGAGGGCGGCACCCACGAGGAGGGCTTCCGCGCCGCGCTGACCTCCCTGGTCAACCGCTACGCGCGCGACAAGAAGCTGCTCCGCGAGAAGGACGACAACCTCACCGGCGACGACATCCGCGAGGGTCTGACCGCGATCATCTCGGTCAAGCTCGGCGAGCCGCAGTTCGAGGGCCAGACCAAGACCAAGCTGGGCAACACGGAGGCGAAGACCTTCGTCCAGAAGGTCGCTCACGAGCACCTGGCCGACTGGTTCGACCGCAACCCGGTCGAGGCCGCGGACATCGTCCGCAAGGCCATCCAGGCGGCCACGGCCCGCGTCGCGGCCCGCAAGGCCCGCGACCTGACGCGCCGCAAGGGCCTGCTGGAGAGCGCCTCGCTGCCGGGCAAGCTGTCGGACTGCCAGTCGAACGACCCGACCAAGTGCGAGATCTTCATCGTCGAGGGTGACTCCGCCGGCGGCTCCGCGAAGTCCGGCCGCAACCCGATGTACCAGGCCATCCTGCCGATCCGCGGCAAGATCCTGAACGTCGAGAAGGCCCGTATCGACAAGATCCTCCAGAACACCGAGGTCCAGGCGCTCATCTCCGCCTTCGGCACCGGTATCCACGAGGACTTCGACATCGAGAAGCTCCGGTACCACAAGATCATCCTGATGGCGGACGCCGACGTCGACGGCCAGCACATCAACACCCTGCTGCTGACCTTCCTGTTCCGCTTCATGCGCCCGCTGGTCGAGGCCGGCCACGTCTACCTCTCCCGCCCGCCGCTCTACAAGATCAAGTGGGGGCGCGACGACTTCGAGTACGCGTACTCGGACCGCGAGCGCGACGCCCTGGTCGAGCACGGCAAGCGCCAGGGCAAGCGGATCAAGGAAGACTCGATCCAGCGCTTCAAGGGTCTCGGCGAGATGAACGCCGAGGAGCTGCGCGTCACCACCATGGACGTGGACCACCGCGTCCTGGGCCAGGTCACCCTGGACGACGCTGCCCAGGCCGACGACCTGTTCTCGGTGCTGATGGGTGAGGACGTCGAGGCACGGCGCTCCTTCATCCAGCGCAACGCCAAGGACGTTCGCTTCCTCGACATCTGAGTCGGCTCTTCACGGCCGCCCGAAAGGATTTCTGACCAGCAATGGCCGACGAAACCACCCCCACCGCCGAGAACACCGCGGAGGAGCAGCAGATGCGCATCGAGCCCGTCGGGCTCGAGACGGAGATGCAGCGCTCCTACCTCGACTACGCGATGTCCGTCATCGTGTCCCGCGCCCTGCCCGACGTGCGCGACGGCCTCAAGCCGGTGCACCGCCGCGTCCTGTACGCGATGTACGACGGCGGCTACCGGCCCGAGAAGGGCTTCTACAAGTGCGCCCGCGTCGTCGGCGACGTCATGGGCACGTACCACCCGCACGGCGACTCCTCCATCTACGACGCCCTGGTCCGCCTGGCACAGCCGTGGTCGATGCGGATGCCGCTGGTGGACTCCAACGGCAACTTCGGCTCCCCGGGCAACGACCCGGCGGCCGCCATGCGCTACACCGAGTGCAAGATGGCGCCGCTGTCGATGGAGATGGTCCGCGACATCGACGAGGAGACCGTCGACTTCACGGACAACTACGACGGCCGCAACCAGGAGCCGACGGTCCTGCCGGCCCGCTTCCCGAACCTCCTGGTCAACGGATCCGCCGGCATCGCCGTCGGCATGGCGACCAACATCCCGCCGCACAACCTGCGCGAGGTCGCCGAGGGTGCCCAGTGGTACCTCGCCAACCCGGAGGCCCCGCACGAGGAGCTCCTCGACGCGCTCATCGACCGCATCAAGGGCCCTGACTTCCCGACCGGCGCCCTGGTCGTCGGCCGCAAGGGCATCGAGGAGGCCTACCGCACCGGCCGCGGCTCCATCACGATGCGCGCCGTGGTCGAGGTCGAGGAGATCCAGAACCGCCAGTGCCTGGTGGTCACCGAGCTCCCGTACCAGGTGAATCCGGACAACCTCGCGCAGAAGATCGCCGACCTGGTGAAGGACGGCAAGATCGGCGGCATCGCCGACGTCCGCGACGAGACCTCCTCGCGCACCGGCCAGCGCCTGGTGATCGTGCTCAAGCGCGACGCCGTCGCCAAGGTCGTGCTGAACAACCTGTACAAGCACACCGATCTGCAGACCAACTTCGGTGCGAACATGCTGGCGCTGGTCGACGGCGTGCCGCGCACGCTGTCGCTGGACGCGTTCATCCGCCACTGGGTGCACCACCAGATCGAGGTCATCGTCCGGCGGACGAAGTTCCGCCTGCGCAAGGCCGAGGAGCGCGCCCACATCCTGCGCGGCCTGCTCAAGGCCCTGGACGCGATCGACGAGGTCATCGCCCTCATCCGGCGCAGCCAGACCGTCGAGGTCGCCCGCGACGGCCTGATGGGCCTGCTGGAGATCGACGACATCCAGGCCAACGCGATCCTCGAGATGCAGCTGCGCCGCCTGGCGGCCCTGGAGCGGCAGAAGATCGTCGCCGAGCACGACGAGCTCCAGGCGAAGATCAACGAGTACAACTCGATCCTCGCCTCGCCGGAGAAGCAGCGCGCGATCGTCAGCGAGGAACTGGCGGCGATCGTCGACAAGTTCGGCGACGACCGCCGGTCGAAGCTGGTGCCGTTCGACGGCGACATGTCCATCGAGGACCTGATCGCCGAAGAGGACATCGTCGTCACGATCACCCGTGGCGGCTACGTCAAGCGCACCAAGACCGACGACTACCGCTCCCAGCGGCGCGGCGGGAAGGGCGTGCGCGGGACGAAGCTGAAGGAAGACGACATCGTCGACCACTTCTTCGTCTCCACCACGCACCACTGGCTGCTCTTCTTCACCAACAAGGGCCGGGTCTACCGCGCCAAGGCGTACGAGCTGCCGGACGCCGGACGCGACGCCCGCGGCCAGCACGTGGCCAACCTGCTGGCCTTCCAGCCGGACGAGCAGATCGCCGAGATCCTCGCGATCCGCGACTACGAGGCGGCCCCGTACCTGATCCTGGCCACCAAGGCCGGCCTGGTGAAGAAGACGGCGCTCAAGGACTACGACTCGCCCCGGTCGGGCGGCGTCATCGCCATCAACCTGCGGGAGCGGGACAACGACGCCGAAGGCACGGCCGACGAGCTGATCGGCGCCGAGCTGGTGTCCGCAGAGGACGACCTGCTGCTGATCAGCAAGAAGGCGCAGTCGATCCGCTTCACGGCGACCGACGAGGCGCTGCGCCCCATGGGCCGCGCGACCTCCGGTGTGAAGGGCATGAGTTTCCGCGAGGGGGACGAACTGCTTTCCATGAGCGTGGTCCGTCCCGGTACGTTCGTCTTCACCGCGACCGACGGCGGCTACGCCAAGCGGACGCCGGTCGACGAGTACCGCGTCCAGGGCCGTGGCGGTCTGGGCATCAAGGCCGCCAAGATCGTGGAGGACCGCGGTTCGCTCGTCGGCGCGCTCGTGGTCGACGAAACGGACGAGATTCTCGCCATCACGCTCGGCGGTGGTGTGATCCGTACGCGAGTCAACGAAGTCAGGGAGACCGGCCGTGACACCATGGGCGTTCAGCTGATCAACCTGGGCAAGCGCGATGCCGTGGTAGGTATCGCCCGTAATGCCGAGGCCGGTCAGGAAGCTGACGAGGTCGAAGAGACCGAGGCAGTCGAAGGACAGGCCGCCGAGGCCGCCGAGGGTGTGGAGCCCTCGGCCGGGGAGCACGAGGAGTAAGTCGTGAGTGGAGCCACGGGCGCCGGACCGGCCAGAACCGAGGAGGACGGTGCCCGTGGCCCCGCCGCGGACTCCGAGGGCGGTGCCGGCGCCTCCAAGGGCGGGGGGACAGCGGTGACGGACACGCGAGGGCCGGAGCAGAAGCCCAAGGCCAAGCAGAAGCCGAAGCCGAGGCAGGAGAAGCAGGGCGCCGAGCCGTACCACCCGCCGCAGGCGTACGCGGCCCCCTCGGGCCCGGGCGCGCCCCGGGGCGCAGGGGACACTGCTGCGCAGCGCAAGCCGCGTACAGGAGCCCGTGTGACGCCCAGGACGCGCAAGGCGCGGCTGCGGGTGGCCAAGGCCGATCCGTGGTCGGTGATGAAGGTCAGCTTCCTGCTGTCGATCGCGCTGGGCGTCTGCACCGTCGTGGCGGCGGCGGTGCTGTGGATGGTCATGGACGCCATGGGCGTCTTCTCCACCGTCGGTAGCACCATCAGCGAGGCGACCGGTTCGAGCGAGAGCAACGGCTTCGACCTCCAGGCGTTCCTGTCGCTGCCGCGGGTGCTGATCTTCACCTCGGTGATCGCCGTGATCGACGTCGTGCTGGCGACGGCGCTGGCGACGCTGGGCGCGTTCATCTACAACCTGTCGGCGGGCTTCGTCGGCGGTGTGGAGCTCACGCTCGCGGAGGACGAGTGACCGTCTGATGACCTGCGGGGACGTCTCCGTGCAGCGTCCGCAGGGGCTGCGTCCCCGGGGATTTTGGCGGGACCGTGTCTGTGCGCTAATCTTCAGGAGTCAGCGCGCAGCGCGGAGGGGCTATAGCTCAGTTGGTTAGAGCGCATCCCTGATAAGGATGAGGCCACAGGTTCAAATCCTGTTAGCCCCACAGTGTGGAAGACCCCCAGGCCGGATGGCCTGGGGGTCTTCGCCGTATGGCCTCCCGGGGGCTTCCCAGGTCACCGAACGGTATCGATCGGTGTGTATTGTTGGCCGCCGGAAGTACCCAACGACGATGAAGGACGAGGTCGCGCGGTGAAGAAGCTGCTCCTGGTCGCACTGGCCGCCATCGGCGGTCTCCTCGTGTACCGCCAGATCCAGGCGGACCGCGCCGAGCAGGACCTGTGGACGGAGGCTACCGACTCCGTGCCCTCCGGTTCGGGCGTGTGAGACCCCAAGGCTGATCCATGAAGCCCCGGCTGCCACTGCGGCCGGGGCTTCATGCTGTTCCGATTTGTAAAGATTTGCGGTGCTTGGGCAAAACCGGGGGTGGGTGTGATGGGGCGGATGCGGACTGCGGTGCCGGCCACGGCAGCGGTGACGGCGGCTCTGGGGCTGGTGGTGGGACTGCCGGGGGCCGGGTACGCAGCCGCCGAGCCGCTGCCCCCCTACCGGCCGGCGCAGGGCGCTCAGAAGGTGCAGGGCGCCGCGATCACGGCCGACGCACCGCAGGTGGAGCCCGGGAAGGTCTACACGGACACCCTGGCACCCGGTGAGCGCTTCTACCGGCTCAACCTGGACGACAGGTCCACCGTGTACGTCTCCGCGGTCCTGCAGCCCTCCCCCGGCGCGAGGATCGACTCCAGCGGCGACGGCATCAAGGTCAGCATCATGACCACCGGCGGCGGGGACTGCCCGGGCAGCTCCGGCAAGGCGGACTTCGGGTACGGCAGCGGTGGCCGCCCGATCGGCGCCGCGGGCGTGCGCAGGCTGGCGGAGGACGCCGAGTGCCAGCAGGCCGGCGTGTACTACGCGAAGGTCACCCGGGAGGCCGCCAAGGGCTCCGACCAGACGCCGTGGCCCGTGGAGCTGAAGGTGACGCGCGAGCCCGGCCTGAAGACCGGCAGCGCGCCCCTGCCCGCGCCGAGTTCCTGGCCGTCCGCCCCGCCGGTGGCCCCGGGCAGCGAGGCGGTTGCGCGGGAGGGCGGCACCGGCTTCAACGACGCCCGCGCGTTGGGGGCCGGGGTGTGGCGCGACGGACTGCGGCCGGGGCAGACGCGGTTCTACCGGGTGCCCGTGGACTGGGGGCAGCAGTTGGCGGTGAGCGCGGAGCTGGCGGGCGCGAAGCGGACCAAGGAGTACGCGTCGGCCAGCAGGGGGCTGCTGGTCAGCGTGTACACCCCGTACCGCGGCCTGTTGGCCGACAAGGACGGCAGCTACGACGGCAAGCAGGCGAGCCTGGCCCTGCCGCCGACGGCACCGGTGGCCTACGAGAACCGGTTCGCCTCCGGCGACGCGCTGCGCTCGGCGGGGACGGCGGGTTGGTACTACGTGGCGGTCACGCTGGGCCAGAAGGTCGCCGAGTTCACCGAGGACGCCACCCCCGTGCCGCTGACGCTGCGGCTGAACGTGGAGAACAAGGCCGTGCCCGCGCCCCCGTACACGGAGAACCCGGCCAAGGCGGGGTTCGCCGTCGAGGAGGACGACCGCGCGGCCGCCCGGGAAGGGCTGACGGAGCCTGAGGCGCTCGCGGCGGCCGACCGGCGCAGGACCATGGGCGCGGTCGCAGCCGGCGGCTTCGGCACCGGGACGGTGCTGCTGCTCGTCCTCGGCGGCTGGATGCTGCTGGCCCGGCGCGGGCGGAGCGCCTGAGCGGCGGGCAGAGCCGCAGTCGCCGACCCGCCGGCGGTGGTCAGAGCTGGGTGAGGGCCCAGGCACCCACCGCGAAGCACAGCAGCGCGGCGGCCAGGAGGGCCGCGGCGGCCTTCCGCGGCGGCGGGGCGATCCCGCCGGTCCGCGCGGCCGGAGCCGGGGCCGGGGCCGCCGGGTGAGGGGCGGTGACGGGCTCCGGCGGGGCCAGGTGGAAGCTGCCGGTCACGGAAGCGGCAGCGGCCGCCGGGGCGGCCGGGGCGGCCGGGGCCGGGCCCGGCTGGGGGAAGGGGCCGGCCTGCACCGCTGTGGCAGGGGTCGGCGTGCCCCGCGGGTCGGTGCGGGTGGGCTCCGCCGCCACGGTCGCGGCCGTGACCGCCGCCGTCTGGGAGGGCTCGGCAGCGGGAGGCGCCGGCTGCGCCGGCACGGCGGAGGCTGTCGGGGCGCCAGGAGCCGACGGCTCCGAGGGGGCCGGCCCGGCCGCCTTCTGCGGTCCCTGCGGGCCGAAACCGGGCGGCAGGGGACCGAGTTGGTCGAAGACCTCCACCGGGTCGTCGCCGGGCGGGGCCGACGGCAGCAGCTCGACGGCCTCGGTGAGGGCCCTGCGGACCCCTGTGGCGGTCTTGAAGCGGTTCTGGGGGTCCGGCTGCAGGAGGTTCGCGATCACGTCCCAGAGGGGCGTGGGGACGCCCTCGGGCGCGTCCGGGACGCCGTGTGCGAGGAACTGCTCCACGAGCGCCGCGGAATCGGGCTTGCGGCCCGTGAGCAGGTAGAGGGCGACCAGGCCGACGGCGAACAGGTCGGCGGGGAAGTCCGGTTCCGCTCCCTGCAGTTGCTCGGGGGCGAAATAGCCGGGCGTGCCCACCACGTAGTGGGTCTCGGTCAGGCGCGGTTCGCCCTTGCGCATCGAGATGCCGAAGTCGGACAGCCGCAGGTGCGGCCGTCCGGTTCCCGTGGCCTCCATCAGGATGTTGGCAGGCTTGATGTCGCGGTGGATGACGCCCTCCGCGTGCACCGCCGCCAGCCCCGACAGGAGCTGGTCGAGCAGGGTGCAGACAAATCGCGGCGGCAGCGGGCCGTAGTCCCCGATCACGTGCGCGAGGGACCCGCCGGAGACCAGGTCCATCGTGAACAGGACCTTGTCGTCGTCCGCCGCCCAGCTGGCCGGGGCCAGGACGTGGGGGTGGTCGATCCGCAGGGCCTGCTCACGGACGAACCGGAGCAGCGTGTGGGCGTCGCCCTGCTGGAGCACTTTCGCGGCCACGTACCGGCGGCGTCGCTGGTCCCAGGCACGCCACACCGCGCCCGCCCCGCCGCGGCCGATCGGATCGATGAGTTCGTACCGGCCGGCGAAGACCTCACCCATTGCTGCGTCCGTCCCCCGTTGTGCTCGTTCGCCGTACGTGCGCCGGTGCCGTGTGCGCCGCTGCCGTGCGTGTCAGTTCTGGTGGGCCTCGTAGTGGGCCACCGCGTCGGCCGTGCGTCCCGCGCCGTACACCTTGAGGAACTCTGCCAGTTCGGGGTGGGTGGCGGCGAGACTGTTCGCCGCGTCGATGATGTCACCGGCCGCGGAGACCGAGCGCAGCAGCGACTGGATCTCGCGAACGACGCGCTTGACGGTCGGTGCGCCGGAACCGGTGCTGGTCTGACCGCTGTTGATCAGGACGGAGCCCCCCTGGGTCCGCTTGATCTCGTCCATCCGGTCGGTGGCCTCGGCGGCGCTGACGCTTCCGTCCGCCACCTGGCTCGCGAGGTCCTGCAGCGCCTGGACGCGTTGGACCACGGCCGGGTTTCCGATCTTGGCGCGCTGGCCGCTCATCAGCTGGGACAGCATGGGGGCCGAGAGGCCGAGGACGGCAGCGAGGCGGGCCTGGTTCAGGCCGAGGTCGTCTATGAGCCGGCGGAACAGCGCGCCGAGGGGTTCCCCGTACCAACTGCGCTGAAGTTCTCTGGCTCTGGCTGTAGCCTCTTGCTGTACTGCGTCCACGCGTCCTACTCCCCTTCGCTGGTGCGAACCTCGCGAGCATCTTACGGAGAGTGGTCGCGCGGTGGGAGTCCCCAACATTTTGCGGGATGAGGGGGAGGACCCGGTACTCTGTTCTGCGGAACGACCACTCCTTCGCGGGGGATGGGCGTGTCCTCCCTTTCGGGGCTTTAGCTCAGTTGGTAGAGCGCTGCCTTTGCAAGGCAGATGTCAGGAGTTCGAATCTCCTAAGCTCCACTTTTTCACCCCTTCTGACCTGCGGAAACGCAGACCGGAAGGGGTTTTCTCATACCGCTGGGGCGATGTTTCACGTGAAACGACGAGCCCCCGGGGCCGTGCACGTCCCTCGGATGGGCCGTTCGCAGGGCCGGGCGGCGTCTTCTGGCCGACAGTGGGGACAGGCGCCGAGCCAGGGGCCGAGACCACGCCGGAGGTGCACAGCCATGGGACTCTTCGACTTCCTCAGGTCCGAGAAGAAGAAACAGGCCGCCGCCGAGAAGGCGGCCGCGACCCCGACCGCCGACTATGCGACGACGTACGCCGACGCGGTTGCGGCCACCAAGGAGGCCGCCGAGCGCATGGCCGCCGCGGCCGGGTCGAAGGCGGCCCCCGCCCCGCCCAAGGCCGCCCGGGCCCCGCACAGGCCCGCGGCGGTCGGCCACCCGCCGCACACCCCGACGCCCGCGTCCGCCGCGCACAAGGCGGTTCCCGCGGCTCCCGTGCCGGCGGCCGCGGCGGGAGCAGTGAAGCGTACGTACACCGTTCGGGCCGGTGACTCGCTGACCTCGATCGCCCTGCGGGAACTGGGCAACGAGGCCCGCTGGCGCGAGCTCTACGCCATGAACCGGGGCGTGATCGGAGTCAACCCCCATCTGATCCACCCCGGCCAGGTGCTCACCCTGCCCGGCCGGCTGCCGGGTTGACTCACCCGTCAGGCGGTGACACCGCGCGTGGGGCCGGATCCGAGGGATCCGGCCCCACGCGTCACGTTCCCGGCTACTCCTCGTCCGTCTCGCCCGCCTCGCGCTCCTTCGCGGCCAGTTCGTCGTCGAACGTCGCCTGTGCCTCGTCGCGCGAGGACAGTTCGGTCGCCGCGGGCGGCTCGACGAGCCAGTCGGGGTTGGACTGCTGGTCCCACCACCGCCAGGCCAGGTACCCGGCGCCGGCCAGTACGCCGGCCACGACCACGCCCTTGAGCATCCGGTTCCGGCGCTGCAGCCGCTCGTGGTGCCTGACGAGCTTCTTCACCTCCTGGGCCGACATCTGGCCGCGCAGCGCCGCCAGGGCCGCGGCGGTGACCGCCGCGGAGCGCAGCAGGGCCTCCTCGGCCACCGGCCGGCCGGCCGCGATCGCGTTCTCCAGCTTCGGCTGCGTGTAGTCGGCGGCCTGCCGGGCCATGCGCCGCGTCTGGTGCACCGCCTGCGTGGCCGCCCGGTCGACGTTCGGCGGCACGTGGCCGCGCGCTGCGACCATCCGGGGATGCAGGTGGGTGTCGTACGCCGTACGCGCCTGGCGGGAGGCCTGCTGGGCGGCATGCGAGACCTTCGGGGTCAGCCGCTCGTTCGCCTCGTGCGCGTAGTGCACCGCCGCGTCCTTGGCGGTTTCTGCGTACGGCGCCACCAGCTCCGCTGCGTGCCTCATCGTGTCTCGGGCGCTGTCGGCGACCAGGCGCACGCTGTCGTTGCGAGTCACGGGATCCTCCTCCTCGGTGGCGGACACAGTTCACCTTTCCACCCTTTGTCGGATCATGCCTGCCTTGGGGTCGGGCGGCATGCGCGACAGGGCATCCGGGTGGGGGATTTCCGTGACGTACGGCCCTCCGTGGGAGGATCGGGCACCGACAGTGCTGACTATGGAAGGCAGATCCGTGGCCGAGAAGCTCTACGCCACCCTGAAGACCAACCACGGCGACATCGAGATCGAGCTGCTGGAGAACTTCGCCCCGAAGACCGTCCGGAACTTCGTGGAGCTCGCCACGGGCGCCCGTGAGTGGACCCGCCCCACCGACGGCCAGAAGACCACGGACCCGCTCTACGACGGCACCGTCTTCCACCGCGTGATCAGCGGCTTCATGATCCAGGGCGGCGACCCGCTCGGCAACGGCACCGGCGGCCCCGGCTACCAGTTCGCCGACGAGTTCCACCCGGACCTGGCCTTCACCAAGCCCTACCTGCTCGCGATGGCCAACGCCGGCCCGGGCACCAACGGCTGCCAGTTCTTCATCACTGTCGCCCCCACCGCCTGGCTCACCCGCAAGCACACGATCTTCGGCGAGGTCACCGACAAGGGGAGCCGGTCGGTCGTGGACTCGATCGCCGGCCTGCCGACCAACCCGCGCACCGAGCGCCCCCTGGAAGACGTGATCATCCAGTCCGTCTCCGTCGAGAAGCGCTGACCGGGAGCGCCCGCCGGGCGGCTCCCGGCCCGCCCGGGAACCTTCCGCCCGGGAACCTTCCACCCGGCCCGTCCGTCCTGATGGCATACCGGACCGGCGGGTCGTCGCCGTTCCGCCGCTGACCGAGGGGACCGATGGACACCGACCGTCTGCCGGGCTGCTACCGCCATCCGGACCGCGACACGGGGATCCGCTGTACCCGCTGCGAGCGCCCCATCTGCCCCGAGTGCATGATCAGCGCCTCCGTCGGCTTCCAGTGCCCCGAATGCGTCCGCGAGGGCTCCGGAACCGGCCACCGCCAGGCCGCGAACGCTCCGCGCACCCTCGCGGGCGGTGCCGTGGCCGATGATCCCCACCTGGTCACCAAGGTCCTCATCGGGATCAACGCCGCGGTCTTCCTGGCCGGCCTGCTCTTCCCCCCGCTCGTGGTGCAGCTGGAGCTGCTCGGCCGGTACGTCGACTACATCGGCGGCCCCGTCGAGGGCATCTCCACCGGCCAGTACCACCGGCTGCTGACCTCGGTGTTCCTGCACGCGGAGTGGTGGCACATCGCGGGGAACATGCTGGCCCTGTGGGTGATCGGCGGACCGCTGGAAGCGGCGCTGGGCCGGGTCCGCTACCTCGCCGTGTACCTGCTGTCCGGTCTGGGCGCGAGCGCGTTCGTGTACCTGCTGACCGAGCCGAACACCCCGACCCTCGGCGCCTCCGGGGCCGTCTTCGGGCTGCTCGGTGCGACCGTCGTGCTGGCGCGCCGGCTCCGCTACGAGATGCGGCCGGTCATCACGATGGTCGTGCTCATGCTGGTGCTGACCTTCGTGCCCTTCGGCGGCCGGCTGTCGGTGTCCTGGCAGGCCCATGTGGGTGGCCTGCTGACCGGCCTGCTGCTCGGGCTGGCGATGCTGGCACCGGGACCCGGGGGAAAACGGGCCTTCGCCCAATGGGGGACGTGCGCGCTGGTATTCCTGCTGGCAGCGGGCCTTGTCCTGGCCCGGACGGCCGAACTCACCTGATCACACCGGCGTCAACGCTCCACAGAGTTATCCACAGATGGTCTGTCTTTTCCTCAGGTGTGGATGACGCTGTGGATAACTCCTGGGGAGAGCTTGCGGGGCGGCCGCATCCTGTGCTGGCAGCCCCGCCTCACCTCATGAGCCGCTTACTTCCACTGCGTGGAAACGCCGAATCCCGCCGCAATGAACCCGAATCCGACTACAATGTTCCAATTTCCGATGGACTCGATCGGAAGCTGGGTTTCACTCACATAGAACACGACGATCCAGGCCAGGCCGATCAGGAAGAGTGCCAGCATGACCGGAGCGACCCAGCTGCGGTTGGTCAGCTTGATCTGCTGCGCCTTCGTCGGCGGCGGCGTGTAGTCGTCCTTCTTGCGGATACGTGACTTCGGCACGAGGGGCTTCTCCTGTCGATGCGCTGGGGACCTGCCTGCCCCGGGCGTCCGTTAGCGTAGTGGACCTCTGGCGTTGAAGGAGAAGGGTACGTTGAGCAATTCCGACGACTCCTCCGCGGGTCCCCGCCGGCGGTTCCGGCCGGTCCGGCTGCTCACGGCCGCCGTCTTCGCACTCGCGGGCCTGATCTTCATCACCAGCTTCAACACGTCCAAGGGTACGAACATCCGGACGGACGCCTCGCTGCTCAGGCTCTCGGACCTCATCCACGAGCGCAGCCAGAACAACGCGGAGCTGGAACAGACCACCGCGGCCCTCCGCGGCCGGGTCGACGCCCTCGCCGACCGCGACGACGGCAGCACCAAGGCCGAGGACGCCAAGCTGGCCGCCCTGCGCACCGCCTCCGGCACCGAGGCCCTCTCCGGCAAGGCGCTGACCGTCACCCTCAACGACGCCCCGCCCGGCGCCACGGCCCGCATCCCCAACGTGCCCGAGCCGCAGCCCAACGACCTCGTGATCCACCAGCAGGACCTCCAGGCCGTCGTGAACGCCCTGTGGCAGGGCGGCGCCCAGGGCATCCAGGTCATGGACCAGCGGCTGATCTCCACCAGCGCCGTGCGCTGCGTGGGCAACACCCTGATCCTCCAGGGCCGCGTCTACTCGCCGCCGTACAAGGTGACGGCGGTCGGCGACCCGGCCGCCCTGCGCAGGGCCCTCGCGGCCTCCCCGGCCCTGCAGAACTACCAGATGTACGTGACGGCGTACGGGCTCGGCTGGAAGGTGGACGAGCACAAGGAGCTGACACTGCCCGGCTACTCCGGCACAGTGGACCTCCACCACGCGAAGCCGGTCGAGAGCTCCTCCGCGACGAGCACCCCCTGACGCCGGGCCTCTGGCTTTAGTCTGTGTGCGTACCGCCCCCGCGGTGCGTGAGCGAAAGGGACGCGGACGGCATGTACGGCTGGATCTGGCGGCATCTGCCGGGCAACGCGTGGGTGCGCGCGCTGATCTCCCTCGTACTGGTCCTCGCGGTGGTCTTCGTGCTGTTCCAGTACGTCTTCCCGTGGGCCGAGCCGCTCCTTCCGTTCAACGATGTGACCGTGGACGAGGGATCGGGAGCCACTCCGTGAGCGCGCGCATTCTGGTGGTCGACAACTACGACAGCTTTGTCTTCAACCTGGTCCAGTACCTGTACCAGCTCGGCGCCGAGTGCGAGGTGCTGCGCAACGACGAGGTCGCGCTCTCCCACGCCCAGGACGGCTTCGACGGCGTGCTGCTCTCTCCCGGGCCCGGCACCCCGGAGGAGGCGGGCGTCTGCGTCGACATGGTCCGCCACTGCGCCGACACCGGCGTCCCCGTCTTCGGCGTCTGCCTCGGCATGCAGTCGATGGCCGTCGCGTACGGCGGCGTCGTGGGCCGCGCCCCGGAGCTGCTGCACGGCAAGACCTCGCCGGTGGTCCACGACGGGCTCGGCGTCTTCGAGGGGTTGCCGTCGCCGTTCACCGCGACCCGCTACCACTCCCTCGCAGCCGAGCCGCAGACCCTTCCGGACGTCCTGGAGGTCACCGCGCGCACCGAGGACGGGATCATCATGGGTCTGCGGCACCGGGAGCACGATGTGGAGGGCGTGCAGTTCCACCCCGAGTCGGTGCTGACCGAGCACGGCCACCGGATGCTCGCGAACTGGCTCGTCCGCTGCGGTGACAAGGGCGCCGTCGAGCGCTCGGCGGGGCTGGCCCCGGTGGTGGGCAAGGCCGTCGCGTGACCTCGCTCGCGCCGTCCGTGCCCCCCGAGGGCCGGGCTGCGCGGCGCAGGGCCGCCCAGGAGGCCGCGAGACGGGCACGGCGGCGGGGCAGCGGGCGGCGGCGCAAGCAGCCGGCTTCGGGCGGGCCGATCGTCGTCGCGAGCCGGATCCTCGGGGAGCTGTTCATCACGATGGGCGTGGTGATGCTCCTGTTCGTGGCCTACCAGCTCTGGTACACGAACGTGCTCGCGCAGCGCACGGCCGACGGGGCCGCGGGCTCGCTGCTCCAGACCTGGGAGCAGCAGCCGGGGGGAGCCGCCGCCGCGCCGCCGGGGGCCTTCGAGCCGGGGCAGGGCTTCGCGATCCTGCACATCCCGAAACTGGACGTGAAGGTGCCGGTCGCCGAGGGCGTGAGCAAGCCCAAGGTGCTCGACCGCGGAATGGTGGGGCACTACGGGGACGGCGCGCTGAAGACCGCGATGCCGGCCGACAGGCAGGGCAACTTCGCGGTGGCGGGCCACCGCAACACCCACGGCGAACCGTTCCGTTTCATCAACCGTCTGGTGCCGGGCGACCCGATCGTGGTCGAGACCCGGGACGCGTACTACACGTACGAGATGGCCTCGATCCTGCCGCAGACGCCGCCGACCAACGTGGCCGTGCTGAAAGCAGTGCCCGAGGGCTCGGGCTTCACCGCCCCGGGCCGCTACATCACGCTGACGACCTGCACCCCGGAGTTCACCAGCACCTACCGCATGATCGTATGGGGCAGGATGGTGGACGAACGCCCGCGCGGCCAGGGCGCTCCGCCCGCGCTGGCCGCCCGATAGGCCGGTGGCAGCCGCCGCCCCCGCTCGAAGGACGAACCGCCGTGTCCCGTACCGCGCCTCCCCGCCGCAGCAGCGTGCTCGCCGGGTTCCTGAGCCTGCTGGGAGAGTTCCTGATCACGGCGGGCCTGGTGCTCGGCCTGTTCGTGGCCTACTCGCTGTGGTGGACGAACGTGCTCGCGGACCGGCAGGCCTCGGCGCGCGGCGACGAGGTCCGCCGCCAGTGGCAGAGCGCGCCCGCGGCGGGCGCACAGGCGGGGCCCGGCGCGCTGGACACCCAGGGCGGTATCGGCTTCCTGCACGTGCCCGCGATGAAGAGCGGCGAGGTGCTCGTCAAGCGGGGGACGTCACCCGAGGTCCTCAACGACGGCGTGGCCGGCTACTACACGGACCCGGTCAAGGCGGCCCTGCCGTGGGAGAAGCAGGGCAACTTCTCGCTGGCCGCGCACCGCGACGGGCACGGGGCGAAGTTCCACCACATCGACAAGGTCAAGAAGGGCGACGCCGTCGTCTTCGAGACCCGCGACACCTGGTACGTCTACAGGGTCTTCGCGGAGCTGCGCCAGACCTCCAAGTACAACGTGGACGTGATCTCGGCCGTTCCGAAGGAGTCGGGAAAGACGGCGCCGGGCCGGTACATCACGCTGACCACCTGCACGCCCGTGTACACCTCGAAGTACCGGTACGTCGTGTGGGGCGAGCTGGTGCGCACGGAGAAGGTCGACGCGAAGCGGACGCCGCCGGCCGAGCTGCGCTGACCGCTGGAAAGCCACCGGGTCACCGCAGTACCTGAAGCGGTGTCCCCGCGCTCCACGCCTCCAGAAGGCCCCGGTGGACCGCGGTGACGCCGCCCTGGGCGGCGATGGCCAGGGCTTCGCGGGTGAAGGCGCAGGTGGCCACGCAGAGGGCCACGTCGGCGCGGTGCAGGACTTTGGCGGCGCCGAGGAACTTCTGCATCTCACCGCTGGGCACGTGCCGCAAGGATGTGACGTTCTTGCACTGGACGGCGATGGTGCGGCCGTCGGCGGTGCGGGCGGTGATGTCGATGCCGAGTCTGCCGCCCTGGCCGCCGCCGTGCACGTCGACGTCCGTACAGCCGTCGCGGCGGAGCAGGCCCGCGACGTGGAGTTCGAATTCCTGCCGGTTCATGGCGGTGATGGTTTCGATGACCCCGGTGCGGGCCCGAGCCTCCCGGCCGAGCTGGAGCCGGCTGATGGCGATGTCGTGCTCGACGAGCTTCGCCTGGATCCGTGTGACGTCCTGCCGGAGGGAGACCAACTCGCGGCGGTGTTCGCCGGAGGCCTCGATGAGCACGTTGAGCATGGGGACGACCTGCCTGCCGGCGGAGGATCTCCGTGGCCTCCCCACCCGGGGCGGTCCGGGGGAGGAGGTTATCCACAGGATGGGCGCGGACCTCCTGCTCGGTGTCGAGGAGGTATGCACGTACCTGACGTGCGATTTCGCTGTCGCGGAGGAGCATCCCGACGTTCAGGACGGCCCGGCGGGAGAACAGGGCGAGTGCCGCTGTGCGTGACGGTGAGGAACTGAGTGCCTTCAAGGCACTCAGTTCCTCACCGGTCACCACGTGGTAGCCGCTGGCCTCCAGCTCATCGCGATGGTCCGCGACGAGCGAGCGGACCGCGGTCACGCTCACCTCGTAGTAGGCCGCCATCATCGCCGTCGTCACGTGAAGTCCGTCCGGCAGGAGCGACAGCGCCTTCACCTTGTCCAGGACGTGTGTACGGTCCAGGACGCTCGTGCGCAGTGTCCGGGATTCCAGGAGTACCGATTCGTTGACCATCGTTCCGCCTCTCCCGGGCGGAACCCGCTGTCCCACCCCGACCGGATCAACGATTCCCGACATATGAAGACACGATCGGTTTTCGTGGAAATGTGCGGAGGCGGGGCGGAGGGCCCGGACCCTCCTGCCACCGCCCCGCGCTGAGCACGCGAAGGCCCGGCCGCCCTTCCCTCGGGAAGGGCGGCCGGGCCTTCGCGTGCTCAGCGCGGGGCGGTGCCGGGGTCAGCGGCCTCCCAGGCCGGGGAGGATCCCGCCGTTGTTGCCGCCCTGCTGGTTGCCGCCGAACGTCTGCACGTTCACGACCGTGCCCCCGGGGACGGGCGTGCCGGGGTTCGGGTCGCTCCTCACGACGATCGCGTTGTCGTCCGCGGGGCCCGACAGCACCTGGCCGAAGGTCAGTCCTCGGGCTGCGAGTTCTTGTTTGGCCTGGCCGACGGTTCGTCCGGCGAGGTTCGGGACCTGTGTTTGCGGTGCTCCTTTTGAGATGGACACGTTCACCGTGGTGCCCGGGGCCAGCTGTTCGCCCGGGTTGTACTGCTGCTGGACGACCGTCTTCGGCGGGGCGCCGGGGGAGTCGATCTCGGTGGTGCTGCCCAGCTTGAGCTTGGCGTTGGTGAGGCGCTTGACCGCCTCTTCCTTGGTCGCCCCGAGGAGGTCGGGCATCGTGGACTTGGCCGGCTCCTTGGCGACGGTCAGCGTGACCGTCGAGCCCTTCTGGGCCTGGCCGTTCTTGGGGCTCTGGTCCAGGACGGTGCCGGGGGTGCGGTCGGAGTCCTGGGTCTTCTTCTCGACCGCGAAGCCCTTCTCCTTGAGTGCCTTCTCCGCTTCCTCGAAGCTGATGTTGACGACGTTGGGGACGGCTACCTGCGGGGCGCCCGAGGAGATCGTCAGCTTGACCGTGGAGCCCTCGTCGGCCCGGGTGTCGGGCGCGGGGTCCTGCTTGCAGACGTTGCCCTTGGGCTGGTTGTCGCAGGGCTCGTCGGCCGTCTTCTCGACCTTGAGGCCCACGTTGTCGGCGTTCTTCTGCGCCTGCTCGAAGGTCTCGCCGATCAGCTTGGGGACGACGGGCCGGTTGTCGGCGCCGCCGTTGAACAGCGAGCGGCCGATCAGGATCGCGCCGACCAGGACGAGGACGCCGGCCGTGACCAGCAGGATCGTCGAGGCCTTGCTCTTCTTCTGGTTCTGGCGGCGGCCGTGGCCCTGGTCGTACCCTCCGTGGCCCTGGTCGCCGTAGCCGCCGTCGCCCGGGGGCATCGGCGGGAGCATGGAGGTCTGGCCGGCGTCGGAGGGGCGCAGGGCGGCGGTGGGCTGGTCGTAGCCCTGGTGCCCGTAGCCGCTGCCCGGGTCCGGGTAGCCGTAGCCGGAGGTGCCCATGGCGGCGGTCGCGGCGACGGGCTGGCCCTCCAGGCAGGCCTCGATGTCGGCGCGCATCTCGTCGGCCGACTGGTAGCGGTAGTCGGGGTCCTTGACCAGCGCCTTCAGGACGATCGCGTCCATCTCGGGCGTGATCTCGGGGTCGAAGTTCGACGGCGGCTGGGGCTCTTCCCGTACGTGCTGGTAGGCGACGGCCACGGGGGAGTCGCCGATGAACGGCGGGCGGACGCAGAGCAGTTCGTAGAGCAGGCAGCCCGCGGAGTAGAGGTCGGAGCGGGCGTCGACCTGCTCGCCCTTGGCCTGTTCCGGGGAGAGGTACTGCGCGGTGCCGATGACGGCCGCGGTCTGCGTCATGGTCATGCCGGAGTCGCCCATGGCGCGGGCGATGCCGAAGTCCATGACCTTGACCTGGCCGGTCCGGGTCAGCATGACGTTGGCGGGCTTGATGTCGCGGTGGACGATGCCGGCGCGGTGGGAGTACTCCAGGGCCTGGAGGATGCCGATGGTCATCTCCAGGGTGCGCTCGGGCAGCAGTTTGCGGCCCGAGTGCAGCAGTTCGCGCAGGGTGGAGCCGTCGACGTACTCCATCACGATGTACGGGATGGAGATGTTGTCGACGTAGTCCTCGCCGGTGTCGTAGACCGCGACGATCGCCGGGTGGTTGAGCGACGCGGCCGACTGGGCCTCGCGGCGGAACCTGGCCTGGAACGACGGGTCGCGGGCGAGATCGGCACGCAGGGTCTTGACGGCGACGGTACGGCCGAGCCGGGTGTCGTGGGCGAGGTACACCTCGGCCATGCCACCGCGGCCGAGCACGTGGCTCAGCTCGTACCGGCCGCCGAGGCGACGCGGCTCTTCCATAACGTTCCAGCCCTCTCCCGTCAGTCCCGACCGCACCGGTGTGTGGTCCGGCGGTGTGCTGTTCGCGCAAAGGCTACCGGGCGATCGTCGGTGATCGGTTGGTGACCACAGCCTGATACAGGACCGGTACCGTACGCTCGGTTCCGGGCGGGATCAGTGCCCCTCGTCACATCGGACAGGGCCTTCACGCGTCGTCCCGTTGCCATTGTCCGTGCCGCCGGTCAGCTCTTGCTGCCCAGGACGGCTTCCATGACGGCCTTGGCCACGGGGGCGGCGAGGCCGCCACCGCTGATGTCCTCGCGGTCGGCGCTGCTGTCTTCGATCACCACGGCGACCGCGACGGGAGAGCCCTTGTCGGTCTTGGCGTAGGAGATGAACCAGGCGTACGGGCGCTTGGCGTTCTTCTCGCCGTGCTGGGCGGTACCGGTCTTGCCGCCGACCTGGACGCCCTTGATCTTGGCCTTGCCGCCGGTGCCGTTCGGGTTCTCGACGACGTTGACCATCATCTGCTGGAGCTTCTGCGCGTTGGCGGGGGAGAGCGGGCGGCTCATCTCCTGCGGTTCGTGCTTCTCGATGACGTCGAGGTTGGGCGCGGTGAGCTGGTCGACCATGTACGGCTTCATCAGCTTGCCGTCGTTGGCGATGGCGGCGGCGACCATGGCCATCTGGAGCGGGGTGGCCGCGGTGTTGTACTGGCCGATCGCGGAGAGCGAGTTGCTCGGCCGGTCCATCGTCTTGTCGTAGATGCTGGCGAACGCGCGGACCGGGGTGTCGATCTTGTCGTTGTTGAAGCCGAACTTCTGGGCCGTCTCCAGCATCTTGTCCCTGCCCACCTTGTCGGCGACGTTGGCGAAGACGGAGTTGCAGGAGACCTGGAGCGCGAAGTCGAGGGTGGCCTTCTCGCAGTTCTTGGCGTGGTTGACCATCGGGGTCTTCGTGTTCGGCAGGAGGTACGGCTCGGGGGTGTCGGTCGGCGCGTTGATGTCGGTGACGACACCGTGCTCCAGGGCGGCGGCGGCGGTGACGACCTTGAAGGTGGAGCCCGGCGGGTAGGTCTCGCGCAGCGCGCGGTTGACGAGCTTCTTCTCCGGGCTGTCCTTCAGCTCGACCCAGGCCTTCTCGTCCGTCTTGGAGTTGCCGGCGAAGGCGGACGGGTCGTACGAGGGGGTGCTGACCAGGGCCAGGATGGCGCCGGTGCGCGGGTCGATGGCCGCGACCGCGCCCGAGGTGGTGCCGAGCTTGTCGTACGCCGCCTTCTGCACGTCCGGCATCAGCGTGGTGACGACGTTGCCGCCGGCCTTCTTCTCGCCGGTGAACATGCCGATGGTGCGGTCGAAGAACAGCCGGTCGTCGTTGCCGGTGAGGATCTTGTCCTCGAGGGACTCCAACTGCGTGGAGCCGAACGCCTGCGACGCGTAGCCGGTCACCGGGGCCCACATGGGGCCTTCGTTGTAGACGCGCTTGTACTTGTAGTCGCTGCCCGGCGTCTCGACGGAGCCGGTGATGGACTGCCCGCCCTTGACGATGATGTTGCCGCGCTGGGTGGCGTACTGGGCGATCTGGACCCGTCGGTTCTCCTTGCGGGTGCTCAGCTCCTCGGCCTGGACGTACTGGAGCCAGTTGGTCCGGATCAGCAGGGCGAGGACGAGCAGTCCGCAGAAGAGCGAGATGCGGCGCAGCGGCTTGTTCATGACGGGCGGACCACCTGGGTCATCTCGGAGTCGGGGGACGGCGCGGGGGCCGGCGCGGGGCGGCGGGCGGTGTCGCTGATCCGGATGAGGATGCCGACCAGGGCCCAGTTGGCGAGGACGGAGGAACCGCCCGACGCCAGGAAGGGCATGGTCATGCCGGTGAGGGGGATGAGGCCCATGACGCCGCCGGCGACGACGAAGATCTGGAGCGAGAAGGCGCCGGAGAGCCCGATGGCGAAGAGCTTGCCGAAGGGGTCGCGGGCGGCGAGCGCGGTGCGCACGCCCCGCTCGATGATCAGGCCGTAGAGCAGCAGGAAGGCCATGACGCCGGCCAGTCCGAGCTCTTCGCCGACGGTGGAGAAGATGAAGTCGGAGTTGGCGGCGAAGCCGATGAGGTCCGAGTTGCCCTGGCCCCAGCCGGCGCCGAGAACGCCGCCGGAACCGAAGCTCATGATCGACTGGCCGACCTGCTCGCAGGCGCCGGACGTGGTGTAGCAGCCGAAGGGGTCGAGCCAGGCGTTGACACGTGCCTGCACGTGGCTGGCGAACGTGCCGACGACGACGGCGCCGCCGACGCTCATGAGCAGGCCGATCACGATCCAGCTGGTGCGCTCGGTGGCGACGTACAGCATGATCACGAACATGCCGAAGAACAGCAGCGAGGTGCCGAGGTCGTTCTCGAAGATGAGGACGAGCAGGCTCATCGCCCAGATCATCAGGATCGGGCCGAGGTCGCGGCCGCGCGGCAGGTAGAGGCCCATGAAGCGGCGGCTGGCCAGGGCCAGCGCGTCGCGCTTCACCATGAGGTAGCCCGCGAAGAAGATCGCGATGACGATCTTCGCGAACTCGCCGGGCTGGATCGAGAAGCCCGCGACGCTGATCCAGATCTTGGCGCCGAAGACGTCCGCGCCCAGACCCGGGATGACCGGCAGGATGAGCAGGACCAGCGCGCCCGCCATCGAGATGTACGTGAACCGCTGCAGGGTGCGGTGGTCCTTCAGGAGCAGCAGCACGGCCGCGAACAGGGCGATGGCCACCGCGGTGTACATCATCTGGCGCGGCGCGGACTCGGAGAAGTTGCCGAAGCTGCGCTTGGCGAGGTTCTGCAGCCGCTCGGACTGGTCCAGCCGCCAGATCAGCACGCAGCCGAGCCCGTTCAGGAGGGTCGCGATGGGCAGCAGCAGCGGGTCGGCGTATTTCGCGTAGCGGCGTACGACGAAGTGGGCGATGCCCGCGAGCACGGCGAGGCCGCCGCCGTAGACGAGCATGCCGGGGGGCAGCTCGCCGTGGATCGCGAGCCCCACGTTGGCGTAGGCGAAGATCGAGATGACCACGGCGAACACGAGCAGCATCAGCTCGGTGTTCCGCCTGCTCGGCAGCTCGATGGCGCCGATGGTGGTCGTGTTGGTGACAACGCTCATGGTGTGGCGGGCCCCCTGTGCCCGCGTATGACTACTGCTTCCCGCACAGGCCCACCAGCTGCTGCTCTGCCGCAGTCAGGCTGCCGGGGCCCGGTGTCTGGCTGTTCTGCTCCGCGTTGCGGCGCTCCTCGTCCTTCTTACACGCAGAAACCTGCACGCCGAGTTCATCGATCTTCTGGCGGGCTCCGTCGAGGCTGGTTTCGCTGATGGTCGCCTCGACCTGCTTGCGCTTGAAGGGCGGCAGGTACTTCAGTTCGATGTCGGAGCGGTCGGCCTCCACCTTGGAGAGCTCCAGCGGGCCGAGCTTCTGGCTGATGCCGCGGAAGAGCGCCACGTGGTCGCCCTTGACGCCGACGTAGTACTGGGTCTGCGTCCAGCGGTGGGCGGCGTAGAGGCCGCCCCCGACGACTCCGGCCACGATCAGCAGGATCAGGGTGCGGACGGTCCACTTGCGCCCTTTGCTCCGCCGCCTGCGGGGGTGGTCGTAGGTGTCGTCGAAGCGGGCGTCGTCGTCGTACGGCTCGGGGTCGCCGAAGCTGCCGTACGCGCCGCCCTGGCCGTGGCTCTGGTCGGGGTAGCCGTAGCCGGGGGCGTCGCCGCTGCCGGGCGGCCCGAAGGCGCCGGCGGGCGGCGGGACCTGGCGGCCCAGGCCCGCGGCGCGGCCCGCCGGGGTCTGCATGGCGCCGCCGTCGAAGAGCTGGTGCTGGTTCTCGGCGACCGCGCCGACGACGACCGGGGTGTCGTTCAGCTGGGCGGCGAGGGTGTCCCCGCTGTCGGTGTCGAGGACGTCGGCGACGATGCAGGTGATGTTGTCCGGGCCGCCGCCGCGCAGGGCGAGCTGGATCAGGGACTGCACCGTCTCGTGGGGGCCGTGGTAGTCGGCGAGGGTCTCCTCCAGGGTCTGGTGGGAGACGACGCCGGACAGGCCGTCGGAGCAGATCAGGTAGCGGTCGCCGACGCGGACCTCGCGGATGGACAGGTCCGGCTCGACGGTGTCGCCGCTGCCCAGGGCGCGCATCAGCAGGGAGCGCTGAGGGTGGGTGGTGGCTTCCTCTTCGGTGATCCGGCCCTCGTCGACGAGGCGCTGCACCCACGTGTGGTCCTGGGTGATCTGCGTCAGGACCCCGTCGCGCAGCAGGTAGGCGCGGGAGTCGCCGACGTGCACCAGGCCGAGGCGCTGACCGGTCCACAGCAGGGCGGTCAGGGTGGTGCCCATGCCTTCGAGCTGGGCGTCCTCCTCGACCATGAGGCGCAGCTGCTCGTTGGCGCGCTGCACGGCCGTGCCGAGCGAGGTCAGGATGTCGGAGCCCGGGACGTCGTCGTCGAGCTGCACGAGCGAGGAGATCACCTCGGAGCTGGCGACCTCGCCTGCGGCCTGGCCGCCCATGCCGTCGGCGACCGCGAGGAGACGGGGGCCGGCGTAGCCGGAGTCCTCGTTGCCCTCGCGGATCATGCCCTTGTGTGATCCGGCGGCGAACCGCAGGGACAGACTCATGTGCACCTGCCCTGTCGACGCTTCCTGGGGGTACAACCGGTCTCGAGCCACACTGCCCACCCTCCGGTCGGGAGCGCGCCCGGGTCCGCGTCCTGCACGGGACGGACTGCCGCGGCTCGCTCGCTCCGCTCGCTCATTCTCGTACTACTTCCGCAGCTCGATGACGGTCTTGCCGATGCGGATCGGGGCGCCCGGCGGAATGGGCGTCGGGGTGGTCAGCCGGGTCCGGTCGAGATACGTGCCGTTCGTGGACCCGAGATCCTCGACGATCCACTGGCCGTCCCGGTCGGGGTAGATCCTGGCATGCCGGCTGGAGGCGTAGTCGTCGTCCAGCACGATCGTGGAGTCGTGGGCGCGGCCCAGGGTGATCGTCTGGCCGGCGAGGGCCACCGTGGTGCCCGTCAGGGTGCCCTCGGAGACCACGAGCTTCGTGGGCGCCCCGCGGCGCTGGCGCTGCTGCGGGGGCGTGGCGGCCTGCCGGCCCGCCTGCTGCGGCGCCCCGCCGCTGCTGCCGCGGCGCGAGCCGCGCTGGGTGACGCGCGTACCGAAGAGGTCGCTGCGGATGACCTGGACGGCCACGATGACGAACAGCCACAGAACGGCCAGGAAACCCAGCCGCATGACCGTCAGGGTCAGCTCTGACATTGCCCCCGCTTCACCCTTCGGCTTGCCGGTAAATGATGGTGGTGCTGCCCACGACGATCCGCGAGCCGTCGCGGAGCGTAGCGCGGGTGGTGTGCTGCCCGTCCACCACGATGCCGTTGGTGGACCCGAGATCCTGGATCGTCGAGGGCGTTCCGGTCCGGATCTCACAGTGCCGGCGCGAGACGCCGGGGTCGTCGATCCGCACGTCGGCCTCGGTGCTCCGGCCGAGTACGAGGGTGGGGCGGGAAATCTGGTGACGGGTGCCGTTGATCTCGATCCAGTGGCGCTTGGGGGCGCCGCCCGGGGGCACGGGGCCCGGTCCGCTGGCGGCCGGCCTGCGGCCCGGCGCGCCCGGAGGCGGCCCGGCGGGCATCGGCGGCGCGGCGACCGGCGGGTAGCCGTAACCGCCGCCGCCCTGCTGGCTCCGCTCCGGCTGCGGCTGGGAGGTGCTGGCGGCCAGGGTACGGCTGCGGACCCGGTAGAGGCCGGTGTCGAGGTCCTCGGCCTTCTCCAGGTGGACCTTGATCGGTCCCATGAAGCTGTAGCGCTGCTGCTTCGCGTAGTCGCGGACGAGGCCCGCGAGCTCGTCGCCGAGCTGCCCGGAGTACGGGCTGAGGCGCTCGTAGTCGCCGGCGCTCAGCTCGACGATGAAGTCGTTGGGGACGACCGTCCGCTCACGGTTCCAGATCGTGGCGTTGTTGTCGCACTCCCGCTGGAGTGCGCCTGCGATCTCGACGGGCTGGACCTCGGACTTGAAGACCTTGGCGAAGGTGCCGTTCACCAGACCTTCGAGTCGCTGCTCGAACCGCTTCAGAACTCCCATGGGGCACCTCCTCCGTCGTTGTCGCCCTGTACTGCTTACTGATCGTATCCACGCGTGGCGGATTCGGGTGGTTCCCCCTGGGTCCTGTCCGGACGAGTGTTGGTCCTCACAAGGGATCGTAGGGGTGCGCAAGGGACAGTGTCCCGCACCGGGAGTGCTGTGCGGGAGGGGCGTTCGCGGCGGGATCGGGGAGCCCGGGGAAAGCGATGTGAATCCACCCCCGATGACGTGCTAATGTTTCGTTCGTCGCCAGGGGGACGGACCGAAAGGGAAGAACCACTGGGACGCTGCTCGGGCGAGTGGCGGAACGGCAGACGCGCTGGCTTCAGGTGCCAGTGTCCTTCGGGACGTGGGGGTTCAAATCCCCCCTCGCCCACAGATGGAACCCCCGCTTCGGAGAAATCCGAAGCGGGGGTTCTTCGTTGTGCCGGGACGGGATCCGACGCCGGGCCAACTTCCGTACCGTGCCGAAGACTTTCGTCGGCACGGCCGCGACGAAAGGCGGCATCGCCGCCGTGGCCGGAATGCCTAGGGTCGTCGCGTGGATGCGACGGCGAAGATGCGGGCGGCCCGGAACTGGCTGCAGGGGCCCGAGCCGTGGACCCGGCGGATGCTCGCCGGCGATCTGGCGATTGCGGCAATGGTCACTCTGCTCGGGCTGGGCGTCGAGGTGGTGGACACCGGCAGCACGCTGCGCATGGTCGCCGGCGGCGCGGCCGTGTTCGCCCTGGTGCTGCTGCGGCGCCGGCTGCCCGGCACGACCCTCGTGGTCAGTGCGGCGGTGTCGTCGTTCCTGCCGGGCACGGTGCTGGTGACGATACCGCTGGGCTGGTCCGCGGGCCGCCGGATCATCGGCGTCGGGCGCGCGCTGAGCGTCTTCACCCTGGCCTTTCTGGCCTCGGTGGGCTTCTCCGTGGTGACGCAGTGGTCCCAGATGAAGCCGCTGCTGGTGATCGTGTTCACCACGCTCATGTTCCTCGTCACCACCGCGATGCCCGGCCTGGCCAGCCGGTACTGGTCGCAGCGCCGGACCCTGCTGCGGGCGCTGCAGGAGCGCAACGGGCAGCTCATGCGGGAGCGGGCCATGGTCGCCGGGCAGGCCCGGCTGCGGGAGCGGCAGCGGATCGCCCAGGACATGCACGACAGCCTGGGCCACCAGCTGGCGCTGATCGCCGTGCACACCGGCGCGCTGGAGGTGGACCCCCAGCTCACCGACCGCCAGCGCGAGGCCGTGGGCGTGCTGCGGCAGGCCTCGGTGTCGGCCATGCACGAACTGCGCGAGGTCGTCGGGATCCTGCGCGACGGGGTGGAGGCCGCGGCCCCCGTGGAGGAGGCGCAGGCGCAGCCCGCTGCCCGCGGTGTGGCCGGTATCGCGGGGATCGTGGAGGCGGCGCGGGCCGGGGGGACCGACGTGCGGCTGCTGGCCGCGCAGGGGAGGCCGAGGCCGCTGGCGGCAGCCTGCGACCACGCGGCGTACCGGATCGCGCAGGAGGCGCTGACGAACGCGTACAAGCACGCCCCCGGCGCCGCCATCACCGTCGAGCTGCGGTACGAGGACGACTCGCTCGTCGTGGAGATCGCCAACGGCCCCGCTCCGGTGCGGGCGGCGGCCGGCGAGGTGGTCTCGGGCGGGCAGGGCCTGACCGGGCTGCGGGAGCGGGCCCGCCTCGTCGGCGGGATGGTCCACGCGGGCGGCACCGAGGACGGCGGGTTCCGGGTGGCCGGTGTACTGCCGTACGGGGCGGAGCCGGCCGGGGTCGAGGACGTCGCCGACGACTTCGGGCAGCAGGCCCAGGCGCTGGCCGCGGCGGCCGCCGGGCCGCCGATGGACTGGGCGGCCGTGGACCGGGAGCTGGTGGTGCGCGGGCGCACCCGGACCGGCGGGATCGCCCTGGGCTGCGGTATCGCCTTCGCGGCGCTGGTGGTGTTCGTGATCGTGATCGGGGCGGTCACGACGCTGCTGCTGGGCTCGGTGACCAAGGCGATGATGAGCCCGGAGGAGTACGAGCGGGTCCGGATCGGCGAGAGCGAGCAGGCGGTGCGCGACCGGCTGCCCTCGGGGGAGAGCTTCCTGACCGAGGGACTGGACCGCAAGGGCCCGCAGAAGCCAGCCGGTTCGGCGTGCGTGGCCTGGCTGTCGTCGGCGAACGACGAACTCGACGGCGATACGGTTTTCCGGTTCTGCTTCAAGGACGGCAAGCTCGTCGACAAGCAGTCGTACGAGGTCAAGCAGTAGGAGCGCGGGTGACAGCCAAGGTGATCCGAGTGGTGATCGCTGACGACGAGCCGCTGATCAGGGCCGGGATCAGGATGATCCTGACGTCGGCGCCGGACATCGAGGTCGTCGCCGAGGCGGCGAACGGTCGGGAGGCCGTGGAGCTGGCCCGCTCGCACGCCCCGGACATGGTGCTCCTCGACATCCAGATGCCCGTCATGGACGGCCTGACCGCGCTCGGGGAGCTGGGCAGGTCCGTGCCCGAGGTGCGGGCCCTGGTCCTGACGACCTTCGGGGAGAAGGAGAACGTGCTGCGGGCGCTCGGCCAGGGCAGCGCCGGGTTCCTGCTCAAGGACTCCGCGCCGGGCGAGCTGATCGGGGCGGTCCGGGCGGCCGCGGCGGGGGACGCGTACCTCTCGCCGGGGGCGACGCGGCACGTCGTCGACCAGTTGGCGTCGGGCCGGGCGGTGGCGCGCAGCGAGGAGGCCAGGCGGCGGATCGCCGAGCTGAGCGAGCGCGAGTGCGGGGTGCTCGCCCTGCTGGGCGAGGGGCTGTCCAACGCCGACGCGGGCCGGCGGCTGCACATGAGCGAGGCGACGGTGAAGACGTACGTGAGCCGGATCCTGGCGAAGCTGGGCTGCGAGAACCGCGTGCAGGCGGCCCTGCTGGCCAGGGACGCCGGGCTCTAGATACGGTCGGGCACCGGAACGACGTCGGGCGTCGGCCCGGAACGACGAAGACGGAACGACGGAACAACGGAACAACGGAACACCGGGAAGACGCCGGCAGGCGTCTTCCCGGTGCTCACGGGCGGGGGCGGCAGCATGGCGATGGCGGAACGGCGCGCGGCGTACGCGGCGGGCACTGCGGGCATGGCGGACACGGCGGACTGCGAAGGCCGGCTGCCGGACGTCCTGGGGTTCGCCCCGCGGACTGAGGACGGCTCGCCCAGGGAGGCGGGCAAGGCGCTGCGGGGCAGGGTGCCGCGCGCGGCGCACGCACGCTTCGAGGCGCCCGCCGGGCGGCCGGACGCGGTGCGCGCGGTGGAGGAGTCCAACGCCGGGCGGGTCCGCGAGCTGACGCCGATACGAGTGGGCCGGATGTCCGCGAACCCCTTCGCGTTCCTGCGCGGGGCCGCCGGACTGATGGCCCACGACCTGTCCGCCGGCCCCGTGACCGGCATCG
The DNA here is from genome assembly GCF_013401435.1 of Streptomyces sp. BR123. Lineage (GTDB taxonomy): Bacteria > Actinomycetota > Actinomycetes > Streptomycetales > Streptomycetaceae > Streptomyces. Next base: position 93,771 of record NZ_JACBGN010000001.1, read on the forward strand.
GGGCGCAGATCTGCGGTGACGCGCACGCCGGGAACTTCGGCCTGTACGGCGACGCCCGCGGCCGCCTCGTCATGGACCTGAACGACTTCGACGAGACCGTCCACGGGCCCTGGGAGTGGGACCTGAAGCGGCTGGCGACCTCGCTGATCCTGGCCGGCCGGGTGGCCGGCACGGACGAGGACACCTGCCGGGCCGCTGCGCTCGACGCCGTCGGCACCTACCGCCGCACCGTGCGGCTGCTGGCCAAGCTCCCGGCGATGGACGCCTGGAACGCGATCGCGGACGAGCAGCTCGTCACGCACGCCGACGCCCGCGACATGCTCGGCATCCTCCAGCGGGTGGCGGACAAGGCCCGCAGCAACACCTCGGCGCGGTTCGCCGCCAAGTCGACCGAGCCCTGCCCCGACAGCGGGCGTCGTTTCGTGGACGCCCTGCCGGTGCTGCGCCGGGTCGGGGACGCGGAGGCGGCGGCCGTGGCGGCCTCGCTGGGCCCGTACCTGCACACGCTGCAGGGGGATCGGCTGCCGCTGCTGGCCCGGTACGCGATCCACGACGTCGCGTTCCGCGTGGTCGGCACCGGCAGTGTCGGCACCCGCTCGTACGTGGTGCTGCTGCTGGACCACCGGGGCGAGCCGCTCGTGCTCCAGGTCAAGGAGGCGCGGCCGTCGGTGCTGCTGCCGCACCTCCCCGCGGTGGGCTTCGAGGCCAGGGCCGAGGAGCACGAGGGCCGCCGCGTGGTGGCCGGGCAGAAGCGCATGCAGGTCGTCTCGGACATCCTGCTGGGCTGGACCACGGTCGAGGGGCGCCCGTACCAGGTCCGCCAGTTCCGCAACCGCAAGGGCAGCGTGGACCCGGCGGCGCTCTCCGCGGACCAGCTCGACGACTACGGCCGGATGACCGGGGCCCTGCTGGCCCGGGCGCACGCGCACAGCGCCGACCCGCGGCTGCTGGCCGGGTACTGCGGCAAGAACGAGGAGCTGGACGAGGCGTTCGCCGCGTTCGCGGTGGCCTACGCCGACCGCACGGAGGCCGACCACGCGGACCTGGTGGCGGCGGTGAAGGCGGGCCGGATCGCCGCCGAGGCCGGGGTCTGAGCGTTCCGGTCGTGTCCTGGCCGAAACCCGGGCCCGGCCGGACCGGGCTTAGGGTGGCCGGGTGAGCGAGCAGCAGAGTGAAGAGACCGCCTCCGCGACCTCCGGCGCCTCCGGTCCGGCCTCCGGCGCCTCCGGCGACGAGCGGCCCGAGGCCCGCCTGGAGCGGGCCGTGCGGGCCGCCGAGCAGGCGCTGATCGAGTTCGAGATCGCGGTGGAGACCTTCCGGGTGGAGGTCGAGAACTTCTCCCGGCTGCACCACCAGAAGCTCGGCCCCATGTACGCACGGCTCGACGAGCTGGACGCGCTGATCGCCGAGGCCAGGGCGGAGCGCAGCGGCGACGCCGAGGACCTGCGGCTGGCCCGGGAGGCGCGCTCGCTGGTGATGCCCATGCCGGGGGTTGACGAGCTGTTCCACGACTGGATGGGCTCCGACGGGATCTCGGACGACGCGGGCGCGATGCTCACCGACCGGCCGGTGCGGCCGCCGCAGCGGGTGCGGCCGACGGAGGAGGTCAAGCGCCTGTACCGCGAGCTCGTCCGGCGGGCCCACCCGGACCTCGCCCAGGACGAAGCCGAGCGGCAGCGGCGCGACGCCTTCATCGCCCGGGTCAACGCCGCGTACGGGCGGGGCGAGGAGCAGCTGCTGCGCGAGCTGGCCGAGGAGTGGGCGGCCGGCCCGGCGGCGCAGGCGGAGCAGCGGCTGAGCGAGAGCGAGGAGTTGTACGCCCGGCTGGAGTGGCTGGCCCGGCGCAAGGAGCTGCTCACGGTGGTGGCCCGCGAGCTGGAGGACAGCGCGATCGGGGCGATGCTGCGGATGGCCCCCGAAGACCCGGACGGGCTGCTGAACGAGATCGCCGAGCAGCTGCTGGCCCAGGTGTCCGAGAAGGAGGCTCAGCTCGCCGCCCTGGCGGCGGGGTGAGTCCGGCCGGCTCGGATAGGTTGGGGGTCCGACCCGTGATGAGAGAAGGCGACGTATGAACTTCGGACCGCTTCCCTCGGTGGACGCCGCCGCGGTGCCCTCCGAAGGCTTTGTGCTGGACGTGCGCGAGGACGACGAGTGGGCCGCCGGGCACGTGGAAGGCGCCCTGCACATCCCGATGAGCGCCTTCGCCGCCCGCTTCGGCGAGCTGACGGAAGCCGTGGAGGACGGCCGCCGGGTGCACGTGGTGTGCCGGGTCGGCGGGCGCTCCGCGCAGGTCACGCAGTACCTGGTGCGCCAGGGCATCGACGCCGTGAACGTCGACGGCGGGATGCAGGCCTGGGACGGTGCCGGGCGACCGATGGTGACCGACAACGGCGGTCCGGCCTTCGTGCTGTAGGCCCCCACCTCCTGCCCCGCAGCGCGTCGGGCGCCCGCGGGGCGCCGCGGGGTGCGCGGGGCGCCTCAGGCGGTGCGTGCGTGCGCGGCCAGCAGGTCGCCCAGCGTTTCCTCGTGTGCGGCGGCCGGGCCGAGCTGGAGCTCCAGCTGCTTGGCCCAGGCGTGGTAGCGGTGCAGCGGGTAGTCGGTGTCGGCGCCGAAGCCGCCGTGCAGGTGCTGCGCCGTCTGCACGACCCGGCGCACCCCCTCCGAGGCCCAGATCTTGGCGACGGCGATGTCCCCGGCGGGCGGCAGCGGGCCGCCGGCCCCGCCGGTCGCCGCGTCGATCCGCCAGGCCGCCTGCCACAGGGTGGCCTCCATGGCGCGCAGGTCGATGTAGCGGTCCGCGGCCTGCACGGCGACCGCCTGGAAGGTGGCCACCGGGAAGCCGAACTGCTCGCGCTTGCCCGTGTACTCGCCGGTCATGGCGAGCACGGCCGTGCCGAGTCCCAACGCGAGGGCGCAGGTCCCGACGGTGAGGAGCCGGTGCAGCCGCTCCCAGGCCGCCGGGGCGGCGATCAGACGGGCCGCGGGCACCCGGACACCGTCCAGGGAGAGTTCGGCGAGCAGTTCCCCGCTGGTGGAGTACTGGTCGGCCAGGGCCAGGCCCTCGGCGTCGCGCGGGACGAGCGCGAGGACGGCGTTCCCGGCGCCGGTGTGGGCCGGTACGGCGATCCAGTCCGCGGCGTGCGCCCACGGCACGGCGGTCTGCACCCCGTCGAGGATCCAGCCGGTGCCCTCGCGGCGCGCGCCGACGGCGAGTGGGGCGGGGTCGTGGCCGCTGCGCCCGTGGGCGGCGGCGGTGAGGACGAGGCTCCCGGTCGCGGCACCGGGCAGCAGCGCGCGGGCGAGTTCGGGGCTGCCGTGCGCCTGGACGACGGCGGCGGTGGCGCAGTGTTCCAGCAGCGGCACCCGGGCCAGCCGCTTCGCCGCCTCGCGCAGCACCAGGCACAGGGCGATGGCGTCGAGGCCGGCGCCCCCGTACTCCTCGGCCAGGGCCAGGCCGATCAGGTCCGACGCGGCGAGCCGGGCCCACAGCGGCCGGTCGAAGTCGTCGGCGACGGCGCCCGGGGTCAGGGCCGGGCTGGGCACGCCGTCCGGGGCGACCCCGGCGAAGACGGCCTTCGCCGCCTCGGCGGCGGCCTGCTGCTCCTCGGTGAAGGTGAAGTCCACTGCCTGTCCTCCCGCGCGTACACCGGTACCAGGGCTGCACACCGGTGCCCGGGCTCCTGGATCTGACGGAGCGTCAAGATAGAGCAGCTTCCGGGAATTGGACAGACCTCCGGCGGCAGCCCCACGGGGGGCCGCCGCCGGAGGGTTCAGCGGACGGAGCCGTTCTCAGCGGTCGAAGTCGATCTCCACTTCCTCGGTCACCGCGTGGGACTGGCAGGCCAGCACGAACCCGGCGTCCGTCTCCTCCGCCTCCAGCGCGAAGTTCCGGTCCATCCGGACCTCGCCCTTCACCACGAACGCGCGACAGGTGCCGCACACTCCGCCCTTGCAGGCGTAGGGGGCGTCCGCGCGGTTGCGCAGCACCGTGTCGAGCAGGGACTCCCCGCCCTGGACGGGCCAGGTGCCCGAGCGGCCGTCGAGGCGGGCGGTGACCCGGCCGTGCACGGGAGCCGCGGCCGCGGCGCGGGCCGGTGCGGCGGCGTCCTCGACGTGGAAGACCTCCTCGTGGACCCGGCCGCGCCCGACGCCGAGCGTGGCCAGGGCCCGCTCCGCGGAGACGACCAGCCCGTAGGGACCGCACAGGTACCAGCCGGTGACGTCGGCGACGGGCAGCAGCGCCGGCAGCAGGCCCTTCAGGCGCTCCTCGTCCAGCCGCCCGGACGGCAGCCCGGCCTCCTGCTCCTCCCGGGACAGCACCGTCACCAGCTGGAAGCGGTCCGGGTAGCGGTCCTTGAGGTCGGCGACCTCCTCCAGGAACATCGTCGAGGCCTGTGTACGGTCGGTGCGGACCAGGCAGAACCGGGCGTCGGGCCGGGCCGCCAGCAGCGTCGCGGCGATCGACAGCACCGGGGTGATGCCGCTGCCGCCGACGATCGCCGCGTAGTGGCCGCCCGCGGGCGCGGCGGCCGGGTCGATGACGAAGCGGCCGGCCGGGACCATCACGTCCAGCGCGTCCCCGGCGGCGACCTCCTTGTGCGCGAAGGTGGAGAACTCGCCGCCCTCGACGAGCCGTACGCCGACCTGGAGCCGCTCCGGGCCGGGACCGGCGGGATCCGGGGCCGGGGAGCAGATCGAGTAGGTGCGGCGGACCTCCGCGCCCTCGGGGGTCGTCCGGCGCAGGGTGAGGTGCTGGCCGGCGGCGTGCCGGTAGTCGGCGCGCAGCCCTTCGGGGACCGCGAGGGTCAGCGCCACGGAGTCGTCGGTGAGCCGGTCGACCGCCGACACCGTCAGCCGGTGGAAGGCGCCGTGGCGCGGGGGACGCGCGGAGCCCGTCGCCGACGCGGGCGACGGCGTGGACGCGGCCATCTACAGCTCCTTGAAGTGGTCGAACGGTTCACGGCACGCGGTGCAGCGGCGCAGCGCCTTGCACGCGGTGGACGAGAACCTGCTGAGCAGCTCGGTCTCGGTCGACCCGCAGTGCGGGCAGCGCACCGACAGGGCGACGGGGACCGGCCCGTCCGCCGCGTGCGGGCGGGGCGGGGCGATGCCGAACTCGGCCAGCTTGCGCCGGCCTTCGGCGCTGATGTCGTCGGTCGACCAGGCGGGCGACAGGACGGTCCGCACCCGGACGTCCGGTATGCCGTGGCCGGTCAGGGCCCGCTCGATGTCGGCGGACATGGCCTCGATCGCCGGGCATCCGGTGTACGTGGGGGTGAGGGTGACCTCGGCGTGGCCGTCCTCGTGCATCCGCACCCCGCGCACGACACCCAGTTCGGCCAGGGTGAGCACGGGCAGCTCGGGGTCGGGGACGGATCCGGCCAGCTCGGTCAGCTCCGCCTCCAGGCGGCTCAGGGCCTCGGGCGCCTCCTGCGCGCGGGTCACCATGTCGCCCCCGGGTGGCTGCGGTGCAGGTGCTGCATCTCGGCCAGCATCCGGCCGAACGGCTCGGTGTGCAGGCCCTGCCGGCCTGCCCCGGCGGCCCAGGCGCCGGTGCGCGGGCCTTCGGGGAGGGAGAGCCCGGCCCGGCCCAGTACGGCGCCCAGCGCGGCCGTCCAGCGGTCCTCCAGCGCGGTCCAGTCGACCCCGTCGAGGCCCTCCACCGGCTGGAACAGCTCGCCGGTGTAACGCCACAGCGCGTCCAGGCCGGCCCGCATGCGCCGGCGGCTCTCCTCGGTGCCGTCGCCGAGCCGCAGCGTCCACTGCTCGGCGTGGTCGCGGTGGTACGCGGTCTCCTTGACGGCCTTGGCGGCCAGGCCGGCGAACGGTCCGTCCCCGGCGGCGAGCTGCGCGTACAGCTCGTGCTGGTACAGGGAGAAGTACAGCTGGCGGGCGATGGTGTGGGCGAAGTCGCCGTTCGGCTGCTCCACCAGCTGCACGTTGCGGAAGGACCGTTCCTCGCGCAGGAACGCCAGCTCGTCCTCGTCGCCGATCATCGACAGCAGGACGCGGGCCTGGCCGAGCAGGTCGAGCGCGATGTTGGCGAGGGCGACCTCCTCCTCCAGCACGGGGGCGTGGCCGGCCCACTCGCCCAGGCGGTGGGAGAGGACCAGCGCGTCGTCCCCGAGGGCGAGGGCGGCCGCAGCCGGCACGGCGATGTCGGTGCCGGTCACAGGTGGCTCACCCCTTCGGGGATGTCGTAGAAGGTCGGGTGCCGGTACGGCTTGTCGGCCGCCGGAGCGAAGAACGGGTCCCGCTCGTCCGGTGAGGACGCGGTGATCTCGGCGGAGGGCACCACCCAGATGGAGACGCCCTCGCTGCGCCGGGTGTAGAGGTCGCGGGCATTGCGCAGGGCCATCTCCGCGTCGGGAGCGTGCAGGCTGCCGGCGTGTGTGTGCGAGAGGCCGCGCCGCGAGCGCACGAACACCTCCCACAGCGGCCAGTTCTGCGTCATACCCCTGCCTCCTCGTTCGTTGCCGCGGCGGCCGGTGCCGCCGCGTGCTTGGCGGCGTATGCCGCGGCCGCCTCCCGGACCCACGCGCCTTCCTCGTGGGCCCGGCGGCGCTGCCCGAGCCGCTGGTCGTTGCACGGGCCGTTGCCCTTGAGCACGTCCCAGAACTCGGTCCAGTCGATCGCGCCGAAGTCGTAGTGCCCGCGCTCCTCGTTCCACTTCAGGTCCGGGTCGGGCAGGGTCAGGCCGAGCGTCTCGGCCTGCGGAACGGCGATGTCCACGAAGCGCTGGCGCAGCTCGTCGTTGGAGTGCCGCTTGATCCGCCACGCCATCGACTGCGCCGAGTGCGACGACTCGGCGTCCGGCGGGCCGAACATCATCAGCGAGGGCCACCACCAGCGGTCCACCGCGTCCTGCGCCATCGCGTGCTGCTCCGGCGTGCCCTGGGAGAGGGCGAGGAGGAGCTCGAAGCCCTGGCGCTGGTGGAAGGACTCCTCCTTGCAGATCCGCACCATGGCGCGGGCGTACGGCCCGTAGGAGCAGCGGCACAGCGGGACCTGGTTGGTGATCGCCGCTCCGTCCACGAGCCAGCCGATCGCGCCGACGTCGGCCCAGGTCAGCGTGGGGTAGTTGAAGATCGACGAATACTTCTGCCTGCCCGTGTGGAGCTTGTCGAGCAGCTCGTCGCGGCTGGTGCCGAGGGTCTCGGCGGCGCTGTACAGGTACAGCCCGTGCCCGGCCTCGTCCTGCACCTTGGCCATGAGGATCGCCTTGCGGCGCAGCGAGGGCGCGCGGGTGATCCAGTTGGCCTCGGGCTGCATGCCGATGATCTCGGAGTGGGCGTGCTGGGCCATCTGGCGTACGAGCGTCGAGCGGTACTCGTCGGGCATCCAGTCCCGCGGCTCGACGCGGTCGTCGGCCGCCACCGCGGCGTCGAAGGCCGCCGCGAGCTGTGCCGCGAGGCCGGCTTCCAGCCCCGCGTCCTGCCCCGCTTCCGGGGTCACTGCCACCATCCCGGCTCCCTGCCAGAGTCTGTTGGACCGCCCGACCGACCGATCGTTCGGTTCGTTCCCTTCAATGGTGAGTCGGCGGCCCGTAGGGTGTCAACCTCTGTGGTCAACCCTGTGGACGCCGAACGATCGGGACGCGATGGAATCGAACGAGCGCGAGACCGCCGAAGCGGACGCTCCGCCCGCCCGCCCGCCGGCCGTCCCGCCGGCTCTCCCACAGGCCGCAGCGCAGGTCCGCCCGCCGGGGATCGCGGGGCTGTCCGGCCCGTACCGGGCCGTCGCCGCCCTCGCCCTGGCCGCGACCGGCCTCGCCGCCTGCGCCCACCTGGCCCTGGTCTTCCTGCACGTCGCGCCGTCCAACACGCTGAGCAAGCGGCACGCGGCGGTGGTCGACGGCTGGATCTACCCGGAGTTCGAGCAGAACTGGAAGCTCTTCGCCCCCAACCCGCTCCAGCAGAACGTCGCGGTCGAGGTCCGGGCGGAATACCGGACCCCCGGCGGGGAGGTGGTCACCGGGCCGTGGCACGACCTGTCCGCCGAAGACGGCGCGGCCATCGAGCACAGCCTGCTGCCGAGCCACACCCGGCAGAACGAGCTGCGCCGGGCCTGGGACTTCTTCACCGGCTCCCACGACGAGGACGACAATCCCAACGGCGAGCGCGGTGAGCTGTCCGAGCAGTACCTGCGGCGGATTGCCCTGAACCGGCTCGGCGGGACCGGGACCGGGACCGGCACCGGGGCGGGGACGACCGGCCGGGACGGCGAGGTCGTACGGATCCAGCTGCGCTCGGCGACGCGCGCGGTACCCGCGCCGGCCTGGAGCGACGAGCGGACCGACACCCGGACGTACTACCGGGAGCTGCCGTGGTGGACGGTCTGAGACGGGCGCGGGCCGGCGCGGCGCGGGTGCTGGCGAGGGTCACGGGGGAGGCGCTCGGTCCCTACCAGAGCGCCGTCGTCCGGATCGGCTTCGCCGGGACCTGGCTGTTCTTCCTGCTGCGCGAGTACCCGAACCGGCACGAGCTGTACGGGCCCGACGGCCCCTGGAGCTGGGAGCTCGCCCGGCAGCTGGTCGAGTCGAACCACGCCTTCACGGTGCTGCTGTGGTCGGACTCGGTGCTGTGGTTCGAGACGGTCTACCTGGCGGCGGTGCTGGCGAGCGCGCTGCTGATGCTGGGCTGGCGGACCCGGGCCACGTCCGTGGTGTTCATGGCCGGGGTGCTGTCCCTGCAGAACCGCAGTGTGTTCATGGGCGACGGCGGCGACAACGTCATCCACCTGATGGCGATCTACCTGGTGCTCACGCGGTGTGCGCAGGTGTGGTCGCTGGACGCTCGGCGGGCGCGGCTGCGAGGGTCCGCCTCTGCCGGGGCGGCCGGGCCGGTGCTGTGGGGCGTGCTCGGTGCCGTGTCCGCGTACGGGGCCCTGACCGGGCGGTTCGGGCTCGGCTGGTCGGCGGCGTTCACCGCGCTGTGGGTGGCTGCCGCTCTGTGGTGGATGGCCGGGCGCAGCGAGGGCCTCGCGGCCGGGGAGGGCGCCGGGCGGAGCGAGGGGCGGGCCCTTCTGGACGTGCTGGCCAATGCGGTGCACAACGCCGGGATGCTGGTGATCATGGCGGAGGTCTGCCTGATCTACGCCACGGCGGGCTGGTACAAGGTCCAGGGGTCGCGGTGGCAGGACGGGACCGCGTTGTACTACCCGCTCGGGCTGGACTACTTCAGCCCCTGGCCCGGGCTGTCGGCGCTGCTGGCGGGCAGCGGGACGCTGGTGATGCTGCTGACCTACGGGACGGTCGTGCTGCAGGTGGCGTTTCCCTTCACGGTGTTCCACCGGCGGATCAAGAATGTGCTGCTCGGTGTGATGATGCTGGAGCATGCGGGAATTGCGGTGTTGCTGGGGCTGCCGTTCTTTTCGTTGGCGATGATCGCCGCTGATGCGGTGTTCCTGCCGACCGGGTTCCTGGTGGGGGTCGGGGCTGTGGCCGGGCGGCTTCGCCGTCGACCGGGGGCGGGGGTGGCTTCGGCCGGGGCGCCGCCGGTGGCCTTGCCCGCGCCGTCCCGGGATGCCGACCCGGACCCGGCTGCGGCTGTCGGCCCGGATGCCGGCCCGGACCCGGCTGCGGCTGCCGGTTCGCGGTAGATGCCGCTGCGCGGAGCAGCTCACCGCCCCGCCCCTCTTGACGTTCCCCGGGCTCTGCCGGGACCCACGCCCCGATCGCCGGCGGGCCTGGATTCGCGCGGGTCGTAGGCTCGCTGCATGAGTGAACAGACGGTGCGGGAGTGGCATGCGGCTGCGGAGGGCGGCGATCTCGTCCTGCTCGACGGGTTCCATGCGCTGAAGCACGCGCTGCGGTTCGGTGCCGATGTGCGGGTCGCCGTGGCCGATGACCCGGGGGCGGTGCGGGCGCTGGCCGCGCAGCTGGCTTCGGATGTGGAGGACGACGTCGCGCGGCTCGTGCGCGCCGCCGAGCTGCGGACGCTGCTCCCCCGCGTGCACCCCACCGGGGTCGCCGCGCTCGCCGTGCGGCCCGATGCCGCCGAGGGGAGGGCCCTGCTGGATCGGACGCCGCGGACCGCGCCCATCGTCGTGCTCGACAACCCGCGGAACCTGGGCAACGTCGGCGCCGTCGTGCGGCTCGCCGCCGGATTCGGGGCGACGGGCGTCGTCACCCGGGGCGACCTGGACCCGTGGCATCCGAACGTGGTGCGGGCCGGGGCCGGGCTGCACTACGCCACCACCGTGCAGTCCGTGAGCCTGGAGACCCTCCCCGAGGGGCCCGTGTACGCGCTCGACCCGGAGGGCGAGGACATCCGAGCCCTCGCCCTCCCGGACGACGCGCTGCTGGCCTTCGGCTCGGAGCGGCACGGGATCTCGCCCGAACTGCGCGCCCGGGCGGACCACCTCGTTTCCCTGCCGATGCGGCCGCAGGTGTCCAGCTACAACCTGGCGACCAGCGTGGCCATGGCCCTGTTCCACTGGGGAGGGCCCCACCCCGGCTGAGCCGCCGCCGTCACGCCTGGCGGCGGACCTCCACCATGCGGAAGCGGTTCGCGACGAACGCCCCGTCGCACAGCGCGGCGTTCGCGGCCGGGTTGCCGCCCGAGCCGTGGAAGTCGGAGAACGCGGCGGTCTGGTTGACGTACACCCCGCCGGTCAGGTTCAGCGAGAGCTGCGCCGACTCCTCCAGGCAGACCTCCTCGACGGCCCGCTCGGTGTCCGCCGAGGTGGTGTACGCGCCGACCGTCATCGCGCCCTTCTCGCGCACCGTGCGGCGCAGCAGGTCGAGGGCGTCCGACGTGCTGTCCACGGCCACCGCGAAGGAGACCGGGCCGAAGCACTCCGAGAGGTAGGGCGCGGAGTCGTCCGCCTTGCCGGCGTCCAGCTTCACCACGACCGGGGTGCGCACCACGGCGTCCGGGAACTCGGGGTTGGCCACCTCGCGGGAGGCCAGCGCGACCTCGCCGAGGCCGGCGGCCGCCTCCAGGCGGGCCTTGACGTCCGGGTTGACCAGCGCGCCCAGCAGCGCGTTCGCGCGGGCATCGTCGCCGAGCAGGCCGCTGACCGAGGCCGCGACGTCGGCGACGACCTCGTCGTACGTCTTGCGGCCGGCGTCGGTGTCGATGCCGTCCCGCGGGATCAGCAGGTTCTGCGGGGTGGTGCACATCTGGCCGCTGTAGAGCGACAGGGAGAAGGCGAGGTTCGCCAGCATGCCCTTGTAGTTGTCCGTGGAGTCGATGACGACCGTGTTGACGCCGGCCTTCTCCGTGTACACCTGGGCCTGGCGGGCGTTGGCCTCCAGCCAGTCGCCGAACTCCGTCGAGCCCGTGTAGTCGATCACCTTGATCTCGGGGCGGACGGCCAGCTCCTTGGCGATGCCCTCGCCCGGGCGGTCGACGGCCAGGGCCACCAGGTTCGGGTCGAAGCCCGTCTCCTTCAGGACCTCACGGGCGACCCGCACCGTCAGGGCGAGCGGGAGGACGGCCCGCGGGTGCGGCTTGACCAGCACCGCGTTGCCGGTGGCGAGGGAGGCGAACAGACCCGGGTAGCCGTTCCACGTCGGGAAGGTGTTGCAGCCGATCACCAGGGCGACGCCGCGCGGGACCGCCGTGAAGGCCTTGTCCAGCTGCAGCGGGTCCTTCTTGCCCTGCGGCTTGGACCAGTCCGCCCGGCCCGGGACGCGGGTCTGCTCCGCGAACGCGTACGCCACGGCCTCCAGGCCGCGGTCCTGCGCGTGGGGGCCGCCCGCCTGGAACGCCATCATGAACGCCTGGCCGCTGGTGTGCATGACGGCGTGGGCGAACTCGTGCGTCCGCGCGCTGATGCGGGCCAGGATCTCGACGCAGACCAGGGCGCGGGCCTCCGGCCCGGCGTCCCGCCAGGCGCCCATGCCGGCGCGCATCGCGGGCAGCAGCACGTCCGGGTCGACGTGCGGGTACTCGATGCCCAGCGAGGGGCCGAACGGGGAGACCTCGCCGCCCGTCCAGCCGTCGGTGCCCGGCTGGTCGAGGTCGAAGCGGGTGCCCTGGAGGGCCTGGAAGGCGGCGAGGCCGTCGGCGGGGGCGGTCTCGCCGTACGCCTTGGGGTGCTCGGGGTGCGGGGACCAGTAGGCACGGCTGCGGATGGCTTCCAGCGCCTGGTCCAGGGTGGGCCGGTGCTTGGCGGACAGCTCCGACAGGGCGGACGACTGGGGGACGGTGGGCTCGGCGGCCATCAGGGACCAACTCCTCGTTGAGCCGGGCAAGATCAGCTGGATCGCAGACCGGGATCAGGCAGGGGCGGGTGAAGAAGAGCAGACTGGAGTTAGAGTAACCGAACGATCGGTCGGGACAAGAGGGCCCGGCGGACCTGTGGAGAACTCGGTGCGGGAGGATCAGGACATGACAGCAATCGAACGGTCCCGCACCGTTGCGGTGGTCGGCGCCGGCACCATGGGCCAGGGCATCGCCCAGGTCGCGCTCCTCGCAGGCCACCGGGTTCTGATCTACGACATCAACGCCGCCCTCGCCGCCGACGGCGTCGCCATCGTCCAGGACCGCGTCGACCGCATGGCCGCGAAGGGCCGCCTGGAGCCCGCCGAGGCCGAGGCCGCGAACGGCCGGATCCTCGCGGCCTCCGCCCTCTCCGACCTCGCGGACGCCGCGCTCGTCGTCGAGGCGATCGTCGAGGACACCGGCGTCAAGCGCGCGGTCTTCGCGGCACTCGAAGAGGTGCTGGCCGCGGACGCCCTGCTGGCGACCAACACCTCCTCCCTCTCCGTCACCGAGCTGGCCGGGGGCCTCGCGCACCCCGGCCGCTTCCTGGGCCTGCACTTCTTCAACCCGGCCCCGCTGCTCCCCCTCGTCGAGGTGGTCAGCGGCCACGCGACCGACCCGGCCGCCGCCGAGCGCGGCTACCGCACCATGCTGAGCTGGGGGAAGACGCCGGTCCGCTGCGCCGACACCCCCGGATTCATCGTCAACCGCATCGCCCGCCCCTTCTACGCCGAGGCCTTCGCGGTGTACGAGGAGCAGGGCGCCGACCCGGCCACCATCGACGCCGTGCTCCGCGAGTCCGGCGGCTTCAAGATGGGCCCGTTCGCGCTGACCGATCTGATCGGCCAGGACGTCAACGAGGCCGTCACCCGGTCGGTGTGGGAGTCCTTCTGGCGCAGCCCCAAGTTCACCCCCTCGCTCGCGCAGCGCCGGCTGGTCCAGTCGGGCCGCCTCGGCCGCAAGTCGGGGCACGGCTGGTACCCGTACGGCCCGGACGCGCCGGCACCGGTCCCGCACACCGCCGCCCCCGCGGAGGCCCCGGAGAAGGTCACCGTCGTCGGCGACCTCGGCCCCGCCGCGGACCTGGTGGACCTGATGGAGGAGGCCGGGATCGCGGTCACGGCGGCCGGGACCGGGGGCCCGTACATCCAGCTGCCCGGCGAGGGGCAGCTGGTCCTCGCGGACGGCAAGACCTCCGTCGAGTTCACCGACGTCGTCTACTTCGACCTGGCGCTCGACTACCGCGGGGCCACCCGCATCGCGCTCTCCGCCGGAGAGGACACGAGCGAGCAGACCCTCGCCGAGGCCGTCGGGCTGTTCCAGAAGCTCGGCAAGCAGGTCTCGGTCATCGGCGACGTCCCGGGCATGATCGTGGCCCGTACGGTCGCGATGCTGATCGACCTGACCGCCGACGCCGTCGCCCGCGGCGTGGCCTCCGCCGAGGACATCGACACGGCGATGCGGCTCGGCGTCAACTACCCGCTGGGGCCGTCCGCATGGCACGAGCGGCTCGGCGCCGACTGGGCGTACGACCTGCTGCACAACCTCGACGAGCGCTGCCCGGGCGGCCGCTACGCGCCCTCGCTGGCGCTCTTCAAGCTCGGCTACGCGGAATCGCCAGAGGACGCCGAGGACGCAGAGGACGCCCACGAGGAGGCTCCCGAGGACGCCGCCACGGCGGAGGAGAGCGCATGACGACCGCCAGGCGGGACACCTACACCCCCGAGTCGCTCCTGACGGTCGCGGTCCAGGTCTTCAACGAGCGCGGCTACGACGGCACCTCCATGGAGCACCTCTCCAAGGCGGCGGGCATCTCCAAGTCCTCGATCTACCACCACGTCGCGGGCAAGGAGGAGCTGCTCCAGCGCGCCGTCAGCCGCGCGCTCGACGGGCTCTTCGCCGTGCTCGACGAGCCGGGAGCGGTGCAGGGACGGGCGGTCGAGCGGGTCGAGTACGTCACGCGCCGCACGGTGGAGGTCCTGGTCGGGGAGCTGCCGTACGTCACGCTGCTGCTGCGGGTGCGGGGCAACACCCGGACCGAGCGCTGGGCGCTGGAGCGCCGCCGGGAGTTCGACCACCGGGTCGCGGAGCTCCTCCAGGCCGCCGCGGCCGACGGGGACCTGCGGGCGGACGTGGACATCCGGCTGGCCACCCGCCTGCTGTTCGGGATGGTCAACTCCCTGGTGGAGTGGTACCGCCCGCACCCCGGCACCACCCCGGACCAGCTGGCCGACGCCGTGGTCCACATGGCCTTCGACGGGCTGCGGACGGTCCGCGGCTGATCCGCTGGAACGGATCGCCGGGCTTGCGGCGATTTTGGAGTCCCGGATGGCGACCGGGCCGACCCGATGGCAGCCTGGGTAAGAAGTTCCCGGCGACCGGTCGCCACCTCCGCACCGCTGTACACACAGTTCCCCGCGGGAGGTGGACCCTCGTGACAAGCCGTGCTTCTCGAACCCGCTCTCTTCTCGGCCCCCTCGTGGCCGCTGCCCTCTCCGCCGCGCTGGTACCCGTCGCTGCGCCCCCGACCGCGGCCCAGGGCTGCGACACCTCCGTGGTGTGCCTGATCAACGCCCAGCGCACCAGCCGAGGGCTGCCGGCCCTCACCGTCAACGGACCGCTGACGAACGCGGCCCGGCAACACGCGGTCGCCGCCGTCCAGCAGAAGTGGTGGGGTCCGGGCAAGGACCCGCACACCAACCCGCAGACGGGTTCCACGCCGCACAGCCGCATCACCGCGGCCGGCTACTGCCCGAACCCGCGCTCGTGGGCGTTCGGCGAGATCGCCTACACCGGCTGGGGCACGGGAGGTTCTCCCAAGGCCGCCGTCAACTGGTGGATGAACAGCCCGGGCCACCGCGCGCTCATCCTCGACGGCTCCATGCGCGACATCGGCAGGTGGGCGCAGCCCGGTTCGGCCGACCCGGCCGGGGCCGGCGCGAGCAACGCCTGGACCTATGTGGTGACCTTCGGCCGCTGCCGGCAGTGATCCGGCCGGATCCGTCCGTGGTCCGGCACCGTTCTCGCGCCGTCCGGCCCGTCCTCGGCGGGCGCCGCCGGCCTGCCGTCAGTCCTCCGGGAGGGCCGGGCCGGCTCCTGCGGCCCCCGGGGCCGAGTCGAGCAGGTCCGTCTCCTCGAAGACCAGCAGCGTGCGCGTGGAGAGCACCTCCGGAATGGCCTGGAGACGGGTGAGGACCAGCTCCCGAAGGGTCCGGTTGTCGGGGGTGTGGACCAGCAGCAGGACGTCGAAATCGCCGCTGACCAGGGCGATGTGCGCAGCGCCCGGCAGCTCGCGGAGCTTCTCGCGGACCGTGCGCCAGGAGTTCTGCACGATCTTCAGAGTGATATAGGCAGAGGCGCCCTGACCTGCCCGTTCGTGGTTGACGCGGGCCGTGAAGCCGCGGATCACCCCGTCGTCGATGAGCCGGTTTATTCGGGCGTAGGCGTTCGCGCGCGACACGTGGACCTGCTCGGCGACCGACCGTATCGAGGCCCGGCCGTCCGCCTGGAGCAGCCGCATGATCGACCGGTCGATGGGGTCCAGCGGGCGGGGAGGGGCGGACGGGGTC